>JAYYPZ010000061.1:0-17821 GCA_036128775.1 Bacteroidota bacterium
GATCATGACCAACAATTTCGATGGCACATTCTCTTGGACCATTATTCCTACAGACTTCTATGAAGTGTCAGCCTCCGATGTGTTTAACGAAGACATTCATTTTTTGGTGAAGCCTAAAGATGGTGGTGGATACGGCGATCCGGACATAAAGTCTGAGGACTTACTCGTTCCTGTTGATCCACCGGCTCTTCCTGTAACTAAGGTGCGATCATTCCCATCGATTGCTACAGGAGATTCTCTAGTCCGCATAGGGTCAGATGATGTATTCACGCTGATTTATGACAACAATTATGAGGAGAAACCCTCTATGCAAGGGGTCAATGATCTTTGCGTCTATGTTGTAGCAACATGGACAGATTACCTTGGCACTCAAAATACTACAGAATACGCGCCGATAACGCAAGTAGGTAACCAATCAGAATTGGCTATGCGTGATATGGGCCAAGGACTTTTTCAGTTTTCTTTTTGGCCAACGCGTTTCTTCAACTTACCCGAAGGAAGTGTTGTTCGTCAACTTGAATTCAGGGTTTTACGTCAAAATGTAATCAACTCCAATGATGTCTCAGATGGAACCTTCATCTATAGACTTAGCTGTTTCTAACCAAAATAAATTTTCATTTAAATACCAAATCAAACACTATGAAAACGTTTTTATCAACCCTTATGGCAAGCATTATGTTTTGTGCTGTTCTGCAAGCGCAGACCTATAATGTGACCTTTCAAGTCGATATGAATACTCAGACATCAGTACCGGATACTATTTCTGTGGCTGGTAGCTTTCAAGAGTTCACTTCGGTGGGGGCTGCATGGCAAGCCGGTGCAACGCAAATGACCGATGATAATATGGACGGAGTTTATGAAGTAACCGTGGTGATGACGGGAGCTCCTGATACCATTCAATACAAATTTATCAATGGTCTTGCTTGGGGAAATAATGAGGGCATTTCAGGTCCTTGTGCCTATCCTGGTTCAGATAACCGATACGCAGCCATTACTTCGGATACTACCTTGACGTATTGCTACAATACGTGCGACGCATCTTGTCCTACTATCGATACAGTGAATGTTACCTTCCGCGTCGATATGAGCATGGAGCCAGTAGTAAATGCCCCAATTACAGTCGCAGGAAACTTCTTAAGCAGCGTAATTGATAGTAACTGGTCTGATTGGACGGGTGGACAGTTTAATCTGTCTAATACCTGTGGAGGATTCTATGAGGGCACAGTACGCATGCTTTCAGGAACCTATCAGTTTAAGTTTCAAAATGGCATCGACGGATGGGAAGGATTTGCGAACAATAGAGCGTTAGTCGTGCCTGCTGGTGGCGGTGATGTTGTGTTAGATCGTGCACTGTTTAACAACGAAGATTCTGCTGTTGTGGCTTCGACGAATGTGACCTTCCAGGCTGATATGCGTCGCCAGTTTGTCGACCCATCACTAATGGATCCTGATACGGTAATCGTGGCGGGTTCTTTTGGTAGCTCTGTTGTAGGAGGAACCTTCGGTGATTGGAATGACTGCGGCTATACCTTGTTAGAAGGAGCTACGGTAGATTCTATGTTTTCTGGTACCTACACTATTACAGAAGGAAACTATGAGTATAAGTACTTAAATGGCTGCGGAGGCTGGGAAAGTGTTGCTAATGCCTCTTTAAATCTTGATGGGTGTGTTACTGATACGGTGATCACGCGATGCTTTAACCGCCTTACAGAAGACTGTGGTCCTATTTTAGCACCAATTGATGTTACCTTCCGTGTGGACATGAGTGAGCAAATTGTGAATGCAAGTGGAGTCTATGTGGCTGGTACCTTCCAAAACCCTGCATGGATTAAGTATACACTGGGTATGGATGATAGCGATGCCAACAAGGTCTATGAGTATACCACTACAGTTATCCCTGATCGCTATGCATTCTTATTTTTTAATGGAGCGGATACAGCGAACACGGATATCTATGCCGAGGTACACAACTTTGAAATGTCAGGATGTGGAGAGCCTAACGGTATCGGAGGATACAATCGTGTAGCCGATTTATCTATGGCAACGGGTGATACGATTCTTCCAATCTGGAAGTTCGAGTCTTGTGATCTTGGCGTAGGCGACACGACAACACCTCCTCCAACGAGCATTGGTAATATTGACCTATCCACGGCAATCTATCCAAACCCTGCGGATGTTAGCCTTACCATCGAGCTTGTAGATAATGGTATCTATCAGGTTTCTTTGATGAATGCTGTGGGGCAAGAAGTTCGCGCATTGACATTGACTGATGGCCAAGGCACATTGGACGTATCCAACATACATTCCGGTGTCTACACTATCTTAATTGAAAATTTACACACTGGACGACGTGGAACGCGTTCAGTAATCATTGAATAAATCAAACGATATCCGGATGATCAAGTTAACCAACAGACTTACCCTATTTCTTGGATCATTGCTAATTGCAATAGGTGTACAGGCTCAAGTGACCGTTGATCCTGCCTTCCCTACTGCAGATGATAATGTGGTGATCACTTTCGATGCGAGTGGTGGAAATGGAGCCCTTACTGGCGTCTCGCCAATTTATGCGCACACAGGAGTGATTACGTCCAATAGTACAACAGGTAATGATTGGAAGTATGTCCAAGGAAATTGGGGGATTGATGATGCAAGCGTATTGATGAATTCCCAAGGAGGTGATATTCATACGATAAGCTTCAACATCCGGAATTACTATGATATTCCAGCCAACGAGGAAGTACTCTCTATGGCTTTTGTATTTCGTAACGAAGATGGAACCGTCGTCGGTCGGTCAACCGACGGCAGTGACATTTTTTACCCTGTATACACAGGAGGGTTTAATGTGAGCTTTACCGTTCCTTCCGATAATCTGTTGATTTATGAGGAGGGAGATCCCATTGACTTTACGGTATCGGCATCCACGACTTGTGATTTAACTGTTTTCCATGACGGCAATCAGATTGCTAGTCAGACAGCAGAAAACTATACAGGTCAGGTAGGTGCCCTTCCTGCGGGTAATCATAATCTTATAGTCAATGCCTTTGATGGGAACGAAACGGTGTCCGATACGATTTACTATGCGGTTAATCCCAATGTCACACCTCAAGATGTGCCAGGTTCTACGAAGTATGGTATAACGGATATCGATAACTCAACGATGCGACTTTATCTCCATGCGCCATTGCATGACTATGTGTATGTGATTGGAAACTTCACCGACTGGCGGGCTGATGTCAATTACTTTATGACGCCGACGGTCGATGGAAGTGGATATTGGCTTGATGTACCCAATTTAGTGCCCGGTCAAGAAATTCAGTTTCAGTACTTAGTCGATGGTTCAATTACCATTGCTGATCCCTATGCAGAAGTAGTGCTCGATCAGGGAAATGATGGATGGATTCAAGAGGAAAATTATCCCAATCTGCCCGTTTATCCTTTCGGAGAGGCTTCGGGCTTTGTGACACAGCACATTTTTCAAGAACCCGATTTTCAATGGCTCTTTCCAAACTTCGTAAAGCCTCCTGCTGATAATTTGGTGATTTACGAGTTGCTTGTGCGTGATTTTTCCGAAGAGCAGAGCTTTAAAGAGGTATTGGATCGATTGGATTATTTGGAGCAGTTAGGCATTACGGCTGTGCAATTTATGCCTCCTCAAGAGTATGAAGGCAATAATAGTTGGGGTTATAATCCAAGTTACCACGGAGCGTTGGATAAGTATTACGGTAGTCAAGAGATGTTCAAGACCTTGATTGACCAATGCCACGCACGCGGTATTGCGGTTATTGTTGATGTCGTATTTAATCACGGCTTTAGTCAAAATCCACTCTGTCAATTGTGGTGGAATGATTCATTGCAGCGTCCTACACCCAATAATCCATATTTCAACGTGACCGATCGTCACCCATTGAGTGTAGGGTTCGATTTTAACCATGAATCCTTGGAAACACAGCGCTATATGGATGATATCCTTAAGTTTTGGATTGAGGAATATCATATTGATGGATTTCGATTTGATCTCTCTAAAGGGTTTACTCAAAATAATTCACTTGGCGACATTGGATTATGGGGTCAATATGATCAGTCTAGGGTCAACTTACTCAACCGAATGAAAAATGAGGTCTTGAGTTATGCGCCCGATCACTATATGATTCTAGAGCATCTCGGCAGTAATGATGAGGAGATTGTCCTAGCTGATAATGGCTTTATGCTGTGGGGAAATTCTAACGATCAGTACGCTGAGGCAGCTATGGGCTACTCTAGCAACATGTCTAATGGAGTGTATAATTCGCGTTCGTGGTCACAACCCCGACTTGTAACCTATATGGAGTCTCATGATGAGGAGCGGTTAATGTATAAGACACTTGTCTATGGTAACAGTGGCGGTGGCTATGATTGCCGTGATTTAGGAACTGCGCTTGATCGTGTAGAAATGGTAGCCAATGCCTTTATCCCACTTCCTGGCCCTAAGATGATTTGGCAGTTTGGTGAGTTGGGCTATGAATTCTCAATCAATCGTTGCCTTGACGGGACGGTTGAAGAGGGCTGTCGTCTAGTTGAGAAGCCCGTACGTTGGGATTATCTACAAGATCAACGCCGGGTAGATGTCTACGAGACCTTCCGTAATCTCAATTACTTGAAAAAAACCTACAGTGTTTTCCGCACGACAAATTTTGACTATTCACTCTGGCAGCCTGTGAAGACGGTCAATCTTTATGGTGACTTTGATGTGGCAGCGATTTCAAATACCGATGTGAGCGATAGGCTGTGGCGTCCTAATTTTAGCCGTCTTGGTACGTGGTATGAGTATTTCTCAGGCGACAGCGTAGAGGTTATAGATTACAATCAAGATGTGGAATTAGGCCCAGGAGAGTATAGACTGTATACGAGTCAAAAAATTGAGCGTTTAGGACCTGCAGACTTAAATGCGACAACGGGTCTTCGTACAGATGATTACAAGGCCTCTTCTTGGTCTGTCTTCCCTAATCCTAGCAGTGGCGCGTTTCTCATTCAAGCCAATACAGCAATTCCTGTTGAAGTCCTTCGAACGGATGTCTTTAATAGTTCAGGCCAGCGTATTTCGGTTGAAGTGCACTCGATTGCCAATGGTGTAAGCCTCGACTTATCCGACTACCCTGATGGAATATATTACTTGCGATGTTACACCGCGACTGGCGGGTCAACTACCGTCCTTCAGAAACAGTAGGAAGTAGACGTTATATCGAATAAAAAAGCCTAGCAATTTGCTAGGCTTTTTTTATGCTAATTGTTTGAGTAAATCAGATAATCCCATGCCGCTAAGGATGTGATGTCAGAAGTGGCATATCGACTTGTTTCTAACGTCATATTGCTTACATCTATCAAGCCGGCGTCCAAAGGAACGGGGAGGTTAGAGAGGTTAAATACGGCAAGGATACTATTGTCGCCTTTCGAACGCTCTAGGACAAGGACACTCCCTTTCTCAAGACGTGCTGTATAATCTCCCCCGAAATCTCCGTTCCAAAGTGCTTCATTGTCTTTTTTCAATGCGTTGAGTTCACGGTAGAAGTCTCCCATTATTTCTTGACCGCTCCACCCAATTTCATCTTTATCAAAAAAGGCTAATTGGTGGGCTAAGCTGTCTTCTTGTCCATTATAGATAAGTGGCATTGAAGAAGGCATTACATAGGATAAGGCTGCCATGGTGCGAGCCGCATCACCCATTCTTTCCCAAACCGTTCCATTCCATGTGTTCTCATCATGATTTGACGTGAAGTACATGCGGTAGGCCGATTTACCATAGGTATTATCGTTTTTTGTGAAATAAGCGAGTAGGTCATTAGCCGTCATATGACCCTTGGCAATTTCATTGAGGATATGGTGGTTTTCCCAACCATAGGTCATATGAAAGGCATTATCGTGCATAATAACTTCATCAGCTTCAGCGAGAAGAAAGGCATCAGGTTTGATTGAACGTACTTCGCTACTCATATCTTGCCAAAAGTCAATAGGCACCATGCCTGCTACATCACATCGATAACCATCAATGTCGAATTCTTCCACCCAATAGCGAAGGGCATCAAGCATCGAATCACGCATTTCTGTATTATCATAATTCAGATCAGCTACGTCAGCCCAATCTTCAACTGGAGGAATGCGCTCACCCGTTACACTATCTTTTGTATAGAAGTCATCGTGTTGCGGATACCAAACGTTATCCCATGCGCTATGATTGGCTACCCAGTCTAAGATGACCTTCATGCCGCGATTGTGTGCTTCGTCGACAAAAGTTTGAAAGTCAGCGTCTGTTCCGAATTCAGGATTTACCGCCTTATAATCTAGTACACTGTAATAGCTACCTAAGCTTCCTTTTCGTCGGTCTAAGCCAATAGGGTGAATTGGCATAACCCAAAGAATGTCAACGCCAAGGTTTTTAATACGGTCGAGGTCACTTGTTACCGCCGCAAAATCTCCAGCCGGAGAATACTGGCGAACATTGATTTCATAGATAATGGCATCCTTTGACCATTCAGGGGGTGTCAGTTGGTTGACTGACACAGGACTTCCTTCTTCTTCATCGATATTGACTCTTCGGCCTACGGCCTCAGATTCACAAGAAGTCAATGCCAAAAAGGCTAATGAAGAATAGATTAATAGAGAGAGAGGGTTTTTGATTAGTCGCATATTCTATAGGTTAGATATTGAAATGAATAAGGTTCTAAGTCGATTATGTCTGTTCTGGTTTGATCATGCAGCCTGTCGGTTACACAAGCCTCTTTACATGGTAGGGTAAAGATATGGGATGTCGCTGATTTATTGAGATAAATCCGTGTTATCTCATCGTTATAATGTCGTTCTGCTACGAGGTAGTTTTTGCTTGTTTCAATAACTCTCCAGTCTCCAAAAATCAAGCTCATATGACTGCTTCGGTAGGTGTTTAGTTTTTGAACAACGTCATGCACTGCTTCTTCATGGCGATTCCATCCCTCGAAGTACATCATACGACGATTATCCGGGTCATTGCCTCCAGGAATCCCAATCTCATCGCCATAAAATAAAATAGGGATGCCGGGTATGGCATAGTTCCATGCATGTAAGAGCTTTAGTCGGGCGTATCCAATGGTGTCGGTGACTTGGATGTCTCGAGTCCATCCGGCGAGTTTAGGATCCTCATTACGGTCAATATCTCCACTGGCAAGCGAGATAAAGCGTGTTAAATCATGGTTTCCTGAAATGTTACCCATTAGGTGGTGGAAGCCATAATAGGTTAAGCTTTCATCGAGTGATTTCGCAAGGTTAATCAACGAACCGTCTTCATAGGCAAAGCAGTTGACGGCATCGAAGTATAAATTGAAGTCAAATTGTGCATCGAGCCTTGAAGGCCGCACATAGCTTCCAATCAACTCACGTGTACCAAAGGTTTCCCCTATTTGGAAGGGCATAGCTTGATGCTTAGCTCGGCTCTGCGAATATATCTTTTGCGTTAAATCCTCCCAAAAGGAATAGGGTATATGTTTTGTAGCATCATGTCGGAAGCCGTCCAAATCAAAGTTTTCCATCCAAAAGGCGGCAGAGTCCACTTGATTTTTTCGAACCTCAGGATTCTCTAAGTCCAGTGTAGGCAAAAAGGGATCAAACCAAGTCGTTAGGCGCTGGGCATCCCAGATTCGAATGTTGACTACACTGTCTTCGAGATAAAACGGTGTTTTCCAATCGGGATGATTAACAATTAATGGATGTTCTTCATGCACGTGATTGGCTACAAAGTCAAGAATGACGCTGTGGTTGTTGATATGGGCATCCTCGATGAGCTCCTCGAAGATTTCATTGCTTCCAAATCGCTCATCCACTTTGCTAGATGATTTAGGCCAATAGCCGTGGTAGCCTGAGTAAAAGCGCTTCGGTTCCATCCATTCTTGATAAGCACCCCATGGATTTTGAGCAATGGGCGATATCCAAAGACCATTGGTTCCAAGTTCATTAAAATATCCGTTGGCAAGGGCAGCTTGGATACCCTCTAAATCCCCTCCGTAATAATTGGCTTTTGGATGAATTCGGTCATCCTCTACAGGGTGATCGTTTGCCGAGTTTCCATTCTTAAATCGATCGACTAGGACGAAGTACAATCTCCAGTTTTCATAATCAGCTCGTGTGAGCTTATTCTCGGGATGGAGAATAACCTGTCCGTAATGCAACGGAATCACCACGTCTTGACTAAGGCTACTGCCTTGTTGTGCAATCAGGGTGATATACGACCGCTCAATGGATTTAGCAGCCTCAGGAATAGATAAGGTGTGGTCAGCGTTAAGTTCTTGATCGAGTAGGATTTCTCCGTTCCAAAGGGCTATACATCGGGTGAGTGGTTTGTCTACGATTACATTGACTTGGTAATCGTATCCCCTCCATGATAAGGGGAAGGCTGCCTCGGAGGTTGATTCAACCGTCCACACTGAGTTAAATCCTCCCATGCCATTACCCGTTGAATCCTGATTATATGGATCGACAAACCAGGTGTCAGTCGATACAGAATAGCCATTGTCAATGTCGGTAACTAGTTGATAGGAATAGCGACCAGGGTTTAAGGTGTCGGTATAATACCATATTCCGTCCCTTAACTCCATGTGTTGAGGAATCCAATTGTTTACGTCGCCTGTAAGCCTGAGGTTAGTATAGCCTTCTGATTCGGGAAAAGTAAGGGTCGCTATTTGCTTGCGAGGTCCTCTTACTATGCGCGAATTGGAATACTCTTCACTACTTGCTTGAATGGTATACAGTAGATCCAATTTCTCTGACGTTTTCACTACAAGACGCTCTCCTTTTTCCTCCAGAGAACATTCTATTTCATCAGGACAATCAACATCGGTAAAGGGAGCGTTAAAGCCAAAATCTATCGGCGAGAAAGAGGTCGATCCTAAATCAAGAGTGAGTATAGGATTTCGATGATAGGCGTGATATTGCTGCTGTTTTTGGCTAGTTTTTTCTGCAGAGGTGAAAAAATCACAAGAAAGGAAGGTAGAGCATACGATTCCTGCAGTAATCCACAGATTTCTTGTCAGAGTATAAGGCTTCATAACGATAAGATTCGGTATCTTAATTATACCAAATCTAAACAAATGAAAACCAAACCACAATTGTCGTTCTGGCAAATTTGGAACATGAGCTTTGGCTTCCTCGGAATCCAGTTTGGCTTTGCCTTGCAAGGAGGATTTATGAGCTCTATTTTTGTCTCACTCGGCGCATCTAAAGATGAGATTCCTCTGCTATGGATTGCTGCCCCTTTAACCGGTCTTATTGTGCAGCCTATAATCGGGTACTTCAGCGATCGTACATGGCATCCCAGGCTCGGCAGAAGGAGGCCATTCTTTTTAATCGGAGCGGTGTTGGCGTCTATTGTTCTCTTTTTTGTGCCTCATTCTCCCACGCTATGGGTTGCTGCTGGATGCCTTTGGTTATTAGATGCCTCAATCAATATTAGTATGGAGCCCTTCCGCGCCTTAGTGGCTGATAAGCTATCTAATGAGCAGCGAACCTATGGTTTTGTGGTACAAACGCTCGTCATTGGAGTCGGAACGTGGATTGCAAGCAATTTACCTTGGTTTGTTGATACGGTTCTTCAGCTTCCTGATGAAGCGAGTACAGGTGTTCCTTTGAATGTGAAAATTGCATTTGCAGTAGGAGCTTTTGTCTTTTTAGCCTCCATATTAATCACGGTATTCACGACCAAAGAATATAGTCCAGAAGAAATGGCTGAATACAGTGAGGAAAGTGAGGTCGAAGCCAGCGAGGGTTTTCAATTCAACCCGGTAATGGCAAAACTAGCTGTCGTCCAGTTCTTTTCATGGTTTGCCTTCTTTACCATGTGGAACTTTGCCACACTGGCCTTGGTCGATCATGTTTTTGAGGCACCTTCGCCCGATGAAAAGGTTTACAATATGCAGGTGGAAGCTGAGGCTTCGACCTACAATTCCTTAAAGGTTGCCAATGAAAAGGCAACAACCCAAGCAGGAGCCTACATGGGGACCTATGGCTTGTCTTCGATGGCCTTTGCGCTCATACTAACGTTTTTCTCTTCTAAACGAAAGGTAAACCGTCGTTGGGTTCATGCGCTATCGTTAGCTATTGGTGCCGCGGGCTTTTTCTCTATGAAGTTTGTAACAAGTCCTGAGATGCTTCATCTAAGCTATGCCTGCATTGGCGTGGCTTGGGGCAGTATTTTGTCGATGCCTTATGCGATGTTGTCGTCTTCGATTAAGGCAAGTCAGATGGGACTAGCTATGGGCATCTTCAACATCTTTATTGTTATTCCTCAAATTGTCGCTGCACTGGGTGGGATCACGTTGACGGCCGAGACCTTTTTGGGTGAAGATTTGATCCACACAATGACCTTGGCAGGCTTTTCCTTGCTGCTTGCGAGCTTATTCACTTTGGTGATTACGGAGCGTTATGCGGTTTCGGATTAAAGGATGTAGGAGTTTGTAAAAGGCCCACGATCCACCCCCGCCCTACGGGCAAAATAACACCCTCAAAAAGTGTGCCGCTGAAGAACTTGTTAAACGGTCTCCCCTAACGAGCATTCAGCACTATGGGGTAGTCCCAATTGAGCATAAACATCGGATGAAAGATCCATTCTCCCTTGGTGTTTACCTCGAGGGCAGGAGCAGGGCATTTAAATACATTTAGCACACCCACAAGCGTCTTCCAGCCTTTTTTTCGAACAGGTATTCGTTCAAAATCAATATCGGGCGAGATAAAAAAGCGTCGATAGCGTTCGACATCATTTCGTTCGATGAAATCGCCATTCTCATCAGTCCACGTATTGTCAAAGCCCCCATACATACCACTTCCTCCATAGCCAATTGCGATATTAAGCCATGTTAGTGGTCTTTGTCGCTCACGATCTTTCATGAAGCTTGCAGGATTAATACTGACCCAAGTAACAATGCCATTATAATCCTTAAGCAAACGCTCTAAAGGAAAGGTGCCATAGAGTGCATCGGCTCTTTGGTCGAGCATGGCATCTGCATGATTGACTTCATGAAAGGAAAATTTACTGCGTATGCGCTGTTCGCCCCATAGCGCATCCTGACTTACGCACAATCCTGTACCTGCGAAATTCGCCAACACATCCCATCCTGAGGCCCCCCATTTTTCGCTAAATCCATCAAAGATTTCAATGGATGATTGGATGGTAAAGCCAAGAGCTGCTCCGATCCATCGGCTTTTTTTCTTGTCAACACCCGCCCATCGCAGGGATTGCATCAACCAATAGGTTTCAAAGTAGGCCGTGTGACTATGTCCGAGTTTGTCGACTTGTTGCCACTCCTTGGCATCGTCAAAAAAATGAAAACGATTCCGTTCGTTTTGATCATACCACGCAACACTTAATGCAGACATGGTTGCTCCATAAGCTGTTGGGATACCAATGGATAGTCCACGAATCCGTGCCTTATTTCGATAGGGGCTTGCTTCGAAAAACATTAGGGCCTCTTCTGCTGAAATAGAGGTGTCTTGCAAGTAGGAAGTGTTTTTTTGCGACCATGCTGGAGATATGATGAGCATGGTTAGGATGCAAAAAAGACCGAATCCATGATTCATACTTAACTGCCTTGGATCACGCGACTTGCTTCACTTAATATCTCATCCACTAAGTCCATAGTTGCTGATTCTGCATAGACACGAAGGACAGGTTCTGTGCCCGAAGGACGAATCATAACATAGCCACCTTCTTTGAAATGAAACTTAAATCCATCGATGTTTTCGATATAGTCAATGGTATACTTTCCAAATTTCTCATTGAATTCTCCACTTGCACAGCGATCCATAGTGGCCAATTTGACTTCATTGGTGAGGTGCATGTCATTGCGATTGTAGGCAAGAGAGCCTGTGATCGCATATATCTCTTGAATAAGGTCTTCTAGTGACTTACCTGTCTGTGCGAGGTGCTCAATGACCAGCAAGGCATCCCAAATTCCATCTCGTTCTGGTATATGTCCTTTTACAGCAATTCCTCCTGATTCCTCACAACCGATAATTGAATCTACTTCGATCATTCGTCCTGATATATGCTTAAACCCAATCTTAGTTACCTCGAGGTTTAGCTTGTGATGCTCACAGAGTGTTTTGACCTTAGGGGTAGCTGAGAATGCTGCGATTACCGTTCCATCATACTTTTTATACTCTTTTAGAATATGAAGTAAAATGAGGATTGCATGGTGGGCATCGAGAATTTCCCCATTGCCTTTTACCAGTCCAATTCGGTCGGCATCACCATCGGTAGCAAATCCTATATCGTGATGGTCCTTTTTAAGCATTTCTCCAAATTCTTGGAGATTTTTAGCAATGGGTTCAGGTGCTTGGCCATTAAATCCTGGATTGAGTTCAGCATGGAGCATGGTCGCTTCAGGAAGGATTTTCTTAAAGACGGGAAATCCTGCACCAAACATCGCATCATAGGCTACACGCAGTTTACTTTTACGAATGGCATCCAAATCAAAGTATCCCTCTACTTTTTCTAGGTAGTGCTTTTCTAAGTCTACAAGACTCACATGCCCTGATGCACATAACTCCTCAAGACTTACGTTCGGTACGTCAACGGTATGGTCAGGGATATGGGATTCAACTAAGGCCACATCGTCTGGCTTTGTTGGGCCACCATAAAAGGACTTTAGCTTGTATCCGCTGTACGCTGGGGGATTGTGACTTGCCGTAACCACGACACCAGCAAAGCATTTGAAGTCATGAGTCCCAAGGGAAACCATAGGTGTGGTGGCAATGCCTTTGTGATACATGACGTGAACTCCTTCTTGCGCCATGACTTGCATAACGGCAAGCGAAAACATTTCACCTCCGAATCGACAATCATGGCCTAAAACAATAGCTGGTTTGAGATCTGCATGTTTGCCTGCTTCATTTTTGACCCACTGCGCTGTAGCATAGGCTACGCGTTTAACATTGTCAACTGTAAAATCTTGTGCGATGATGGCTCGCCATCCATCCGTTCCAAAGCGTATCTTGTACATTCGAGTACTTTTTTGATTTAGACTGTTAAGGTACTAAGCAATAAGAAACTCGCAGTTATCATATGATGAAGCATTTATTAAGTACTGTTTTTTTGACATGTTTGCTGACTTCAGGTTTTGCCCAAGGCAGTTACAATCTCTATCAAGTGGAAGATAACTCCATCAAAATCGATGGTTTTATTAATGACATTGCTTGGCAGGATAAGGAAATCAGTACTTCGTTTATTCAAACCTTTCCTACCGATTCTCTTCCAGCTCAGCGCTCCACGGAAGTCAAAATGGCCTTTGATCAACGCAACCTATACGTCGCAGTACGCTGCTTTACGCCGTCTGATGATTATCAAGTTAATACCTTGATTCGTGACTTTTCCTTTCCCAGAACCGATGCTTTTGCCGTATTTCTAAGTCCGAGAAATGATGGGACGAATGCGCTCAGCTTTGCAGTCAGTCCCTATGGCTCGCAACGGGAAGGCATTGTAGCCAACGGAGGACTTTTTGGCGTGACCACAGCATGGGATAGTAAATGGAATTCTGCAGTGCTGCGCGATTCTTTAGGGTGGACAGCTGAAATGGCCATACCCTTCAAAAACATACGATACGACCCAAGAGATACGCTATGGTCTATAAATTTTGCTCGAAACGACCTTCAAATCAATGAGCAAAGCACTTGGTCCAAGGTTCCTGTAAACTTCAATGTGGCTTCTGTGATTAACTACGGAAAGTTGCTATGGAAAGATCCGGCACCCAAGACCAAAGCCAATGTAAACCTGATACCCTATGCTAGCGCTGGGTTAAAGCTAGACTACGGCGACCCTTCAAATACCGAGATCACAAACCTTTCTAAGGTGGGATTAGATGCTAAAATTGGGGTGAGTCAGAGTTTAAACCTTGACGTTACAATCAATCCCGATTTTTCTAATGTACGTGTGGATCAGCAAGTGATAAATCTAGACCGGTTTAGTGTGTTTTTCCCGGAGCTCAGACCTTTTTTCACAGAGAATAGCGACTTATTTTCCGACTTTGGATTTCGAAGAATTCGTCCATTTTTCTCTCGAAACATTGGTTTATCCAGTGGCAGTCCGGTCAATATTCTCGGAGGATTGCGTTTGAGTGGTAATGTTTCCGATAAGACGCGCATTGGATTAATGACCATGCAAACAGAGGGTACAGCTGACGAACGCAACTTAGAAAGTGAAAACTATACGGTAGCTGCCTTTCAACAACAGGTATGGAATCGTTCAAGCATTGGAGCCATTCTAGTCAATAAACAAGCCTTTGATGGGGCAAGGGCTATTGTTGGTCAGCGTAATACGGTAGCCGGTTTAGATTTTAACTTGTATTCGAAAAACAACTATTGGCGCGGTAAAATTTTCTATCACCAGAGTTTTGAGGATGGTTTTGAAATCGATGGGGGAGCTCAGGCAGTTTGGTTAAACTATGATGATGGGAAGTGGCAATTTGCCTATAATCATGAATATGTTGGCTCAAACTATTCAGCGGAGGTCGGATTCGTTCCCCGTACGGGATACTTTCGCTTTGAGCATTTTGTGGTGAGAAACTTTTTTCCGAAGAAGAAAAATCCGATCGTCTTTAACCATACACCGAAGATTTATTACAGCCAATATTGGAATAGCGATCCTACGCTTGAAGGCTTTGAACGATTCTTATCGACCGACCTCAATGCGTGGCTTGGTTATGAAGTGACCTTTATGAATACGGCCTCATTAGAATTTAAAGTTCGTGAGTTGCAAACCCAGCTAACGCAGGATTTTGATTTGTTTGGGAATGGAGATCCGATTTTGGCGGATAACTACAGATATCGAGATGCGAGCGTCGAATGGCAGACCAATCGAAGAAAGAATTTTGTCTTCTCAGGACTCGTTCAAGGAGGTCAGTTTTATGATGGAAACCGTTTGAGCTATCGCGCGAATCTATCGTATAGGGGATGGCGGCCGTGGCTTGTGGTCGATCTCAACTTTAGACGAGATGAGATTCGCTTTGACGAACGTGAAGATGATTCACCGATGCTAATTGGTAGTAATATCGCCGTGAGCTTTAGCCAAAAGATTCAGTGCAACACCTTTGTTCAGTATAACACTCAACTGGACAATTTTAACGTAAATACACGATTTCAGTGGCGTTACGCACCAATGAGTGATCTGTTTTTTGTCTACACGGATAATTATTTCGATGATTTTCGCGCTAAAAATCGTGCCCTTGTTTTACGTCTAAGTTATTGGTGGTAGGATTTTTAGAGAATATACCGCTTATTAAGCGGGAGATTTCGTGCAAACCCACACGTATTCGGAGAATATCGCCTTTTTATTCAGTAATTGGCACTGCTTTATGGCTAATCCATGACGGGTAAGGAGGCTATCCATTTCTTTTTTTGTGATTTGGTGCGGATGTAAAATATCTCCTGGAATGAACCGGAAAATTTTATGAAACAGACTCCAATTGTGCACATCACACGAGAGGATTAGTGTGCCATTTTCAGACAAAATATCCACCATTTTTTGCAATGCGCTTGACATATCGCGCATATGATTTATGGCATTGAAACAAAAGATAAAATTATGGTCAATTCTCCCTTCAAAATCTTCGATTTGCATTGAAAAAAGCTCTGATTTGCTTGGAGTATTAAACGTATCTAAAAGGATATAAACGTCTAATAAAGGATCAATTAAGGAAATTTGATGGGATTTTTCAAAGAGTTGGAATATGCCGTTTGGTCCGCATCCAATATCAGCGATTCGACCATAAAAATCTTCCTTTTTGTATCCTATTTTTTGCAATACACTGAGCCAATAGCCTTCCTTCCACTCACGATATTCAGCGGGATCTTTTTTTGATAAATAGCTCTTCCACCACCATCTTTCAGCGAACTGTGCTATCTTCCATCGACGATGTCTAACTCGGTACATTTCTCATTGTGGTCTAGTCGTGAAAGTACGATTACTCAGTTGGCTAATCTTTTGTTGGTTGGATTGGTCACCTTTTCACTGTACACCTTCAAGCTAGTCGAACTTGAGATGAAATCGGTTTTGACAGTTACGTTGATTGTATTGCAAGTCTACCTTCTTTTAGAGTCTTTAAATCGATTAACTATACGCCAAATAGGGGGTGCTTTTTTTGGTGCTGTATTTTTTGCTGTTCTTCCTTGGACGCATGCCATCGTAGAATCTGGAGTAGATCTTGCTCCTGAAATGTTTTCCCTCTTTTTTCTGTTACTGGTCTTGACGTATAAGTTTAATAGGTCAATGGATTTTCTTGTTGTAGGGATAATAATGATACTCATGCTTTTTGCACTATCAGATTGTATTGGATATCAAGTCATTGCATTGGCTAGCTTTTTACTTGTAATGCTTGGCCTTATCGATCGATCAAGCATGGCTAACCATAGTGCACGTGCTCTAGGTCTCTTTTTAATCCTTGTAGGTATGGGGCTTGGCTACAGTTGGTATACAAATGCCATTAGTATAGGGTCATTCTGGCACTTGTTTGGAGGCCTAGTGCTGCTTGCTGTTGGCTTCCTTTGCTACCTCAAAGCCCAAGGGTTTTGGCTGCAACGTATTCTATATTTCGTAGCACTATTGGGTGCAGTAATGAGTGTGTGGGGAACGCTTTACTTCCCCCTATTTCTGACGCTCTCAGTTCTTTTCATTTTTGGACTGCTCCCACGGTTCTGGATGAAGTATCCCTTTGTTGCAGGCTTTATCTATTGTTGTTGGGAGACTTGGCCTGTCTAATTCTATTATCTTTACCATGCGGAAGGATCCACTGCATGATATTATCATGAGGAAAGTCCGGGCTGCACAGGGAGGCGTGCCACCTAACGGGTGGCTTCCGAGAGGAAGGGAAAGTGCTACAGAGAATAACCGCCATAGTATATGGTAAGGGTGAAAAGGTGGGGTAAGAGCCCACCAGTATTTGATGTAAATCAGGTAGCTGAGTAAACCCCATGCGCTGAAAGACCATGTATACCGAGGATAGGGTGTCCCGTCCTTTTATTGATTTCGGTCAATAGCTTCGGGGGGTTGGTCGATTGAACCTCAAGGTGACTTGAGGTCTAGATAAATGGTGGAAGTTTAGCAGTCAATGTTAAATGAACAGAACCCGGCTTACGATTCCGCTACATATAATAGAGACTCAAGTTTTCCACCTCGTGGAACTTGGGTCTCTTCTTTTTTTGCTTTTCGATGAATAAATCGCTTATCTTTTCTAAATTCTATTAAATTAGACACTCTATGGCACGAATACTAATCGTTGATGACGAAAAAAACATTAGGCAATCCCTTCGAGAAATTTTAGAGTATGAGCACTACGAAGTTGATGAAGCTTCAGATGGTGAGGTAGCTCTGAATATGATATTAGAAGATGTCTATGATGTCGTCCTTTTAGATATCAAGATGCCCAAGAGAGATGGCATGGAAGTTCTTCAACTTGCCAAAGCGGCTGAAGTCGAAGCGCAGTTCATTATGATTTCAGGTCACGGCCAAATTGATACGGCAGTCGAAACGGTTCGATCGGGAGCCTATGATTACTTATCTAAGCCACCGGATTTAAATCGCCTTCTGATCACCGTGCGCAATGCGCTGGATAAATCTACCTTGATTACCGAGACCAAGGTGCTCAAGCGCAAAGTATCCAAGACAAGAGAAATCGTAGGGGAGAGTTCAGCTATTGAGTCTATCAAACAGACCATAGCGAAGGTTGCTCCTACTGAGGCGCGGGTTTTGATTACAGGAGAAAATGGAACGGGGAAGGAGTTAGTCGCTCGTTGGATTCATGAACAAAGTCCACGCTCTAAAGGTCAGTTGGTT
>JAYYPZ010000062.1:0-3378 GCA_036128775.1 Bacteroidota bacterium
GAAAAAGTCATCTTCGCCGCAGTCAATCATCAGTTGAACTTCAATTGATTCTAATGTAGCCGCATGATGATTCACAGTATACTCTTTCCAACGTTTTTTATTCTTTTTAAAAGGACCTAATAAAGAAGGTATATCCCAGTGATTGTTAAACGTAGAGAAATCCACACCGCCTGCCATACTTCCAGCCCAACCGAAAAGTTCTTGATGACGCAGGGCAAGAAATAAGGCGCCATGCCCACCCATGCTTAGCCCCATAATCGCTCGACCCTGTGGCATATTATATGTATGGTATGCACTATCGATATAGGGAAGCAGCTCCTGAGTAACATAGGTTTCCATGCGAAGCGAGGAGTTTACAGGACTATCAAAATACCAAGAGTTACCCCGGGCATCAACAAGCACCACGATTACTCCATTGGTCGAGCTTAAGGCATCAAGGTTATCCATCTCATCAGACCAATAGGTATAGGATCCGCCCGCACCATGCAATAAATACACCACGGAATGGGGCTCAGTACTCGATTGATCAGGATGAATGACAATGGATGATATATCGACTTGATTTGCCTCACTCCAAATCGTAATGGTATCGCGTGCAACCTGGGCATACAAACCTTGGAAAACAAGAAGCATTGCTAAAACACCTCCAAACCGAAGCCTAATCATAATGAGTTGAATCTGACGTCTTATCATCATTATTGAATAAATTGTAACTGACCTAATGCTTCCATAAGAACCTCCTCCATCACACGATACCCCTCGGCATTAGGGTGACACCCATCATAGGTGTATTCCTGCTTCATACCGTAATCTGAGTCAGCCATAGCCTCAAAATAATTGATATACACTAAATCATGTTGTTCGGCATAAGCCTTAAGCACTTTATTCAACGCAGGGATACGGACTTTAGGTTCTGTATTCGGAGCCCAAACAAACTCAGACGTTGGAGGAATTGAGGCTATAGCTACTTCAATTCCTTGCTCTTGAGCACGCTCCACCATCGAAAAAATATTTTGCAAGATATCCTCATCACTGATGTAGCCGTCATTACCCGCCACATCATTGGTTCCTGCGCAGATAACCATGACCTCGGGATTGTAATGCAAGACATCGCGATCAAGTCGTGCTACCATATCGGTGGTAGTATGGCCACTTATCCCTGCATTAATCCACCGGCCTTCATGAAACAAGTTCGTCGCACTATCGTTAGCCCAGTGTTCGGTAATGGAGTTACCCATAAAGGCGATTCGAGTAGAGAAAAGCTTTTCTCTTGTTGATGTTGTAGACATTTGCTTCCATTTAGAGAGACTTGAGATGTAGGAATCCGTATCCAAAGTAGGTTGACTCGCATATCGGGTCATATTCAATCCTCTTTCCGTATTGACAGTTATAGAATCGAATCTGGGCGTCGACAAGAACAGTACGTCTTCTCCTGGAACCATTGGATACATCCCGAGGGAAGCCCAAACATACCAAGCACCCATAGCCCCTAAATCATCGTTGCCAGGTAATCCATCAGGACGCAGATGATATTCCTCCTCCATAATTCGATCAATTACCTCATCTACGCAAGTTGGACAATCCACGAGATTGTAAATCCATGGCACTTGAAAATCGGGCTCATTGCCTGCTGCAAATCCCACCTCATGATAGGTCGCATTAAGAATGGTAAAAAGGGAGTCAAGCCGAGCATGGGCTGCATCCTTACCTCCCATTGTATCAATCAGTGATACTAAGTCATGGGGCACCATCCAAAAATAATTGGAATAGGTTCCCTCACGCCAATCATGATCTTGTGCCTTCCATTGGCCATTGGGATAGCGGCTGTTCAACCAGGTCGTCTCATCGTTATATAAGTGCTTCCAATTTTTTGCACGGACATGCAACTGGCTCGCTGCATCATGATCAAAGGATTCGTGAGTGGGAAAAGCATCTCGCGCAAACTGAGCAATGGCATGGTCTGCTGAATAGTATTCTAAAGCCATTGAGGCAAAGGTGTGGCCATCGCGCATGTACTCCTCAAGAAATGGCCGGATCTCTATGTTTTGGGAACGAATCCTTGGAGTAAACGCTGCATTTTTCATGTGATAGAAAGCTCGTGAGACATCAAAGTCATCCGCGCCAAAGGCATACGACGAAGCTATGAGTATACTCGTAGGATCCCCTTGCATAATGCCTGTTTCAATATTGGCCAATATCCACCGCCCCAAGCCGCCTGCTTGATCAGCAAAGTCCACGAGACTTTGCATCATGTCCGAAGCCTTGTCAGGAAAGAGAAGCGCAAGCAGAGGACCTTGTGTTCGGTAGGTATCCCATACACTAAAGGATGAATAATGCGGTCGATTGACATCTTGATAAACCTTTCCATCCCCACCTAAGTACTGGCCATCAATATCACTAACTAAATTGGGATGTATCAGCGCATGGTATAAATGGCTATAGAACTCCTCATGGTCTTCATTACTACCTCCAAAGACTTCTATACTTCTCAAAGCAGCATCCCAGGCCTGATTGTTTTGAGCACGTGCCGCATGAAAATCACCCGCGGACGAAGAGGATAGATTTTTCCAGGCTTGTGCTTCAGACACATAGGAAATTGCCATGCGTACTAGAACACTTTTTTCTTGGAATGCTAGGGAAAGGCTTGCATTCTTTCCCTTGGCTCGCCGTTGTGGCACACATTTATCATCCTTCCAAAAGGTGTAATTGGAAGCTGGCACATCAAACTCCATAGCAATATAGATGGGATAAGACGTAGGACTTCCGCAAAATTCTCCACCTTGAGCATAGGCAGAAACTCGCTTATTATCCAATACCTTGATCCATGAATCATCCACCTTGCTGCTATTAAATCCTGATCCTATATATATCACCCCCGCAGAGTCAACAAAACTTGTTTCTATGTAGGCCACGCGTTCTGTTGCGGTAACGCGAATCGTTGTGCCATCAGAAAGGACATATTGAGCATATCCTGCTTCGCCCTCGACATATTCTGGAATACCGTTTAGACCAGGTCTATAAGGAGTAAGATGTTCTGCCTTGATTTGGGAGGAAGCGAGGAGTGGAAAATGCCCCATGTGACCACATCCTGCTCCAGATAACTGACTTGTTACAAAACCTGCTTCAGGTTGAAAGAAAGTCGGCGTAGCTTGTACCATCCCGAAAGGAAAAGTTGCCCCTGAATAGGTGTAGCCACAGGCAACGCCATCGCCGCCTGCTACATGGACGTTTCCCAGCAGTGGGTTAACTTTTTCAGCAAATTGCCCGTATACATAGGAAGATGCCAATAAGGTCAAGATTAAACAAGCTATTGTTGACCTAGATTTCATATCTTAAAAGAATAATCGTGCATTATGAAAGGGATGATTTTTATACTCG
>JAYYPZ010000063.1:0-24619 GCA_036128775.1 Bacteroidota bacterium
CTTATTAGGACTTCTTGTAAGACTTCCTCGAGATCGTTATTTATGTTAGAATTGAAAGGTTGCACCTACTAAACCATTTACACCGTAGCTTGGGTAGTTGTAGAATTGCTGGTATTGATAGTTTTCTACAAATCCAAACGCATTGTTAAGGTAGGCAAATATTATAAAATTCTTATTGAACCGATACTCGCTTTTGAGGTTGATGTCAACGGGAACAGGAATAGTTTGAAGATTACCTGTTTCGTCTAATCCCTGCGCTCCTGCAAAGATGTTTAGCTCACCGCGCATCAGTAACTTACCATCAAGCACAGACATCTTAACCCCCGTAAAGGTCTTGAGTTTGGGTAGATTAAAGGCTGCTTCATTATTGCTCACTTTGTATGCGAAATAATCAGCTCCAAAGTAGAGGTGTACATTCTCCTTTATTTTGACGCCCAAATCAACATGTGCATTGTAGGTAATCATTAATGAATCATAGACAACCTGAAACTCGCTTAGATTTTGTCGGTTTACATCGTAAAAGTTTCTATACAACGCTTGATTTCGAGTTGCTCTCATTCCAAAGTGGATATCATAGTCAAATCGTTTGACTCCTCCTTGGAAACCGCTAGTTAAATGATCATATCCAGCATGTTGGACGTCTACACTATCAAGTATCATCCACGGATTGTCTCGTTGAAGTCGATCTAAACTTATCAAATCAATATCCCGATCGTATCGCGCAAAGAATTGGAGCTTATTGTTTATGATTTCTCTTCGCGCCTCAAGTTTTGGGAAAAAGTCAAACTTGCTTTGATTCTTATTCTTTCTAGGAGAAACATCGCCAATACCAAAGCCAAGTGTTGCGTCAAGTAACCAATCATTGGTTCTGTAATGGTAGTGTCCTCCTAGTTTAAAAACTGATCGTTTGAGATCTCCATAGGGCTGATTAGCATTGCGGGTGATATAGTTAAAGCCTGTTATGATTTCAAAGTGTTGAAATTTGTCAATCTCTTTCCCAATTCGGCTATCAAAATTTATGATGTTTTCGTTGTTTGACCAGTTATCTTGATAACGATTGTACCCGAACGTATTGTTGAATGTGATATCTAGGTTATTTGCCTCATGATTAATCACTTGTACACTTCCACCATATCTTGTAGCCCGCTGCCTCACATCTTCATCCATATACTCACCTTGTGTAGTGTCATAGACATAGTTGTGGTCAATATCGTGTTCGAAATTTCCTTCGATATGCATGGAGATGTACCGTGAGTGGTAATTGAGAAAGGAGTTTACTCGGGAATCCATAAAGGTCATGTTCGGTAGTCTTCCCCAATTGGACGAGAAATGACTTCCCATTATACCAAGCTGACTTCTTTTCTTTTTCCCAAGATCCTCATAAAATCCAAGCTCTCCGAGAGCTGATAGCTGGGAGCCAAAACCAAAGCGAAGGAAGTTGTCTTGGGTTTGAAATAAAGCCTCTAGATCAACACGCGTTGGGCGTGTTTCGGGTGGAGGAAGGTCAACATTAAACTTTACCTGAGGCATGGTATAGTCATGCGTTATGTCATCGGCTTCAGGTGGACTAACATCTAACTGAAGTTTTAGCTTGTCCGCATCCTCTATAGTGCCCTCATAATCTCTTACTAGATTAAAATCTGCATCGTTAAGCCCATTGTTTTGAGCAATAGCACTGCTACAGAGTAGAATGAGCAGCAGTGGGGTGAAGTAGTTTTTATTGTATTGCATAGGATTAATCTTGAAATTCTCTATTCAGCATCTTCTGTGTCTGCTTGACGCTCTAGCATTCTGGCTTGCTCAAGCTTTTGATTTGCCTCATCGATCAATGCTTGGTCTCCTTGATAATTGTTTACAATTGACTCTAAGGTGAGGATAGCCTCATTGTAGTTTTTGAGACCTATCCAGCAGTCACCTATAAGGATGTAAGCTTTTACAACCCAATAGCTGTAGGAACCATAGGTGCTAATGATGTTTTTGCAGGCCTCTTTGGATTCTTCAAACTGTCCATTGTCATAAGTAATCTTAGCAAGATGCCAAGCGGATTCAGCTTTTTTCGAACTCATATCGAGGCGTTGGATGCACTGCTGAAACATTGATTGGGCTGTTTGTATATTACCTTTATGGTAATAGGCTTTGGCGCTGGAGAACAAGGCTAAATCTTGAATATCTTTTGCCATGCCATTGGTCTGCTGAATCTTTTCGGATGCATCGATCATTCCATCTTGATCTTGGAGTTCTATACTAGATCGCAAGTAGCCCTCCAAAGCCAATTCAACATTGCTTTGCACTCCGCCAATCTCTGATAACCTCCTGTAATACTGTTGGGCTAAGGAGTAATTTTGTTGATGGTTAAAGGTTATAAACCCTGCACGCACTAAAGCTGTCTCAAGTTGAGATCCTGACCCTTCAGATATCACGGTTTGGTAAAAGGGCAGGGCCTTGCTGAAATAACTAGCGTTGTTCTCTGATTTGCCGAGTTCAAAATAGCATTCAGCGGCATAAAGATTTACTTCCAAGTGATGAAATCCACGACTGAACTCGCTTAGGTAGTCTTCAAAAGCTTCTGCAGCCTTGCGGTAGTCATTCGCATTGTAGAAATTCATGGCATTGGTAAACAGAAGACTATCTTTTTTGCTTTCATTGAGGGTAATCCCAGATTGTGAGTTAATAAAATCCAAAAAGGCTTGAGGTTGTCCCATGGCTAGATATACTCTTTCGAGGGCCTTTACTGCGCTGTTTGCTGAAGGTGTTCCTGAAAATTCTGTGATGGTTTTTTTATACCATTTTGCTGCCTCATTGTATTGATTTTGCGTTTCATAAATCAGGCCTAGTTTGTTGTATACAACGGGCCTATACGGACTTGATCCATGATCATTTACAAAATCTAGAAATCCTCTTTTTGCATTGTCCAAATCACTTAGTGCAAAATAAGAGTCCGCGCTTTCAAAGTCGGCGTCATCGCGATATGTGGATTGAGGGAAGTCAACTGACAATTGATCCATCCGTACAATTTTTGATGAAAGATTATTATTAAATCCATCAATTAAGCCGGCTTGATACAAGGCATAATCGTCTTTGGGATAATTATTTTGATAGACGTCTAGATAGAGTTCTTGGGATGTGTTGTATTCGTGTTCCATAAACAAACAATCCGCTCTTCGCAATATGGCATCCTGGTAAAATGCTTGAGCCTTTGGGAACTGAGCTTGATTCAGTTGGTCATAGGCCACCTTGAGTTTGCTCGCTGCACTTTTGTAATCTTTTTCTTTGAAGTAGGTGTAGGCCACTCCGTAGGAAGCATAGGCGTTGACAGCCCAAGGAAATTCCGAATTGTCAACATTTGACATAGAAAATTGATTGTAATGATTGCGTGCTTCAGGGTACTTCCCTTGCAAATGCTTTGCATCCCCCATGATTAGGTGCGCAATCTGATAGAGGGTGTTGTCCATGTTGCTCGATTGCGACTTGAGCGCGTAGTCAATAGCTTCTTCATAACGATTACTATTTAATGCCTCAACGGCAGAGTAGAGGGTAAGGCGCTGATAGATCTCTTTAAAGGCTGGCGTGCTGAGGTTTAGATCTTCAATGACTTGAATGCCTTTGGCATAATCTTTAGAATGTAAGGTCGCGTTGAGTAATAACTCGAGGAGTTCATCCCTGTATGCCGAGGTTGGATAGAGTTCTAAGAATGCTTCAATCAATGCAATGGATTGACTGTGGTCGCCTAAATCATCTGACAGCCTAATATATTGCACAGTAGCTAACTCCTTAAGCCGCTCATCAGGCCCGGTTCCCGCTGCATTTTGAAAATATGCCTTAGCATCCTCCTTATTATCCATGTCGAGATAACTATTGGCGATGAGATACATCGCATGTTGTCTCATCGAGTCTGAGTTTGCGGACGTAAGCTCTTTTAAATAGGAAATGGCCTTTTCATATTGTCCGCTTTTATAACTACAATATCCAACTTGATAATACAGTGCGTATTCTGGATTTCTGAGCGATTTGATGTATTCTTCCAATAGCGGAGTTGCCTTCTCACAATCTTCGGCGCAGAAATAGGCCTGACCAAGTGTTCCTTTAATGGCAGCTTGTTTGCTCCGAGGTGCTGAACTAACCATAGGCTCAAGATGCCGCATTACCTGAGTGCATCGGCCTTCCATTAAGTCAATTTGTGTGAGATAAAGCGCAGCGTCTTCTCGAAACTCAGGCTCATTGGCAATCATTAGAAAGTATTCCTTCGCAGCTGCCATATTTCCATCTTTAAGTTCGATGACTCCCATGTAATAGACGGACGGGACTTGGTAAGGGTTGGAGTAGTTAGCGGTTTTTTCTAAACTGGTTCGAGCTGCAATAAAGTTGTCACGTTGAAAGTGGGCATACCCAGATAAAAAGTAGAATTCATCCTGTTCTGTTTCGCTTAACTCATTTGGATCGACTTCGTTGAAATGAATAATGGCGTTGTTCTTATTGTTGTTGTCCATATACACCATACCCAGAAGGTGCGAGACATTAGCTGAAAAGGTATTGTTGGGGTAATCAATCTTAAACTGTTGCAAAAGCTCGATAGCATTCCTGTGTTTTAATCGAGCAGCGGCCGTAGCGTAGTAAAAATCCGCCCTCATTCTCCATAGCATAAACTCGTCGTCCCATCGAGGGATTGGATCGCTGCGGTACATATCAATCCGCTGCTGGCAAGAGGCCCACAATTGGTTCTCTGCATCTTCAATGGCATCGGCAATAAGTTTGGTTTGCTTGCTGTATTTGATAGTGGCTTGGCCTAGTACACTGGAGTTGACTTGAATCAAGAATAAGGCAAGAAGGAATACGCTAATTTTCTTCATATCTCAGATTGTGTATGGGGTAATAACGTCAATTGACTGGAAAGTTATTCTCTAAACCTTGATTATCAAGATTCATGCCTTAATAATTGTAAACAAATAAATGACTGTGGTAAAGGAATCTAGACAGATGTATATTTGCACATCAATAAGAATAATGGAGAACGTTTCAAACAATTTTAAAGTAAAAGATATAAGTCTAGCTGATTGGGGACGAAAAGAAATCACTTTGGCGGAAGCTGAGATGCCGGGGCTGATGGCGCTTCGTGAAGAGTATGGGGCTTCCAAACCATTACAAGGCGCTCGAATTGCTGGTTGTCTTCATATGACGGTCCAAACGGCAGTATTGATTGAAACGTTAGTGGAATTAGGCGCTCAGGTTACCTGGTCGAGCTGTAACATCTTTTCTACGCAAGACCATGCTGCGGCTGCTATTGCTGCTGCGGGTATTCCAGTATTTGCATGGAAAGGTCAAACCGATGAAGAATTCTGGTGGTGCATTGAACAAACCCTCTTCGCTTTTGAAGATGGTGAAGGATTAAACCTTATCCTTGACGACGGTGGCGATTTGACCAATGTGGTGCTGGATAATCACCCTGAACTCGTACAAAACATTCTTGGTCTTTCAGAGGAAACGACTACAGGAGTCCATCGTCTTTATGAGCGCGCACGAAAAGGTACTTTACCGATTCCGGCTATCAATGTAAACGATTCGGTTACCAAGTCAAAGTTTGATAACAAATACGGATGTCAAGAGTCTCTTGTGGATGCTTTGCGTCGAGGAACGGATATCATGCTTGCAGGAAAAACAGCCGTAGTGGCTGGCTATGGTGATGTAGGAAAAGGTTCTGCAGCCTCTTTGCGCGGGGCAGGTGTTCGTGTAACCGTAACAGAGATTGATCCAATTTGTGCGCTTCAAGCGGCTATGGACGGCTTTGCGGTAAAGCGTTTAGATACAGTAATTGGTGAGGTCGATATCGTAGTTACCGCTACGGGCAACAAGGACATTGTTCGCGGAGAGCATTTTGAAAAAATGAAGGATAAAACCATTGTTTGCAATATCGGTCACTTCGATAACGAGATTGATATGGCTTGGCTTAACAAGACGCATGGTGCTTCTAAATCAACGATTAAGCCACAGGTTGATATGTATACCATCAATGGAAAGGATATTATTGTTCTTGCCGAAGGTCGTCTTGTAAACCTAGGTGTCGCCATGGGCCATCCATCCTTTGTGATGTCGAATTCATTTACCAATCAAGTGCTGGCTCAAATGGAACTTTGGCAGCATCATGAGAAGTATAACAATGAGGTTTACGTTCTGCCTAAGCATTTAGATGAGAAGGTCGCCAAGCTCCATTTAGCCAAAATTGGTGTCGAGCTGGAAACACTTCGTGAAGACCAGGCGGACTACATCGGGGTTAAGGTTGAAGGGCCTTACAAGCCGGAATACTATCGCTACTAGGCTAGTATAGGATTAATCTGGGATAACTTTTTAGCGGGTCATGTGTTCTTTTTGAAAGAGTGCACATGGCCCGTTTTTATTTTTTAGCTTTTTTTCTTGGGATTTGTTTGCTACCATCTAGTCTTTGGTCCCAATCTACTGGTCAGTTGTACGGGACAGTCTATGATGATATCAATGGGGAGGTCTTGCCGTTTGCGGAAGTCCTTGTTGATGGCGGTCCCTCAGCAATCAGCGATGTAAATGGCGATTATCGCATTGAAGAGGTCCCTGTGGGTCTCGTAGATGTATCTGTAGTGTTTATTGGGTATGAAGGGCAAACGATTACTGAAGTCCGTATTCTGGGCGATAAGGCGACAAAATTGGATGCCTATCTCACCGCATCTACCAAGGAGTTAGACGAGGTAGTCATTCAAGGAAAGCCTTTTGAAAAAATAGAAGAATCACCACTATCCGTTCGGGTAATTGGTACGGACGAAATTGAGCGTTTTCCTGGAGGGAATAGAGATGTGTCTCGGGTTATACAAAGTTTGCCAGGCGTGTCGACGGGCGTCTCCTATCGAAACGATATTATCGTTCGAGGGGGTAGTCCAAATGAGAACAGGTTTTATATAGATGGTATTGAGATTCCTACCATTAATCACTTTACGACACAAGGCGCGTCAGGAGGGTCGAATGGGTATATCAATGTTGATTTTATTAAAGGGGTTGACTTTTATTCTGGTGCCTTTCCTGCAAGCAGGGGGAATGCATTGAGCAGTATAATGGCCTTCACCTTTAAAGAGGGGAGTACAGAGCGTTTCCGAAGCCGTTTTACCTTGGGAGCAACCGAGGCCGGGTTGAGCCTAGAAGGGCCCTTGTCGAAAAAAAGGAATGGGAGTTTTATCATGAGCTACCGTAGGAGCTATCAACAGCTTCTATTCAAAGCCTTTGGCTTGCCCTTTCTGCCAACCTACAATGATTTACAATTTAAAATCTATCAACGTTGGCCGAGTGGTCGCGATTTGACGGTGATTGGCTTAGGGGCGCTAGATCAGTTTGATTTAAACTTAGATGCCAACGAAACGGAGGAACAGCGGTATCTATTAGGCAGCTTACCCTATTTCCGTCAGGCGAATTACACATTGGGTATACGCTACAGGAAGTTCTTGAAGCAAGGCAATCTAGCGGTAGTCTTAAGTCAGACACAAGTCAACAACAACAATTTTAAATACCAAGATAATGCGAATGATGACCCAACAGCCCTTGTATTTGATCTACGCTCTAAAGAGGTGGAACAGCGGCTACGTATCGAACATAATTTGCGCACAAAGGGCTGGAAAATTGTCTATGGCCTCAATGCAGAAGGGTCGAATTACCAAAATGACGTAATCTATCCGACCTATACTGCATCCGGACTGGGGAGTAGTTTTTATAATGCATCCTATTATACGTTCTACTATGGCTTTTTCGCTCAATCCAGTCGACGATTTTTTGATAACCGACTTTTACTTTCCTTAGGTCTTCGATTGGATGGGTCTTCGTTCAACTCCTCGATGAGTAATCCATTCAATCAGGTATCTCCAAGGGCTGCGCTTTCTTATGCAATAACCGATAAGTTCAATGTTAATCTAAGCGGAGGTCGATTCACGCAGCGCCCTCCGAATACCACGATGGGCTATGAAGATTCATTGGGCAACCGCGTAAATCAAGATCGACTTCGATTTATCCTTTGCGATCAGGTAGGCTTCGGTTGGGATCTCGAATTGCCAGGTAAGACACTCCTCGCCGTTGAAGGGTTTTACAAATCCTATTCACGATATCCCTTTCTACTTCAAGAAGGTATCTCTCTTGCGAATCTTGGGGCAGAGTACGGTATTGTTGGTGATGCTCCTGCTGATGCCTCATCTAAAGGACGTGCGTATGGCATGGAAGTATCCATTCAACGCAAACTGCATAAGAGGTTATTTGGTCAGATTTCCTATACCCTTGCTCGAAGTGAGTTTACTGATGGTTCAGGGGCCTATCGTCCATCGTCTTGGGATAGACGTCATGTGGCAAGTGTCAATATAGGGTGGAAGCTTCCAAAATCATGGGATATAGGTGGTCGTATTGGCTATGCTTCGGGCAGTCCCTACACTCCATACGACTTAGCCACTTCTTCGCTTATTGATGTCTATGATGCCCTAGGTGAAGGTGTGCTTGACTATACTCAGCTAAATGCGGTTCGCATCGCTTCAGGCTACCAGTTGGATATCAGAATCGACAAGCGTTGGTATTTTAAGTCGTGGAGTATGAATCTCTATTTTGACGTGCGCAATGCGACGAATGCTGTGGTCGCTCGTGAACCTGATTTGCTCTTACAACTTGATCCCAATGGAAATGCATTGATTGATCCAAATGACCCTAGTCGTTATCTACTCAAGTCAGTTGCGGAGGAAGATGGCTTTTTACAACCATCGATAGGTCTGATTCTTGACTTTTAATTCAAAATACGGTCGACATTAGAAAGGCAAGTCATCAAAGGCATCGTTGCCTTCTTGATTGGCAGGTTGGTCTTTTTGCGTAGGTGGAGGCGGAATGAAGTTTCCATCTCCAGCTGGACTAGTCGGTGCTTCAGACGATTGCCCATATTCTAACTTCCATGCTTGGAGGTTGGTAAAGTATTTTCCTTGCCATTCTCGACCTCTTAGATCAAAGTATACTTTAATGGATTCTCCTTCTTGCATAGAATCCATCGCTTCGCATTTATCCTGTACTAATTGGAATTTCACGTATTGAGGATATTGCCCATCGGTTTCAATAACGAACTCTCTTGCTTTAAACGAATCCGTTTTTTGTTCGGTGGGAAAAATTTTGTGTAAGCGTCCAGCAATCTCGAAACTCATAGGAAATTATTTAAATGCAAATAAAATAGGGTAGAAGGGTATAAACAAACGAGGACTTAATCTATTTATACACAACTTGGGATTATCTTCTTCGTTGATTCGACCAATTACTCGAACCTTGAGCCATAGAAACATTTTGAATAGGTTTAGCTGTAGAATTTCCAATCAAAGTGGCTCCCAGTTTTCCAAGATCCTCTAGCCACGGTTCATGCTCGTGATTTGATTCTTCCTTTAGTGATTGCACTTGGGGGGTAAAGTGTTCGTCAACGAAGTGCGTAGTAAAATTGCCTTTAACAAATTCGGGATGCTCCATTACAAACGAACCAAAGGTTAGCGTGTTTTTTACTCCAACAATTCGATATTCGTTTATGGCCCTTTTCATGCGATGAATGGCTTCCTCTCTGGAATTTCCATACACAATAAGCTTGGAAATCATAGGATCATAAAATATGGGTATTTCCATTCCTTCCTCAAAGCCATCATCCACACGAACACCTGGACCTTCAGGTTTCTCATAGTATTCTAAGGTTCCGATATCAGGAAGAAAGTTGTTTAAGGGGTCTTCGGCATAGACTCTTAGTTCGATGGCATGGCCTTGCAACAACACTTCTTCTTGGGTCAAGCTAAGCGCTTCACCACGTGCGACTTTCACCTGTTCTTTAACGAGATCTAATCCCGTAATAAGCTCGGTTACAGGGTGTTCTACTTGAAGACGTGTATTCATCTCGAGAAAGTAGAAGTTCATATCACGATCTACAAGATATTCTACGGTGCCGGCACCGATATAATTACATGACTCGGCAACACGCACAGCGCTTTCTCCCATAGCCTTTCTAAGTTCAGGAGTCAGTAGTGCACTAGGCGCTTCTTCTACAACTTTTTGATGCCGACGTTGGATGGAGCATTCTCTTTCGTGCAGGTAAAGGCGATTGCCATGTTGGTCACATAAGACTTGAATCTCGATATGTCTTGGGTCAAGGACGAATTTTTCTAAAAAAACTGAGGCATCTCCGAAGGCATTTTGCGCTTCACTCATGGCCATTTCAATTTGCTCGTCAAAGTCTGCTTCTTGTTCTACGACACGCATACCTTTTCCTCCTCCTCCAGCAGAGGCCTTAATCAAGACTGGATAGCCAATTTCTGCAGCAATCCGCTTTGCATCTTCTTTGTCGGTTATGGCTTCTGCTGTTCCTGGAACAAGGGGAGTATTGTAGGCAGCAACGGCTTCCTTTGCGGCTAATTTTGACCCCATGGTGCGAATACTATCAGGAGATGGACCAATAAAGGTTATGCCTGCTTGGGTTACCTTTTCGGCAAAGACTGCATTTTCCGATAAGAAGCCATAGCCTGGATGGATTCCCTCAACTTGCAATTGTTTAGCCCCTTCGATAATGGCATCCATGCGCAGGTAGGATTCAATGCTTGGACCAGGTCCCAATCCAATGGCGAAATCCGCAGCGCTAACATGCGGGGCATATTGATCGGCATCGGAGTAGACAGCTACCGTCTCAATGTCCATTTCACGTAAAGAACGGATAATACGTAACGCAATTTCTCCTCGATTAGCAATAAGGATTCTTTTCATCTAAGCAAATTTTAATGTTCTAATGAGGGTTTTCCTTCTTGAAGGTCCTTGGCCATCAGCTGATCAATTTTTGGATGCATGACCCAGAAAAACAAGGGTGGAAACAAGGAGAGCAACATAGATCCTGGATAGCCTGCGGGTAATTGGGGACTTTCGTCAAAATGTCGAAGGATTTGATATTTGCGGCTTGGTATATAGTGATGGTCGGAATGGCGAGTAAGTTCAAAAAGTAAAATTCGACCTAAGGGGTGATTGCTATTCCAAGAGTGTACTGGACGAGTCTTTTCATAGCTTCCATGTTCATTGCGCGCTCTACGAAGCCCGTAGTGTTCTATGTATTGAATGGTTTCAAGAAGAAGAATACCAATAATGGCTGCAATGATAAAATATACCATCGTCCATAGTCCAAAATACCAAGCAATTCCTCCACATAAAAGGGCTTGAATGATTTGATATTGTGCCATAGCATTGGACCAATGAAGCGGATGTTTACCCTCTTTTTTAAGGCGTTGAAACTCTAACTTCCAGGCATTAATCCATTCTCCAATCATAGACCGAAACCAAAAGAAATAGAGCCATTCACCACGTCGTGCTGAAGCGGGATCTTTGTGGGTTGAGACATTGAGATGGTGTCCGCGGTTATGTTCAATAAAGAAATGCGTATTAAGCGATGTAAGAAGAAGGGCTTTTGACATCCATTGCTCGTACCAAGTGTTTCGATGACCTAATTCATGAGCAACATTGATTCCAAAAGCACCACATGCTATACCGAAGGCCAGGATACAGCCAATCAACTCTACCGGATTCATTGTACGCTCTGTAACAATCCATAAGAAGTAAAAGAGCAAGCCATATTGCAAGGGAACAATCAAGTACAGTAAGCCGTCGTAGAAAGAATCCTCCCTCGAAATAGCTTCCTCGAGTTTTGTCATGTTTGCCGTGGACATCGGAAGTACAAGCTCTAAAAGTGGCAGTAGCACAAAGGTGAAACAAACTACGTTGAATGGCCAATATCCGCCAGCATATAGGCTTCCGAATACCAATAATGGCATAAACAGTGCTCCTATATATTTCAGTTTATTCATCTTGACAAAGTTTCTTCTGTTAAATTAGGGTTTTGGATTGATTTCTAAAGCAATGGCGAATCGGTAACTTATGGAATCCTTACAAGCATACGGCGGAAACGTGAAACAACCCGACACAGAGAATATATCCCTTGGTGAGTTTTCTCAGCAGATATTGCTGGGTGTAACGGGTACCAATGGCGCCGGTAAGGGTGTTTTTGTGGCCTATTTAAAAGAGCGATATGGTGCAAGTCATTATTCCGTTCGTAATTATTTGGTACAATCCCTCAAGGAGAAAGGACTGCCCACCGATCGTCCTGCTATGCGTGCTCTGGCTAACTCCATACGAAACAATCAGCATGGGGCCTTTATAATCGAGGCTCTTTGTAAACAAGCTCAGGACGATCCAGGAATCGTAATTATTGAAAGTATTCGCAATCCTATGGAGATTGACTTTCTCAAGCGATGGAATGCAAAAAGTAAGCTTGTGGCAATTGACGCTCCACAGGAACTTCGCTACCAAAGGGCTATTGAGCGTTCATCTTCCACTGATGCTATCGATTTTGAGACGTTTCAAGCGCAAGAAGCTTCGGAATGGACCAATGACGACCCTAAAGCACAGCAAGTAGGTGTCTGTATGCAGCGAGCAGATATCACCTTAATGAATGCAGGTGGATTACGTGATTTTCAACAAGCAATTGATGCGTGGTTGTATTCTGCTTATCAGTTAAGTCCTACTCAACTTTAAGCTTTTGTCCTGGAAAAATCCGATCCGGATTGTGAATTCCATTGAGAAACAACAGATCTTCTACCGTCATTTTTTTTGTAGAGGCAATACTGTATAATGTCTCACCTTCTTTTACGGTATGAACGGTTTCCCGAGGAGATGTATATCGACTCGGCCCGCTATATCCAGAATCACCCCTCCATCGCAGGGTATGGAAGTCTTCTCGATTTAATACGAGGGTGTCCATCTTTAACTCCCAAGTGTTTTTGTCAATAAACAGCATTGGGTCAAAGGCAAATTCTCGGTACCTCACTTCAAAGTGCAGGTGGGGTCCACTTGATCGTCCTGTTGTTCCTCCTAGACCTACAATCTGACCTGCGGATACCATTTCATTGGGTTCAACGGATATCTCATCAAGGTGGGCATAATAGGTTTCGAGTCCATTACAATGTCTGACTACGACTAAATTTCCATAACCCCCTGTGTTAAATTTTGCATAGCGCACCTTTCCATCAAAGGCGGCATAGACTGGAGCGCCAATTCGTAACCCTAAATCAATTCCCATGTGCATTTGGCCACCCCATCGTGGGCCGAATCCTGAATTAAAGGAGTTGTAATAGGTTCCTTTAAAGGGTTTGAGGGGAATTACAAGTTGGTCAGGAAGGTTTGTGTAGGATTCGTAGGAAAGAAAAAGACCATTGTTATTCCAATTTCTTGTGAAATGCTCGCTGTCCTCACATTCGGCTAAACGGATCGTTTCTGCTTGAGTATGCGGAGCAACTTCGTTTACTCGCACAATTCCATTACTTAAATCATCCGCTTCATTCGAGTAGTCATGGTCATGGTCGTGATCATGGTCATCTTCGTCCGAGTTGTCCAAAAAATCGCTAATGGAGCCGTCATCCCCGTTTTCTTCAATATACTTTCTCAAGAAGGCTGCAAGCTCTTCGGTGTATTCCAGAAGTTCTTTTGCTTCATCTTCACTATTTGGCGCTCGTCGTACACTACGACGTACATCGTTGAGTATTTCGAGAAACTCTTGATTTTTAGTTAACTCTTGAAAGGGATCTTGTCCAAAAGAGGTGGAGATGCTTACTAGGATAAGCAGCAGGCTGCAAATGATTTTATTATTCATCTTCATGTTGTTGACTTCGTTCATACTCATCACCTAATTCAAAATACGCTTGCTGAATATACCCATTCTTATAATCCCCTGTTCTGCCCAGCTCAACATGTTTTGCATAATATGGGTAGTGATCATTAACCCATTCACGGAACAAATCACCTTCTTCATTGGAATGAATAGGATAGAGGTCAGCAATGTTTACGTCGGTCATGAGCGCATGATACCGCTCGGGTTCATAGGCGACAAAAAAGTTGCAATCTTGAGGAACCCACCAGCGCACGAACTTTGACACATAATCAGAAACGCGAATACAACCTATGCTATTGCATGTTCCAAGCATATTTCGTGGCATTTGCCTCAAGCTTACCTCGTGGATTCCATTCCTGTACATGGCATCGGTAAATCGTTTGTGGGGTTGCATGGTTAGAAAATTGGGAAGTTCGACACGTCCTTGGTAAAACACCACATGATTGTGCCCGCCACTGAGCAAGCTATCATGTGCGATATCAATCGCTTCGTAGGGACGACTTCGCTCCCAATGTTTGGACGATATCGTATACTGCCCGCCATAATACCTTCGAAAACGATTTAAGGGTAGAAGCTGAAAGTATGATTTAGCATAGGTGCTGTCGGCTCGCAATACTTGTTTTACGTCGAGCCTCTTTGAGGAAATGCCGGCAGAAGCCACCCAAACCAAGGTGTCTTCATAGGCTTCACAAAGACACAGCCGCTGTCCACTAGCGTACACTTTACTTCCGCTAAAACTGTATGTTTTATCAATGGGTTTGCCATAATACCGCCAAATCTTATCAAAAAAATTGAGCTGCCCCTCAGGACTTATGTAATGATTGTGATTGACATAATTGACTAAGCTATCTCTAGCTTGGTCAAGTATGGAGTCGGGCTGGTACAATGGAAAGGTCATCACATCTTTCAGCCATTCGCTTTTATACGGCTCCCAGTCAAACAACTCCTCAATACGTGGTAAAAACTCCTTGATACCCCGCACGCTTTCATCCGTGTTTAAAACCATAAAATCCCCAACGAGGTAGCGACGAACAAACATTAAGGAGTCCTCGAGTTCAGGGTTTGGCTTTATATTTTCATTAAATAGATCCTCAACGCGAAACATGGTCGTGCTATCATACCGTGGTGGCCAATAGTTTGGATCGCGAACAAGTGGAAGATAACAGGGATTGGAATCCACACGATGCAGGATTTGCTCCTGACAAAGTTCCGCAATGGGTATGCGCGGAACCTCTTCAACAAGACTTGATGAATCTATGGCCAAAGCTTCAGTCGACGCTTGCTTAGGCTTTTCCATGGGAGGATGCTGGCTAGAGCACTGCTTTGTATTGCATGAAAGCAAAGCAGCTAGAATAAAACAATACAGGGTGCTATTGGGATATTGTGGTATCGCTTTCATAGGATTTCTGATATTCACTGCCTAATTCAAAATATGCTTGTTGCAGGTAGCCATTTCTAGGGTCTCCTGTTCGATCTAAGTTTACATTCTGTGCGTAGAAGGGGTAGTTGTCGTTAATCCAAGCCCTAAACGCGTTTCCCTCTTTTTCCGTCTTAATGGGGTAGAGGTCATTCGCATTGATATCCGGTACACGATAATGGTACCGGTGGGGTTGGTAGGCCACATAAAAATGGCAGTCCTGAGGTACCCACCAACGTAGATATTTTGCCATATAGTCCGAAACTCGAATGCATCCTATACTATTGCATGTACCTAACATGTTACGTGGCATCTGCCTTAAGCTTACCTCATGAATACCATTGTCTTTCATGGCTTCAGGATAGAAGGAAGTGGGCTGCATCGTTAAGAAATTAGGTAACTCAACCCTTCCTTTATACATCACGACTCGATTGTGGCCTCCGCTCATTAACGTATCGTGTGAACGATCGATCGCTTCATATTTGCGGCTGTATTCCCAATGTTTGGATGAAATGGTGTAAAACCCTCCGTAGTAATCTCTGGAGCTTCCTGTTGGAAAATGATTGTACGTAGAGGTGGATTCCGTGCTATCTGCATGCACAATCGTCCTTAATCCAAGCCTTTTGGATGATACCGCTACAGAACCTACCCAAACTAAAGTATCCCAATACGCTTCGCACATACATAGTCGTTGACCACTTGCATAGACGGTATTCCCCGAAAAGCTATACTTTTTCTTTGTTGGTCTCCCATAGTATCGCCATATCTTGTTAAAGAAGTTAATTTGACTTTCCACGGTAAATACAGGGTGGTTCTCGTTCACGTAACGCGGTATGCTATCGCGTAGCCGATTGATAACCGAGTCCGATTGATACAGTGGATACCTCATGTGTTCTTCCATCCATGTGCTTCGGTAAGGAGCCCAATCAAACAATTCTTCAATTCTTGGATAAAACTCCTCACTACCTCGAATGGACGAATCTGCATTAAGTACCATGAAATCGCCTACTAAGTATCGTCTGACAAACATCAATGAATCGGGTAAGTCTTCATTGCCTTTTATTGAAGAATTGAACAGGTTGTGGTAGCGTATATATTTCGTGCTATCAAATTCTGGTGACCAATAAGACGGATCTTGAATTAGCGGTAGGTAGCAGGGGTTTTCTTGAGCAAGACGAACGATGCGCTCTTGACTATAGCTAAGGATAGAATCTCTGGGAGGTCGGTCTTCTACCTTGAGGTTTTCGCAATTAGCGCATTGATCATAATCCCCAATGGATATTTTTTTGCCGTAATCATCAGAGACCTGATTGCTCTGGAAAGCACGAAATCCAACGAAGCCAATCAACAGAGTTCCTATCGCTAGAAGTACAAGTGTTTGAGGGTTTTGTTTCATTGAGGTAAATCGTTTGAGGATTGGCCTTCTTCGGCCGGCGATTCGATTACTGGCTTAATTCGCTTCTGTTCTGCTTCGACGGTTTTCGTCCCAATCCACCAACCAAGAAGCAACATGCTTACAAATAGGAAAAGATAGAATAGAGGCTTTCGATTCATGACGATTAAGCTTGTTTAGGAGTTAAGTCGTTGTTTCTATTCAATCGAGCATAGAGATAGAGACTTACAAGCAGCATGACTAAGCTTGCCTGCATTCCTTGTTGTCGCACAATGAGAATAAGCATTCCAACATTGAGTAGGATAAATAAAATGTGAATCCAAGGGAAGAAAATAGAACGCTTAACTGTGGGATGTCTAAAACTGTATTCCACGTAGCTCAGCACGGTTAGTGTGGCCATAATGGATAATGAAGATCCCACCGACATAATAAGGTGTTGAATGGGGAGTAAGATCAGTAAACAAGCTATTCCTGTTTGTATCCAGACTGCACGCAGGGGCAATTGGCTCTTATCATCTGTCTTCGCAAAATATTGCAGCATGCGATTGTCTTCTCCCATGACCTTAAGTACGCGTGGTCCAATAATAACCATACCACTCAATGTAGCTAAAAGGCTTATCGACACAAGAAGTGACAGATTGGATGCCATACTAGGTCCAAAAAGATGTTTGCCCGATTCGTAGATTACCGTTAATTCCAAATCATCTCCTGCGACAAAGGCTTCGCTTGGGATACTGCGCATAAAGGCTAAGGTGAGCAGTACATAAAGAATAGCTACTACGCTCGCTCCTATAACTAGGGCGCGAGGGATTAATCGCCTGGCATCAGGAATTTCAGAAGCTACATAGACGGCGGCATTCCAACCTGAATAGGCGAGCCATACCCATACCAATTGCTCGGCAAATCCGATATCTAATGTTTTATCCCAAAAGACGGAGTCCAAGGTGAGGTTAATCGGTTCTCCTCCTTTGGCAAACGCGCCGATCAAAATAAACCCTAAAATACCTAGCTTGACTGTAGTAAGAATCTTTTGGACGTTGCCGCCGATTCTTAGGGAGATGCTATGACACGCAGATAAAGCCAGTAGAACAACGACGCCGATACACTGTGCTGGGCCTAAGACAAAAACACCCAATGACATGGCTTCAAATTGCATTCCAGAAAACACATTGGATTTGAGGGCATATTCCCCTAGCGTTATTGATGCAATGGCTAATGGACCTGCAAAGCCGGCAAAAACGGAAATAAAACCCGCGCTAAATCCAAACGAAGGGTGGAGTAACTTGTCCAAAAAGGCATACTCTCCACCTGAACGAGGGACTAAACGCGAGACATCACTGTATGAAAGGGCTCCTGTTAGTGCGATTAACCCACCAACAATCCATAGGGCTAGGATGGTCGGTTGGTTTTGTACAAATGCCGCTTGAAAGGAAAAACTTATAAAGATTCCCGTACCAATCATACTTGAAACGACAAGCGAAACAAGTGTCCAAAAACCATATCCAGACTTCATGGACTAGTTCTTAACGATTAGTTGGTAGTTAAAACATGGTGCGCATTCTTTTTGGCGCTTTTGATAACCGAATTTAAACGGGGGCTCCTCAAGAATTAAGTCTTTGTTTTTTCTAAAATAGGAGATGAGGCAATCGAAGGTGATCCATTTAAAGTGGTGAAGTGGTTTACACCCATTTCTCATAGTACCCATAACATACATAGTGCGGCTTGTATCCCGTGAAGCCATGGAGCATTTGATGCCTGTTGGATCTTGGAAAATGGCCTCACCATCATAAATTGCATCTACTGCGATACTAAATCCTCGCGTGTCGTGTGGTATATACGAAGCCGCTTTGATAAAGCTGTTATGTACTGGAAAATTTTTAAAGTATGCGCGTAAGTTTGGATTAGCGTTTAACCCTGCCTTCCCAGCATAATCTTCATTTCCGATGTTTCCTGAATAGTAGATGTATTGTTGCACTTTGTTGTCAGGGTACCGTACACGAATGCTTACGCCATTGGCTTTCCCATTCTCAACAGTGTCAATCGCTCCCTCTTTATCGGGCTCAAAGAAAAATACTTCTTCGATTGTCCCTCCTTTGATTTTAGCTGTTACAAGCATCATGGGAAGTACACCTTCCACATCAGAACGCAATTCGGAGGACATGTAACTAGTGATATAATACGAGTCACCTACTATGTTTTCGAATGCTGCCTTGATATCCTGTTGATACTGCGCCACCTTGTTGGCAGAAAAGGACGTGTAATCCGGTAGGGCATTAACTGGCTCTAAGGCGCACATGTAGACATTATTTGCGTCTGGGAAAAACAGACGCGGGTAAAGGACATCTGGGCCTGAGAATAAATAAACAAGGTCTAGTGATTTATCAATTTTTGAGTTAAGAACACTATCTCGCCATCGGTCAACGCCTTGTCTGAGGGCATTGTCATTGCGAACAAATTCTCCTCGGAAGTTTTTGCTGTATTCCATCCAGGATGGCCAATCCGCGCTGTCAATAATGGCCTTGATGGTATTGGTATCTCCGGCATATAAACCTGCGAAGTTGTCATAGAACGTATCGACAATTCGAACAGGAGTTGGCTCCTGAATGATCTCTGCATCGGGAACTATGGGAGTAGTGTCTTGAGTCTCAACGGGTGCAGGTGAATCTGGACTGGAGGCTGTTGGGCTTTCTTTCGCAGAACAAGCGAAAAAAATCACTCCGCTTAGTAGACTCAAAATAATACTAGATTTTCTCATTATTTTTCATTTCTTTTTCGCAGGCCTAAGATAATAGGATGTCTTGGAATGTGCATTTTTTTAACCTTAATCCTGTCTGATGTTGATGGAAGTATTTCCAATGACTCTGAATGTAGTGCGACGATTGAGTTGATGTTCTTCTTCAGTACATTGTTGGTCATCGTCACATGAGTTAAGCAGCATGGATTCTCCATAACCCTTGGGTTGCAAGCTACTTGCAGGTATTCCTTTGGAAAGAAAGTAATCTACAACGCTTTGTGCTCTTCGTTGACTTAAATCCAAGTTGTACACGTCAGACCCTCGGCTATCAGTATGTGAACCGATTTCAAATACTAATGATGGATTGTCGCCAAACAGTTGAATTAAGGTGTCCAAGACGGGAAAAGACTCAGGAAGAAGACTTGCGCTATCATAGGCATAGTAGATGTTTGGAATGACCATCTCTTTTTCAGCTATAATTCTTTCTAATCGAATGGTATCGTAAAGGGTGATGTATGTCTCATTGATCGATTCTACACCGTGGGTATTTCCTTCGAGCCTAGCGGTAAAAAAACCTTCTTTACTCACCTTAAATGTATAGGTGCTATTTCTGGTAACATCACTGATGTAGGGTCCGTGTTTGACGCTATCATTAAACACCGAAGTATTATTGATTTCATAGGTGAGTAGCGTATTGGAAGCAGGAACAAAGTCCTCAATATCCTGGTCTTTCTCTTTGAGGTTTTCTTCAAGAAGAGTTAAGTGCACTTGGATTTTATTGATATAAAACTCCTCAAAAAGAAAAACATCATCTTTTCCAAGGCTTCCCGCTCGATTGGATACGATGTAATGCTGTTCTCCTACTTCACCATAGCTTAGGTCTTGGGGAGCATTGTATAGGGAGAGTACTTGTAAATCATCCCAGCAACTATTCATTGGATAGGGAAGCATCTTGGCTTGCTCAAATCCGCGTGCATTGGGAAAGGCTTCATAGACATCAAATCCTCCATATCCAATGCGTCCATTGCTGCTAAATCGTAAGCTGCCATCTGGTTGAGGATTAGGGAAATATTCGTCATCTGGTGAATTGATCTGAATTCCTAGATTGGAGGGTAGTCCGAACTCTCCATTGACATAGAGGACGCGATAAATGTCTCTTCCGCCAAAACCATCCGGTTTGTCGGATACAAAATATAAGTAATCACCTTGCGCATCCCAGAAGCCCTGACCTAGGTTTATGCTATCCTGGTTTTCAAATAGAATTACTTCTTCCGGATTTGACCATGACATATAGTCTTTTCGGGAGAGATAAAGCTTGCAAAAGGAAGATAGCGATCCGTCCTCTGGAATACCACAACGTGTAAAGACAGCTACAGAATCATTTGGATGAAAACTGGGGCAATCTTCCGAGGCACTACTAGTCCAAGACTCTGCATAGAGTTTGGGTTTTTCGTCATGTGTCGAAGTGGAAAAAATGTTTGATGACCCCCCGCTAGTAAACGGATGATTACTACTCGAAGCCTGTCTATCTGAACTGAGAAACAGCTGATTTTGATGGATGGATATTCCGTAATCGTAATCCTTAGTATTGATGGATTCCAAGTTGGAAAATTTTGATTGGCCTAAAACGGTCAAGCTGTCAAATTGACTTCTTTCTTGTTGGAAGGCCGTGAGCATTTCGATTTGTTTATTAGTCTCGAAGGACTCATTGGGTGCAAGCCGGCGATAAACGGATAAAAATCGAATGGCTGAATCGATGGCATTTGTGGTAATCAAGGTTTGAATAAAAAAGGATAGATCTTCTTTGCTATCCGTCATCTGATACAACATTGAGCTTGTGCTCTTTGCTTTTTGATGTAATCCTAATTGTTGATAGCTGAAGGCTAACTGCCGGGTTTTAGTGATTTTCTCTTCTATATTTTTTTTTGTCGCACCTACCTCAGTTTCTAAGAGTGGAATAGCCTCTCCATAACGCTGAAGCTCGAAGGCAACACTTCCATCATTGATTGGTCTTAGTTTCTTCTGACAGGAAGGAAGTAGACTAATTGTCAAAACCAATACTAAAGCATAGTGCGCAAATCCTCGACTCATCGTATGTGCTAATATACAGCCTTAAATCCGTGGATTCTAAGTTTATAACTTGGTGATTGAACGGTTTGTTTAGCCCTATTTGATTCTTATCTTAAACAATGACCATTTCATTATGCAACCATTATGCAACATAGGTAAGCGTCAAAGTGATGATCAAAAAGAAGTAAGTAGTCTTTTTGACTCAGGACATAGGCTGTTATTACCCCTGCTAATTCTTGGGGGAATCCTCTTAGTTGCATCAAAATCTTTCAGTCAAAACAACCCTTGTTCGGTAAACTTAACTGCCAACCCTACTGTGGTGCCTTGCGGAAGTCCTGTCCAGTTAAATGCCTCTGCAAGTGGAGGGAGTTTCGCACTCTATAATAACTTTAATAATGGCAATGCTGGAGCGGGTTGGCAAACGACGAGTTCAGCTCAGTTTAATAATCCTTGTGTAGGTCAAACGGGTAGCGCAGATGGAACAACGCATTTATGGATGGGGTCAGCTTCAGCGGTACCTCGTTCCCTTACTTCGGTTCCTCTTGATTTGTCTAGTGGAGGCTCGATATCATTTGATATGGTCTATTCCATTCAGGGTGCAAATGCGCCTTGTGAAGGGCCTGATTTGCCAAGCGAAGGCGTGTATCTTCAATATTCTCTTGATGGTGGCTCAACGTGGGTGACAATCGATTATTGGGATCCTTTGGGAGGTAATGATCCTACATTAACGAGTTGGAATAACTATACCATTCCTATACCTCCTGCTGCGAATCAAGCTAACGTTCTTATTCGATGGATACAGACAGCGGATTCCAATGCAGGCTATGATCATTGGGGGCTTGATAACATTGAAATTCAAGTAACGCAGCCCGGTAGTTTTTCTTGGAATGTTTCGCCAAGCACTGATAGCTCAATTACATATTTTCCTGTGACCTCTGGACCAGTTACTGTGACCTATGACAACGGGTCTGTGCCTTGCCAAGCAACGGTAAACATCACAGTACTTCCTGCCAATGATACGATAGATGACGTCTTTTGTGAAGGATCTAGTTATCTTCTTCCTGATGGGGTATCGGTGAATCTAGCAGGTAGTTATGATGTTTTATTACCTGGACTTAATGGCTGTGATACAAATCGCACATTTCAATTAGTGGTTAACTCCTCAGCTCCTGATACGAGCTACGTTAATATTTGCGATAATTCCTTGCCCTACCTATTGCCTGATGGAAGTGCTGTGTCGGTTGGGGGGAGCTACTTTACGGCAGGAATTGATACGAATGGTTGTGCTGATACGACGACAACGATATTGGCTGTTTTTGGGGCAGATTCCATCACAGATTCAGTCCTTGTTTGTCAGCAAGATGGTTATATCTTACCTGGCGGGGCCTTCGTGGATTCCAGTGGGGTATATGTTGACACTTTATCAAATATTGCAGGTTGTGATAGTACGATTATTACCTATTTGACTGTCCTTCCAGAAATTGATGAGAGTTACAATACCGCCATATGTGCGGGAGATAGCCTGATCATTCATGGTCAAGTCTACCTTTCTTCGGGAAGCTATCAAGACACGCTTTTTAATCAATTGGGGTGCGATAGTATTCGGTGGTCACTCGAACTATTGGTTTATTCTCAAACAGATAGTGCAGTGCTCGTTAATGTTTGCGAGGCGGACTTGCCGTTTGATTGGCGAGGTCGGTTGTTAACTAGCGAAGGATTCTATTCAGATACTGTTCGCTACACAACTACCTCATGTGATTCCATTCGTTTTAATCTTGAACTGGCCATTGATAGCGTATCCTATGACTCTTCGTATCAGGTTGTGTGTCAGGAAAATCTGCCTTTGCTCTGGAGAGGGCAAAGTATTTCTCGGAATGGATGGTTTTACGATACTGTCTTTGCGCAATCGGGTTGCGATAGCATAAGCTATGCCACCTTCGTTACAATTGATAGTGTCGAATTTGATTCTTCTCATTTTACAGGATGTCAAGATGACTTGCCTTATCAATGGAGAGGACTTACCACGAATGTGTCTACTATTTTAAGGGACACGGTCGTTAATGGCAATGGATGTGATAGTATTCATTTTGTGCAATCTGTCACGATTTTACCGAGTGTAGACTCTAGTTTGGTGGTAACGGTTTGTCAGGATAACCTTCCTTTTGTTTGGAGAGGTTCAAACTATACTGCAACCGGTCTATACAGGGATACGGTTCGCTATTCAAACCAACAATGTGATAGTATTCGATTTCTTTTGAATTTGGTTATAGATTCTGTTACGGATGTAAATGAAACGATGAGTGTTTGTCAGGATGCCTTGCCTGTTCTTTGGCAAGGACAAGTCTTAACCAGTGAGGGTGTATATTTTGATACAACCTATTCGCCCGCTGGATGTGACTTAGTGCGGTCCCGACTTGACTTTAGAGTTGATTCGATTCAGTATGACACGGCGTTTGCGCTTATTTGTGCTGTGGATACGCCGTATACTTGGCGAAACCAGCAATTATCGGGTTCTGGAAGGTATCGCGACACATTGCGTAATGCAGCGGGATGCGACAGCGTTCGTTATGTGTTTGATCTAACTGTTCAATTTGCTTTTAAGCAGGGGAGTGATGTCGAACTTTGTGAAGACGACCTGCCGTACTTGTGGAGAGGATATACGTTAGCCCAGCCAGGGATTTATTTCGATACGATCCGTTATGTTGGTTCAGGGTGTGATAGCATGCAGTATGAGCTAAGTCTTGCAGTAGACTATCGTGTGGAAGAAAACTATGCGTTTACAAAATGCCTAGGGGAAAGTGTTGAAATCCATGGGTCGACCTATTCAACGAATGGCTTTTTTGAAGATACGTTGTTTAACAATCGAGGTTGCGATAGCATCACGTGGAGTATTGATTTAACCGTTAATACGCCTTATGATCTTACGCCTAGAATACAAGATTCTCTTTTCTGTTTTCGTGCTGATGAGAAAATTATCGGAGTTGAATATCCATGGGCTGTAGAATATATTTGGACGGGGCCTGATTATCTAGAAGGGGCAAGGGTTGATATAGAGGTGCCTGGTACGTACATAGTGAGTATTACTCAGGATAACACTTGTGAAGTAAGCGATACGGTAGAGATAGCTTTTGAGGATTGCTTGGAAAATTGCGGAGTGCTTGCGCCGACTGCATTCTCTCCCAACAATGATGGGGTTAACGACCTCTTTATGGTTAAGCAAGATTGTCCTTTCGGATATGATGCGTACCTGTTTCAAGTGTTTGACAGGTGGGGTAATCCTGTCTTCGAGACGAGTGATCCTCT
>JAYYPZ010000064.1:0-4010 GCA_036128775.1 Bacteroidota bacterium
GGACAACTTCGGAAGAGATGTTACCGAAATGGCCATCAACGATAAGCTTGATCCCATTGTCGGTCGAGATACAGAAATCGAACGGGTTTCCCAGATTCTAAGTAGACGTAAAAAGAACAACCCAATTCTCATCGGAGAACCGGGGGTGGGTAAAACAGCCATCGTTGAAGGCCTTGCCCTTCGTATTGTCCAGCGGAAAGTATCACGAGTCCTCTTTAATCGTCGCGTGGTGATGCTTGACTTAGCGGCCTTGGTTGCAGGAACAAAGTATCGTGGCCAGTTCGAGGAAAGAATGAAAGCGATTATGGCAGAGCTTGAAAAGAATCAAGATGTCATTCTCTTTATTGACGAGATTCATACCATCGTAGGTGCAGGAGGTGCTACAGGCTCTCTTGATGCCTCAAACATCTTCAAGCCAGCATTGGCTCGTGGTGAGCTTCAGGTGATTGGAGCTTCTACCTTAGATGAGTATCGTCAGCACATTGAAAAGGACGGTGCATTAGATCGTCGTTTCCAAAAGGTGATTGTGGATCCGCCAAGCATCGAGGAGTCCATTACTATTCTTGAGAACATTCAAGTGAAGTATGAAGATTACCATAATGTAACCTACACAGAAGGTACGATCGAATCATGCGTGAAGCTTTCTGAACGATACATTACAGATCGATTCCTTCCCGACAAAGCCATTGACGTAATGGATGAGGTTGGTGCCAGAGTTCATTTGAAAAATATCAAGGTCCCTCTGAACATTACGGAGCTTGAGGGTAAGATTGATGCGATTAAGGAAGAGAAAAACAACGTCGTAAAAAATCAGAAGTATGAGGAAGCAGCTCGACTTCGAGATGATGAGAAGAAGTTGCTTGAGGAATTGGATGCTGCGAAGTTGGCTTGGGAAGATGAGGTAAAGACTCAGCGCTTCCCAATTACCGAAGATGACATTGCTGAAGTGGTGGGCATGATGACGGGAATTCCGGTGAAACGTATTGCAGAATCAGAGAGTCAGAAGCTTGTTAAAATGGGCGATGACTTACGTAATCGTGTGATTGGCCAAGATGAGGCTATTGAAAAAGTGGTGAAGTCCATTCAGCGAAATCGAGTAGGGTTAAAAGATCCCAACAAGCCTATTGGAACCTTTATATTTCTTGGACCTACGGGTGTCGGAAAAACAGAGCTTGCTCGTGCTATAGCTGAAAATCTTTTTGACTCAGAAGATTCTCTGATTCGAATTGACATGAGTGAATACATGGAGAAGTTCTCTGTAAGTCGCTTAATTGGAGCGCCTCCTGGCTATGTGGGCTACGAAGAAGGTGGTCAGCTTACGGAAAAAGTTCGAAGAAAGCCCTATTCAGTGGTTCTTTTAGATGAGATTGAAAAGGCTCACCCAGATATCTTTAATATCCTTCTACAGGTATTAGATGATGGTCTATTAACCGATGGCCTGGGTCGAAAAATCAACTTCAAGAATACCTTGATTATCATGACGTCTAATATCGGCGTGAGAGACCTTAAGGACTTCGGACAAGGCGTTGGTTTCGCCACGAAAAATCGTCAAAGTCAAGCCGGCGATCACGCGCGTTCGGTTATTCAAAAGGCGCTAAAGCGAACCTTTTCCCCTGAATTCCTAAATCGTATTGATGACTTGATTACCTTCTCTAGCCTTAGCGAAGAGGACATCTTCAAGATTATCGATATATCCATGCGTGGCGTACATCGCAGAATTGAGGACTTAGGATACCACCTCGAGCTATCTGAAGAAGCGAAGCGCTTTGTAGCTAAGCGGGGATTTGATCCGGAATTTGGTGCACGACCGCTCAATCGAGCGATTCAGAAGTACTTGGAAGATCCCATTGCTGAGGAAATGTTATCCGGTCGTCTTAAAGAAGGGGATACTTTACTCGCCGATAAGGATGAGGTTAAGGAGAAGTTGGTCCTTTCAAAAAAAGCGACCAAAAAATCGTCTAATAAATCCTCGAGCAAATCCACCAAAGCGGTGAAACCATCTGATGATGCTAATGGATCAGAAGGAACAGAGGAAGCGGAAGATTCGTCGGCACAGGATGCAGAGGCGTAACGTCAGAAAGCCAACAAGGCTTACTTCTTTTTAGCGTCAAACCACAATTTTTCGAGGGCTTTGTCCCCGGTCATGTAGTCAATAGTCAGTTCCTGACCTTTAGGAATAAAAGATTGACTAATGACACGCATGGCTTGTTTATCCTCTAAGCGCTCCCAATAGCAATTGGCAGGCGAGGCGTGGTTGTATATAGAGAGGTATCCAAGACCAACAGCAATTTGGCTTTCAGACCACTCAAAATAGTAGTCGTATAATTTGCTGGATTGAAGTATTCCGCGTTCACTGGAAGGAAGGATGATAAGCGGTGAAAACTCGATTAACGTGCCTTCCTCAATATCTTCTGTCGCAAAGACACCTCTTCCATGAATGGGTGATTGGGCGATCTCTAAAAAAGGAAGAATTACCATGGGATTACTTGGCCATTAATGACTCAATTTCTTCAACTTCTCGTGGAATATCCGCCATTAAGTCATTGGGTTTATCCATGGTAACTACGATATCATTTTCGATGCGAATTCCAATTCCTTCTTCTCTTACATAAATCCCTGGCTCGACAGTCAATACCATACCGGGTTTGAGCTCGGCAAATCGGCTTCCTACATCATGGGTGTCAAGCCCCAAGTAGTGCCCAATGCCATGGGGAAAGTACTGATGGCTTTCTTTTAGGGCTTCTTTATCATTACTTGCCTTAACCAATCCCACTTGACGAAGAGCATGCATCATAATACGTTTTGACTCGAGTTGGTAGGCCTGCAGTGTGATGCCTGGACGAGCGATATCAATACATTCTTTTTGCACTTGAAGACAGGCATTGTAGAGTTCTTTTTGACGCGAGCTAAACTTGCCATTGACTGGAATGGTCCTTGACAGGTCAGCAGAGTAATAGGCATAATCTGCCCCAAAATCCATCAGGAGTAAGTCTCCGTCCTTTAGTTTTTCATGGTTTGCTACATAATGTAAGACACAGGCATTTTTCCCTCCAGCAATAAAGGGCTGATAAGCATGCCCTCCACATCCATTTCGAATAAAGGTTTCGGTAATGGCTGCCTCTACTTCATATTCATAGATACCCTCTTTGACCATGTCCAGTGTTCGCATAAAGCCTTCTTTGGTAATGGCACAAGCTTTGGACAGGGTGTCGATTTCAACCGAATGCTTAATGCAACGTAAGGCATCAAAAATTGGAGCAAGGCGAACAATGCCGTGCAGAGGATACCTCGTTTTCCAGGTGGCGGCCTCTTTCTTACCCAAAATCAGTTCGGTCGCATCACTTCGATCATGCTCGTTAATGACAAGAGCTAAATTTTCTGCGTGAGAGGATAATTGATGGACTACCGAATCCAAGTCCTCAATAAAATGTACGTTTTGAATCCCTGTCGCCTCCTGAGCACCTTTTTTAGAAAGTCGTTCCCCTTCCCAAAGGGCTTTTAGTGGAGTAGATTTTTCAATAAACAGCATTTCCTTCCACTCTTCACGTGGGGCATCGGGAAACATGACTACAGCGGTGTGAGCCTGTTGTATTCCCGTTAGCCAGAGTATGTAACTGCTTGGCTCATAGGGCAAGTGTGCATCGGCATTGGCAGGGAATACCGGGTTGGATTGGATGATCGCAACACTCTTCGCAGGAAGTGCCGTAGCAAGCCGTTGTCGGTTGTCTACATATAATGTCGAGGATAGGGCCTTATATCTCATGCTTTAAAGGTATGTATTTCAGTCTTTTATTTGATAAAATGGGGCAATCTTCGCAGACCCCTTTAGGGATTGGAAAAATCTTTGCAAAAATCTTTTAGACAACATGCCTATTACTTGGTTAGTTTTTGCTACATTTGCAGTCCGAAAATTTTAGCAAGCGAAGTATGCCTACTATTCAACAACTCGTCCGAAAGGGACGAAAAGTCATCAAAGGAAAGAGCAAATCAATGGCTCTAGATAGCTGTCC
>JAYYPZ010000065.1:0-20299 GCA_036128775.1 Bacteroidota bacterium
TTTACAAATCAGGTGCCAAAGTTATGGCAATGCGTCAATATTAGTCAATAATAGAGAGAAAAGCCGGTTTTATGCCATCTCCTCTCCTTCTGAGTTGTCTTGGTTAGTGTCGTCAGATGCTGAAGTATCACCCGAAGCATCGGCAGAATCTTCGCCTGAACCATTTACAGGACTACCTTCACTGGACTCGGCACCTTCCGCGTCCTCTTCAGCCGCCTCTAAGGCATCTAAGCGTTCTATTTCTTCTCGTTCAGCCTTACCGTCTTTCACAATGGCAAGGGCAGCAATAGAGTCTTTGTTGCCAATTTTGATCAGCTTAACCCCTTGTGTATTACGTCCTAAGGTGGAAATGTCTTCTACCGCCATGCGGATGGTAATCCCATTTTTCGTGATAATCATGACATCATCATTGTCTGTAACATACCGCAAAGCGACTAGCTTCCCTGTTTTTTCGGTTACAGACATTGTTCGGACTCCCTTACCTCCTCGATTGGTTCGTCGATAGATCGGATCTCCGGTTTCAGGATCATCAATAAAGGTTCGCTTACCGTAACCATTTTCAGAGAGCACGAGCATGGTTCCTGTGGCCCGGTTTTCTTCGGTAGCTGAGATAATTCCCACAACATGGTCTTCATCTCCTTGAAGGGATACACCGCGAACTCCTGTGGCTGTTCGTCCCATAGAACGCACTTTACCTTCTTCAAATCGAATGGCTTGCCCTCTGGTTGTTCCGATTATAACTTCTGAGTTACCGTCGGTCATAACCACGCGCTCAAGCTTGTCCTCCTCTCGAATGGTAATGGCGTTAACTCCAGCCGAACGCACATTGGAATACGCACGCAACGACGTCTTCTTAATCGTACCTAGAGCGGTAACAAATAAGAGGTAGTTGTTATCGAGATATTCCTCCTCTTTCAAGTTGAGCACAGGAATAAAGGCCATAACCTTATCATCCGATGGCATTTGTAGGAGGTTTTGAATCGCCCTACCCTTACCTGTTTTGGATCCTTCCGGTATATCGTATACCTTAATCCAATAGCAACGGCCTTTTTCTGTAAACAGCAACAAGAAATTATGAGTTGTTGCTGTGAACATGTATTCTATAAAGTCTTCATCGCGAGTAGTTGATCCCCTACTTCCTCGACCTCCTCGGTTTTGGCTTCTAAACTCTACTGAAGGCGTACGCTTCATGTATCCAAGGTGGGAAATTGTAATCACCACAGACTCGTCAGGAATCAAGTCTGTAATATCAATATTTCCAGAAGAATAATCGATGTCAGTTCGTCGCTCATCACCATACTTAGCCTTGATCTCAAGGGTCTCTTCTTTGACCATTTCCATTCGAATACCTCGGTTTTCAAGGATTTCTTTCAGTCGGGCAATGGTTTTCATTAATTCATCGTACTCTGCACGAAGTTTTTCGATTTCTAAGCCGGTGAGCTTAGAAAGGCGCATTTCCAAGATGGCTTTCGACTGTATTTCAGAGAGCTCAAAGCGCTCCATTAGGCCTTTTTTGGCTAAGTCAACCGTCTTGCTTGAGCGAATTAATGCGATAACCTCCTCGATGTTATCTACCGCGATGATCAGTCCCTGAAGGATGTGAGCACGTTCTTCGGCCTTCTTCAATTCAAACTCAGTTCGCTTGACAATTACATCATGGCGGAACTCCACAAAATAGTGGATGAGTTGCTGAAGATTTAATGTTCTTGGACGTCCATTTACCAGACAAACGTTGTTTACACCAAAAGATGATTGAAGCGGCGTATACTGATAGAGTTTGTTAAGGATAATATTCGGTATACCATCGCGCTTAACGTCGATAACAACGCGCATTCCCTTTCTGTCGGATTCATCTCGGATATCTGAAATGCCGTTGATCTTTTTGTCGTTAACAAGATCGGCGATTTTCTTTACGAGGCTCGATTTATTGACCTGATAAGGAATCTCTGAGATAATGATTTGTTCTCTGGCTCCGTTGGTTACAATTTCTGCCTTTCCTCGAACCACTACTCTACCGCGGCCTGTTTCAAAAGCTTCTTTTACACCGTCATAGCCATAGATTGTACCTCCTGTTGGAAAGTCAGGGGCTGTTACATGCTGCATTAGTCCTGCAATATCGATTTCCGGATCATCGATGTAGGCACAAACGCCATCACATACCTCGCTGAGGTTATGCGGTAACATGTTGGTCGCCATACCCACTGCGATACCGTTGGCACCATTGACTAGGAGGTTAGGGATGCGGCTTGGAAGTACCGTAGGCTCTTCCAAGGAATCATCGAAGTTCAGTTGGAAGTCAACGGTTTCTTTTTCGATATCCTTGAGTACCTCGTCGGCAATCTTTTCCATTTTGGCCTCGGTATATCGCATAGCTGCCGGGCTATCCCCATCGACAGAACCGAAGTTCCCCTGGCCATTCACTAAGGGGTAGCGCAACGACCAATCTTGGGCCATACGCACCATGGTGTCATATACCGAGGAATCCCCGTGTGGGTGATACTTACCTAATACCTCCCCTACTATACGAGCAGACTTCTTATGGGATTTACTCGAGGTTAGACCGAGTTCCTGCATTCCGTAAAGCACCCTGCGGTGTACGGGCTTCATTCCATCGCGAACATCAGGAATCGCACGAGAGACAATGACCGACATCGAATAATCGATGTATGCGGCCTTCATTTCTTCGGCAATATCTATGTTGACTATCTGAGAAGAACCTTGGTTGTTTGACCCTTCTTGCGGATTTAAATTTTCTTGTGGATTCTGGTTATCGTCCATAGTTTCAAATGTAAGGTTTTAGACCGCCAATTTTTACATTAATTCAGGGGCTTTTCCACACATGTTACGAAATCGTTAAACCCTTTATATTTAAGTATGCGCTTTGTGTTTTTCCTCCTATTTACTACCACATCATTGATGGCTCAAAATTTACGTCTCCACCTAAATGCCAATCAAGTGGAAATGGAGGTTTTTATGCTCTACATTGGCCAGGTTTCTGAGCATGGAGATGTGACTTATAATTTACATGATTTATTAGCACAATCGTCCTTCGATTTGCCCCACGCCTCTTCCTTGGTTTTTGGTGTCGATAGTGTGACTCAAGTGCTATCCTCCTATGAAGGTGTTTTTGATCCCTTAGAGGGGATGTATTGGACTTGGCAAAATGGGTATATCGCAGTTAAAATGGAGGGAAAATATATGGGTGAGGACTTTGTCTATCATTTAGGGGGATTTCGTGAACCCTTTGTGTGTTATCATGCCCTTGAAGTAGCTAATCATAGCCTTCTGACCATTGATTTGGATGCATTTTTTGGAAGCCTTCCAAATGATATTTCCAAGCAGATTATGTCTCCTGGAAGCGAGGCTAAAACAGTCTTTGATACCTTTGTAGATCATGTGTTGCTGGACTAAACATTGCGGGAAATTTTTAATCATTACGCTGTGCGCCGTATTGGTCTATGGTGTTAGTCAGGGAGAACGATGGTTTACTCCCTTAGCTCAACCGCAAGCCCATGACCTCAATCCACCGAAATATTTTGGCGACATGGTCTATGATTTATCGTCAAACCCTTTGACGGCAGAAGGCATTACGTTGGGTCGCGCCTTGTTTTATGATCCCATTTTATCCATGGACTCTACGATATCTTGTGCCAGTTGCCATTCCTCTTACACGGCATTCTCTCACGTGGATCATGCTTTGAGCCATGGTATAGGCGACACAATAGGTAAGCGTAACGCTCCGCCAATTCAAAATGTGGGATGGCATAAGTCCTTCCGATGGGATGGCGGACTAACGCATCTTGATGCTCAGGTAATGGCACCGCTTCATAATGCTACAGAAATGGCAAGTAATCTGCCTTTAGTCTTTGAACGATTGCGCCGATCTGATCACTACCCCGCTCTGTTTAAAGCTGCTTTTGGGGACACAAGCATTTCTACACGTAGGTTTATTGATGCGCTGGTTCAGTTTCAGCTCATATTGATTTCGGATAATGCTAAGTATGATTCCGTGCGCCGAGGAGAAGCAAAATTTACAGCTCAAGAAAAAAAAGGGTTTAAACTATTTAAGCGGAATTGTGCCTCTTGTCATAAACCTCCGTTGTTTATGAATAATGATTTTACCAGCAATAATTTGCCTATTGATTCTTCCTTAATGGATTTAGGTAGATATCACGTTACGCAAAGACCACAGGATAGCTTGCTCTTTAAAACACCTTCTTTGCGCAATATAGAATATACCTATCCCTACATGCACGATGGACGCTTCAACACGATTTATGAAGTACTTGACCATTACAATTCGAACGTGATGCCCTTATCGCCCGAAGAACAGACTGAGATCTACGCTTTTCTACTTACGTTGAGCGATTACTCCTTTATCCGGAATCCAGACATCGCCTTTCCACGATAAAGATTTTCTATTTTGGAGGGAACTAAAACAATATATATGACACGGTTTCCTTTAACGTTTCTATTCGCAACCCTTTTTGTATGGGCTTCTGCACAGTCTTTTACTCCTCCTGAGATAGCCTATTGGCTGCAAAACACAGATGGTAGTACTGCAAGACAATATGTTCAGGGAAATTCCACACCCATTGCTCAAAATTGGCTGGTCAATGTTCAACAAGTTGAGTACTCTAACGACTTTGTCTATGTCTCCTCTAAAGGTATTCCAGCATATGCCATTGGACCATACCTTGATGGCAATCCTGGAGGAACGGGCGAGGTCGACTACGTCTTTCAAATTCCAAGAAACCCTGTGCCAAATACAGGTAATATCACTACTACCCGACTAGGTCAGATCGGCGTATTCATCAACGGAGTTCCTTTGTTTGATTGGCAAGATGGTGCATCATACAGCGTAGCTCAGGGCACGGATGTGCGCGGCGGACCAGGTGGTGGAGGCGATGGAATATGGAATCGTAATGCTATTCTTGCCGAAAACATTGGATTTGATTGCGCCAAAGGGCATCCCGCACGAGATGCTTATCACCATCATCAAAATCCTCAAGCCTTTAACGCAGATTTAGCCCTACTCTCGAACATATGTGATGTATATCCCTCTGATGGTCTATATGTGCTGGATTCTACGATGCATTCACCGTTAATTGGATTTTCCTTTGATGGATATCCGATTTATGGAGCCTATGGATATGCAAATGCCATGGACGCTTCATTTGGTGTTCAGCGCATGGAACCGAGCTATCAACTGCGAGGGGATATTGGCGCTACGCGTAATAATGGGCCAGCAGTAAATGTAGACTTCCCTTTGGGTTGGTATTACGAAGACTTTGAATTTGTGGATGGATTAGGTGATCTTGATGTCCATAACGGACGATTTTGTGTTACGCCAGAATATCCCAATGGCACCTACGCCTATTTTGCTACAGTGGATGAAAATTGGAACAGTAAGTTTCCCTATGTGATTCACTCATACTATGGGGTGGTTGAAACGGACAACTTCGCTCAAATGGGACCTGGTAATTCAGGAACCCAGGTAAATATATCGGAACCTACAACAATTCAAGATCCTGATAGCATTGTATTCCCTGTAGATACGACAACTGGACTTGAGGAAATCAATGGTTTAGATGGGCTTTTAAACATCTATCCCAACCCTTCTTCAGAATTTATCGCTGTGCAATGCGTAGGAGTTAACTACGATGATATTGCGCTTAGCTTGTATGATATGCAAGGTAAGTTGGTCGCTCAGGACATCCTGCGCAAAGGATCTACGTTATGGTATTTGGATACTCGAAGGTTGTATAATGGACAGTATGTATTGGAAATGTCGAGTGTACGAGGGATGGTGCGGGAGAAGATTTTGATTCAGCGTTAGACAGCGAGTAACTACAGTTATCGTGTTAAACACAGTGGGCGGGGCTCCGCCCCCACCCTCCACCCTATCAATCTAGCTTTATTTAAGCCAGATATCTTAAGGAAGTTAGTATTTGGATAGACTACAAGCTCCATTTTTCTTACGTGCCATTATGGAATTCCAATAAATTGGCATCATCTATGTATAATCCCCATTGCATTGTGGATAGAGACAATGTACATCCACAAAAAAGCGTTTTATATTTCAGAAAAATTTTAAACCATGGGCAAAGTCTTTTTAGAGCCTTCAATTTTATCGTTAGGACCATCATTTATTGCAAAATCATTTGGCGAGATGGGTCTTATTGGCCAAGGAGTTATCGTAGTCATACTCCTCCTAATGATTGTTTCGATTTATATCACAATTGAGCGATACCTTCTTATTCGTAAAGCGAATAATCTTGATGATTCCTTTATGCATCGGATACGCGAAAATGTCTTAAACGGCAATGTAGCGGCAGCCAAAGACTTATGTGCAAGAAACACCTCACCTGTTGCCCATATGATTGGGAAGGGCGTTTCAAGACTTGGCCGTTCGCTCCGCGACATCAAAGAGGCCATTGAAAACCAGGGAGGTCTTGAGGTATATCGATTGGAAAAGAATCTGAACATTTTAGCTACAATTAGCGGTGCTGCACCCATGCTTGGCTTTTTAGGAACTGTAACGGGTATGATTACAACCTTTGCGAATCTTGCTGAAGGGAATAATGCGGTGGATCAACTTATGGGTGGTCTACAAGAATCAATGCTTACCACAGTATTTGGATTGATCGCAGGTATCATTGCATATATCTCTTATAATCTATTATCGAGTATGGTTCAAAAGACCATGTTCCTTATGGAAGACAAGGCGGTAGAGTTTATCGACTTACTTGAATCCCCCTCGAACTAGGCATTATGAAGTTTCGTAAACGTTCAAAGATTAGTGCAGAGTTTAGTATGTCATCCTTAACGGATGTTATGTTTCTCTTGCTTTTAGTCTTTATTATTCGATATGACATCAAGGTCAACCCGGTAATCTTGTTATCCCTTGATGAAGCTTCAACAGAAGTCGTGGAAGATGAGTCTGAAAACTATGCCATGTATGTCATGGTAGATGACCAGGGTATCATAACCATAAATCAGGACACCATTGCATTGAGCAATTTCAAAGACAGTCTCTTAGCCAAGGCAGTGTCGCTTGACATCGACAACAAGGTCGAAAAGCATCCTGATCCCGTTGCCTATGGAACGGCTTACTCATATTTTCTCGCGGTGGATAGCAATACCAATTGGCATCAGTTTGAACCAGCGATTACCCACGCCAATGCATTAGGATTTAAGATTAAAATGCAATTCAAAGACACTGTGCCGGTCTCAGATTCAGGAGATGAATAATTTGACGTATCAGGAAATGGTATAACATCCTTTAATGAAAGATTTAAGAGAACAACTAGCATCAAGAATTCGCAGGATTTCCTTTGGGAGCACTACGGTATTGAGTGTATTGCTTTTGTTTGTTATCTTTTTTATCAACTACGAAGGGTGCGGCATTCGAAAGGTTGACAATGTGGCCAAAGAGGCTAATGGTGAAGAGTATATTGATGCAGAACACTTAAGAAAAAAGTATCGTTTTCCTATTGATTTCGATACGGCACGCAAGCAACAGTTTCATTTCGAGGTAAATCACCCCAATCTATCTACTGATATAGACTACGATCCTAGTCAAGATGCTTCCGATCTTTCAAGATTGCCTAATGATAGCTTGGTAAAGCATCAGGTAGCAAGGACTGTTCATACGGATTCCGCTGATCGTCACGCGGGGACTCGACTAGCTCTTGATAGTGCTGGAACACCAATAGACTTTATTGATTCGATACCTTTTGTGCCAACATTCAAGACAAAACTAGCATTGGATGTGTGGTCACCTAGACGAGGGGTTCCCGTAACTATTCGATTGGAGAGTAGTACAAATGATACAGCTTTTGTTCAAGTCACTCAGCGAACAGGTCGTGCCAATGAATGGGATAGCCTAACCTTTGATTTTTCCATGCCTGACTCGGGGAGTTTTAATCCTGATTCAATAAGTTATGACCGTATATATATCTTTTTCGATAAGGGTGAAGAAAAGCGCAATGAATCCTTTTATTGGGATCAGTTAGAACTTGTGGAAACAGCGAAGCTAATATCCTTTCAAGAGGCCTCAGCATCAAAGTCATCAACGGCCAAAGAAGAGTCCCCTAAAAAACCTCAAACTACTAACGAACAAAGGAATGTTACCAAACCGGTGGAATCAAGTGAAGATAAAACTCCCCCTTCAGAAGAAACTAATACAGATTCGGATAACACACCCAAAGAGGAACCTAGTGAATCACTCGTTTTTGGGGGAATTAACGGAACTGATTTAAGCGGTACTGAGGATAATAATGGAACGATGGGCGAAGGCCAAGGTGGTGAAGGAGAAACAGGCACGACCTATGGTTTCGGTGGCAGTGGAAATGGAGGAACCCTCCTCTCTAAAGGCAGCTGTTCTCCTGTTAACTCATTCAATGGGACCCAAATTGTGAAATTGAAAGTTTGCATTGACCACAATGGCAATATCGAGTCAATTAAGTATGCTGGCGGAACTACACAAGACGCCAATTTTGTAGATGCTGCGAAATGTGCAGTGCGCAAAAGCCAATTTAGAACAAAGGGTATGACGAGTAAAGATGATGCTTGCGGCACATTTACCTTCACGATCACTCCTGGTGGCGTTAGCTTCTGATACTGTTTATATGCCAACTTCCTAAACTACAATCACTATGAAAAAGATATATACTCTGTTAGCGGCTATCATAATTACTTCTTCTCTCTTCGCTCAAATAGAGCCAGGACAGATGATTCATGCCAAGTACATCAATAAATACACCCTTGATATGTATTCCGGTGATTATGAAGAGACGATTTCTGAATGGTATTCATCATATTTTCTTTTTGAGAATGATTTCTACGTTTTCATGGTCGATGGTCAAGAGGATGATCCCCAAAAAGTATGGTGGGAGTATTATGATAGCAATGAATATGGGGATGATATCTATGTAAACGAATACGGTACGCAAATTTTAGTTGATTACGAAAATCAGTCCATCACGTTCTACAACGATTGGAATGAGCGCTACGAATTGTATGAATCCATATTAACCATCTCCAAAATCGAGATACTCGAAGACTAGATTTTCTATGACATATTCGGAATGCATAGCGTGGCTTTATAGCCGGCTCCCTATGTATCAAAATGTTGGTAAAGAAGCTGTAAAGAAGGATCTTACAAACATTTCTCTTCTATGCACAGGCTTAGGAAACCCTCATAAGAAGTCTACCTTTATTCACGTAGCAGGCACCAATGGAAAAGGTTCGGTAAGCCATATCCTATCTTCCATTTATCAGGCAGCCGGATTTAAGACGGGTCTATATACTTCACCGCATTACCTAGACTTTCGGGAACGTATTCGCATCGATGGTCTAAAGATTTCAGAGGAAAATGTGGTGGGATTTATAGAAGAGCACAAAGAACTGATATTAAAGGTATCCCCTTCCTTCTTTGAAATAACGGTAGCCATGGCCTTTGATTATTTTGCAAAACAAAAGGTCGATCTTGCAATCATTGAAACGGGACTTGGAGGGCGCCTAGATAGCACCAATCTTATTCATCCCATGCTTTCAATCATAACGAGAATTGGCTTAGACCACATGGATATGTTGGGACCTGATCTTGCAAGTATATCCAAAGAAAAGGCTGGGATTATTAAGCGAAACACCCCTGTTCTTATTGGGGTCGAACAAAAGGAAACCAAGGAGGTGTTTCGTCAAGTGGCCGAAAAACAACATGCCAAATTGTGTTATGCTGATCACTTAGATACTCTTCAAGGCGAGCAATCAAGGATTGTTTTTGATAATGGACATGATCTAGAATGTATCCAAGGACAATTCCATATACAGGGTAAAGAATACGCTTACCAAAGTGATCTTGTGGGCACGTATCAAAGGGAAAATATCAGGACTGCTTTTCAAGCCTTAGCAATGCTACCCCTCGCCTATCGCCCTTCTCCTGAAGCTATACAAAAAGGGTTAGGTCAAGTTGGACCGTCTACAGGTTATATGGGACGAATGCAGGTCTTCCAACGAAAACCTCTCATTCTTTTGGATGCTGGACATAATGCGGATGGTATTCAAGCGCTTTTAGATAGCCTACCTAGTCATAGTGGAAGACTTTACGTTCTATTTGGAGCGTCAGCGGATAAGGAGATTCAAAGCGTGTTATCCCTTTTTCCAAGCGATACATGCTTTACATGGACACAAGCCAGAGTGGTCCGTGCCATGGATGCCGAAAGACTTAAAAATGAAGCCCTTACATTGGGGTATTGTGGAAAGGCATATCCGTCCGCACAAGAAGGATTTAAAGCGATTAAACAAATGCTATGCTCTGAGGATATCCTGCTAGTTTGTGGGTCGGTTTTTCTTGTGGCGGAAGTTCTCAAGCTGAAAGACATTTCAAAGGAATAGAAAAGATTGTTTGTTGTATTTTGATCATTTAAGAGTAATCCTATGCGATATACCTGTTTTGTACTTTTTCTGACAACTTATCTTTTTTCTTGCACGAATAATGCTAATTCTGAAATTTCCGAAGAGAACTTAAAAAAGGATGAATCTGAATCTCTGTCAAGTGTTGTAGTAGAAGGTGATGCAGTTGGAAGCGAAGAGGAAGTTGCACTCGTTCTTGATGAAGGGCTAACACTAGATAAATTCGATAGGAATGCTATTTATCAAATTGACGAACTCGTAGGTGCAATAGAATCTCCTTGGTGGGATTATGAAGGCACCCTAGTGCTTACAGGGATAGTAGGTAATTTATTCTCAAACAGATTAAACCCATGGGTTGAATTTCATGATAATCTTGTCGATGGCAATAACCTAATTTATGTAAGGAAGGTTGATGCTGAAGATGCAATAGTAGATGTGGACGGTATCGTAACGCTTAAGGTCGACTATAAGTACAAGCTGGCGTTAGCAAGTATAGATGATCCTAATCAAAAGAAGATGTCTATCGAAAGTGGAAGGCGAATAACCGATACTGGACCTTTAATTACTGAGGTTCCAAACCCAGAAAACTATGCTAACGAGAATCTAGATGCTGCCGCTTTCCATAAAGAGGTCATGGGGTGGCATGGTGTGGAGGCAACCTATCGTGGATACTTTGATACTAAGACAAAATCTACAACAGATTATGGCGTGACTTGGAATCTTAGCTTATCGAGCGAGTCAGGTGGTTCATTTAATAACCAGGGTGTTCGCCTTAATTGCACACTAGCTGATGATATTGATGGTGAAGCGATTGAAACAGGTCAAGAACTCACAATCCGGGGTACTGTAAGCCTTTCAAATGATAAAATCTCTATCATTGATGCAGTAATCATTGAATAGAAAGCCCATTCTCTTAGATAAATCGCTGTATACGGTTTAGACTCCATTCATATAAAGCCTCTTGAATGGCTCCGTCATCACTTATTGGATTGGCCTTGACAACTTTACACGAATCGAAGTATTGGCCGGATATGGAAGCTACATCTGGATCAGAAGCGAGATATATTGACGTTCTGGCGCCTTCTTCTACCGAAATTCCTTGAAGGTTAGATAGAAGTGCCCATGCATATTGGTGGAGCCATCGATCGCTTTTGTGTCCAATCTTGGTTTTTACAACACCTGGGTGCAAGCAATTTACGGTGATTCCTTGACTAGACCATAATGCTGCACTATACTTTGTATAAACCACGTTGGCAAGCTTAGAGCGTCTGTAGGCCGCCATGATGTAATACTTTGGGTCACTCTCTGCAGTGCATTGTTTAAGCTCTTCGGGGCTTAGTTTCCCCTTGAGATTTGCCCTGGAACTGACATGGACAATTCGGGCCTTAGGATTTAGGTGGTCTAACAGAAGATGGCACAAGAGAAAGTGGCTTAAATGATTGACGGCCATAGTTTTTTCGACCCCATCTTCTGTCAAGGTATAATGGGAGAAAGTTCCTCCTGCATTGCATAGTAAGACATCAATCTCTTGCTCCAAAGCAATGACTTGTAATGCTGCATTTTTTACCGAGGCTAGGGACGCTAAGTCTACTTGGATAATATTGATACTCAGCATGGGAAAGTGAAGAAGAATATCCTTAGAAGCCTTATTGGCCTTGTCAAGGTTGCGACAAAGCCACGTCTGGTTATATCCTAATTTGGCTAGTCCCTTGGCGGTCTCCAACCCTATGCCGTCATTTGCACCTGTGATTACTGCATGCATTGCTCGATGTTCTTAAAGATCTAAATCATCCCAATCAAAATCGTCCTCATGACCGATATCTTCCATGCCCGTATGCTGATTATCCATTTCATCAATCTCTCGACGATCTTTCTTTGTAGGTCTTCCAGTACCTCGTTCCCGATAAGCAGTGGGTAATGCAAAGGCTGATTTTAATCGGTCAATCCGTTCTTCAGGGGGAGTTATATCCTCATAACATGCCATAGCTACCTGTGCTCCTACTCTCTTTTCAATAAGCTTCAATACTTTGAACTGACGGTTCTCATGGTGTAGCCTTACGCGAATGACATCGTCTACTTTGACCTTGGAGGATGATTTGGCAGGACTTTCTCCTAAGCGTACCTTGCCGTTGTCACATGCACGGCCTGAGGCTGTACGTGTTTTAAAGATGCGCACAGCCCACAACCATTTATCCACTCGAACACTCTCCATAGATATAAATATCGTCTTCTTTCCGTTAACTTCAGTGAAGAGATTCTTTTTCTACTCTTTTTCTATGGTTATAAAGCGATATTCCGTTTTTTTCTGCTTGTTCTTTGCGATGGTATTTCATCCTTCCACAAAGGCCCAAAACCATAGGGCAGGTCATTGGATGGATATTGAATCAATTCCTTATGCCCACTCTCACAATGATTATACACGCAAGAATCCCTTGTTTGATGCATTAAATGCGGGATTTAGAAGTATTGAAATTGACGTCTTTGCTCATGAAGGACAACTCAGAGTCTCCCATATTGCCCTGTTTCTCAAACGCAAACCCACTATTGAAGAACTCTATGTCCAGCCACTACTTCAGATCCTGCCTGATTTGGATAAAGTACTTAAAGCAAGGGGAGAATCCTTAGAGATAATGATTGACTTAAAGACAGGTGGAAAGGAAACAATAGCCTTATTGGCAAAAGCCCTTGAACCACTTACTCCCTACCTCTCCACTTGGGATGGTCCTACGTCTATCCACAAGCGGAGTGTTACTATTGTACTTAGTGGTGGATATCCAAGAGATCTATTCTCCTATGATATGGACGTGTCCATGTTTTTTTTGGATGGAAGACCTTGTCGCTGTTATGGACAGCCTGATCTTCGAATAACACGAGTGTCTGCTCATTACGACCAATACTTTACCTGGAATGGACGTGGTGATATGCCCAAGGAGGAGTATGAGAAGCTTATGGAGTGTGTATACAGCGCAAAACGCTGTCATCAAAAGCTTAGGTTTTGGGGAATGCCACAGAAAAAATCCATTTGGCACTTCTTCACAGAGGCTGGAGTGGAATGGATAAACATTGATCATATCAAGCGCTTTACACGATATGTTCAAGAGAATTAGTCCGCATAGAATTTGCTTAGCACACTGAAATTCCTATATTTGTCGTCCAAACATCGCGGAGTGGAGCAGTTGGTAGCTCGTCGGGCTCATAACCCGAAGGTCACAGGTTCGAGTCCTGTCTCCGCTACTAATAAAAGTCTTGGTCAGTGACCAGGGCTTTTTTATTTCTAGAGGAATGGAATGTTTTCTCCTTATGTTATGCGCGCATTGGGTTGAAAACATCTGTGTCCACCAAGTTATCAATGATAAAGAAGAAGAAACCAATGTTGCTCCTTAACACCTTTAGTAGCATTTATAGCAGGCATCAACAGGCGTTGAGTTTCCATTGGTTATGGGAGCACCAATTGGTTGAAGGCTCCAACCAGTAGGACATGTTTGTCCATCATATACATACATTACTAAGCATGGGGTATCGGTATAACAGGCATCTACAGGCACACCTCCTAAAACAGCAACATTGATTTGCTGCGTGCTCCAACCAGGAGGGCATGATTGTCCATCATAGATATACATTATCGCACCTGATGGGCTTCCCATTGGCGGTGCTGCCACCCAACTATTTCCATCATATTGGAGTAGGTCTCCTGCGTTTGCATTTGATGGTAGTTCAATTTCATTGGTTGGGTCATTATCGGCATCGTCTACAAGATCTATACCGTAATTTCCTAAGAAGACCTGTCCACCATTAGACATATACAGTGTATCATTAGAAAGTAAAATCGATTGTATTTCATTATTTGGGTCTGAGTCAGCATCATTCACTCCATCTTGAAGCACCGACATGTCGATTGTGCTGCCATTTGTAATACTTAAGACAGCCCCATTCAGCGCAATATCCTGAATCTCATTCGTGGGATTATTGTCAGCATCATCTACTTGATCATTAGAAACATTTTCAGCAGTTTTACTGTACAACGCGTAAGGCACACTTAAGAATTGAGAAACTCCAGTAATTGTAAAGTTTGTTCCTCCAAGTGGGTCAGTACTTGTTTCAATGAAGTAGGGTCCGTTACCCCAATCTATCGAAGAAAATGTGCCGATTATAACTGTTCCTGATCCGATTTCAAGCGTAGCGAGTCCATTCTGATTTGTTGAATTGTTGTGTTGTTCCTGAAATATTATTGGACCCGAGGGGCTATCTCTTCGAATACTAATCTGGATACCGACGTTTGAATTCTGAATTAAGTTTTCTGCTGCATCTCTAATCACACACTGATAAGTGAATTTTTCTGGGCTTTGTGCCATAGCTATGCTACTAACAAAAACGAATATCAATAAAAGGTTTTTTCTCATGTTACGAATTTACCGTTCTCAATTTAACAACATTAAATGCTGACATGTATCACATCGGCTTAATATTGTGGAAGTGAAATTTAAAGAATATTTTCACACAAAGCTTTTTAACACTTTACGATTTAGTATGCGATTCTATTCCAAAGTATCCCCTCTGCTCGTTGTAATCGTCACGGTTTCTCTTTTTGCTCCGCTTATATCTATGTTCTTCAAGGATATCGCGCTTGAGTCCAAGCCATTGCCCTTTGCACTATTAGTGGTAATCTATGGGTTTATCATGCACATGTTTTACAATACGCACTATACGATTCGAGAGAACATGCTCTATGTGCAGTCCGGCTTAATAATGTTTAGAAGGATTGATATATCCAGTATAAAGTCCGTTGAACCCTCAAGAAACCTTCTCTCCTCTCCTGCCCCTTCATTTGATCGAATCAAAGTACGGTATGGGAAATGGAGTATGATTCTGCTTTCTCCGAAAGACAAAAAGGGATTTACCGAGGCCTTAGCATCTATCAATCCTGAGATTGAGTCGAGTATTTTGGGTTAAGTTCCGTTTAGGCCCACCACATCCCGCCTCCCTACGGGGAAGATCCAGATTCCTTTTGACATTGTCAAGGTGTAATGAGTATAACAAGTTTATAGCTGAGCATGTTGTGGATTGCCATCAAAAGATAGATTAATTGAGTAAAGAATATTTTCAGTTAATCCCTCGTTTACAATGTTGAAAATCATCCATTCTCTCTATCTTATGACCAATGAAGTCATTTCGTTCTATTATGTCTACTAGGGCATTTAAATTATGCGCCATTTTTTGCCTTCTAGCGCTGTCTATGAGCAGTTGTAAGGAGGAGGTGCATCAGCAAGCAGAGATATCATTTTACCATTGGAAACAGGACTTTAGCCTCGACTCTAACGAGCTAGCTATTTTGTCTGACAACAAGGTGAATGAGTTGTATGTGCGGTTTTTTGATGTAACGCTTGAGGATGGCAACTGTGTGCCTATCTCCGTAATCGATTTTAATAAGGCTACGATTCCCTATGATGTCATTCCCTGCATCTACATTGAAAATCGAGTTTTTGAAGGGTATAGTTCAGACCTAGACAATAAAATTTTTGAATTGGTAAGTGAAATTGCTGAGTTAAACAATTTGACGATATCCGAAATTCAGTTTGACTGTGATTGGACTAGCTCTACTGATTCAAACTATTTTCAATTCCTTGAGAATTTTCAGGAAATTTCTCCTTGGATTGTAAGTTCCACATTAAGGCTTCATCAGCTTAAATATCCAGAATTGACTGGCATTCCTCCTGTCGATAAGGCCGTTTTAATGTGTTATAATATGGATGACATCTATGATCTTAAAACAACAAACTCCATTATATCAAACAATACTTTGTTGAGCTATGTATCCAAGACCCCAGCGTATCCTCTAGAACTAGATCTCGCCTTACCTGCCTATCATTGGGGGTTGGTGTATCGGTTAGATGATCTAGCAATTATAGTAAACGATATAAAAACTGATTCCATTCCCAACTACCCTTTTACTAAGTTGAGTAATACTAAATATCGAGCTGATTCGAGTTTTTATTTTAATCAGACCTATTTTAATCGAGGTGATATTCTTCGCATTGAATATTCTAGTAAAGAAGTTCTTCTTGAATGTGCTCATACCTTAAAGAGCTCCAAACAATCATTTAAAAAAGTTATTTTTTATCACATAAACAGTCAATATCTTTCCTCCTATGAAGAATCGCTATTTAGAGAGATTGCTGATATTATTCATTAGTTGTTCCTTGACATCATCTAGTGTTTTAGGTGGCTATTACGGCCCAACATTTAGAAATAGCAACTTTGATGAATCCCTTTTGCTCTATGACCTAGAGTTAAACAATATCTCGGATAATTTACCAGAACCTGCCCTGAGTAATATTGAGGAATGGGCATTGTTTTTTGAGGGTAAGTATGATGCTAAGTCCTTGAATTCTGTTATCTATCGTAATGAAGCATTTAAAGGGACACATGATGAATTGAAAAAATTGCAGAGCTATTCCATTTTAGATATAAATCTTTTGGAAAAGGAAGAAGCTTTTATACATTATTTGGAACTTGCCTTGCATATCGAAGATCATCTTAAGGGACTTAATCATAATCCATGGAAGATTAAACAAGACAAATCTATTCACGTAAGAGAATTTGAAGTTCTATCACAACGCTGCCACGCTATGATAGATCAATCTTCTTACAAGTTTATCATTGAGCGTCTCGCCTATCAGTTAATCAAGCTCAATCGATATCATGCAAACTATGATGAAGTTGAAAGACTTTACAAGTTGCATTTCAAGAATGTTTCGTCCTTCATATCGTATTGGGCAATGGATCAGTATGCTGGTGCCATTCGTAAACTAGGTCGGAAAGCAGAATCCAATTACCTTTTCTCTAAAGTATATACCTACTCTCCTAGCCGAAGAGAGTCAGCTATGTTAAGTATTGATATAAACTCTGCACTAGATATGCAGTCGGCTATCGCATTATGCAGAAATGATGAAGAGAAAATCGCATTATACTTTGTTCGCGGAATGAATAGTGCCAATCTTGCTGATGGTGAGATTCAATCAATCTATGAAATTTTAGGAGATCACCCCTTGTCTCGGCAATTGATGATTAAAGCAATTCTAAAAGTAGAAAACCACTATTTGGAATTTGATAAAGGAAAAAGAAAGTTTAATCTTGTTTCAAGCAGCGTTGAAAACTACGCAAACAGATTAATCCAACTAAACCATCAGTTTATTGATGGGGACAATGCTCATCCTTTTTGGAGACTATCTCTATCTTACCTCTATTGGCTAAAAGGAGAAGATGACAAGAGTATAAAAAGCCTTGGAGATGCTCCTAGTCAACCAGGGCTTCTCAAGCAGCACCAGATAATTGAGCTTTTAAATCTTCTTGGTGATAATAAGGACTTGTCGATTAATGAAGAAAATCGAATTGGATCACTTCTTTATGCTGTGAATGACAATCTAGCAACCATATCCCCAGTTTTCCTTGACGAGAGAGAACGGAATACTTCGTATAAGAACAACTTCAATCTCTATATTTTTCGTGCGATTCGATCAAATCCCAATTTTCAAAATGACTACCAAAGGTTAATCTTTAATGGGAAGAGAATTGAAAAAGACTTGCTTCGAAGAAAAGAGCAAGATGAATTGCAACTGGCGTACACCTCTATACATGATGAACAGTTAACGGTAGAATATATTCAAAAACTCCTGTCCCTTCGAAACAAGAACACAAAGAGCAAACTCATTGAATATGCTGAACAATGCTATTTCCGAAGCTATGTAAATCGGATTTGGCCTGATGCATCCGGCGATAAGTTTGATAAAGCTATCGATTATGTATTGAAGGAAATCGAGGCCACACTATGGATGAGGAATCCAGACAATCTAGATAAGGCAATTTCCATTTTTCAAAGTATTCCTGTTGATTTTCAATTTCCATGCAGTGGAAATCCTTTTGAGTTTAGAGTTGAGGAGCCTAATATTCATTTGGATAACTTTCCTTTTAATGACTACTCCTACCCAGATTCTACATTACCTGAAAAGTATTCTAAACTAGAGCTTGCCGAAAAACTAAATAGGCTATATAATTCAAAAAAGCCCAATGGACGAGGTAAGGATTTGTTTCAAGTGGCGTTGGCCTATTATAACATGTCTTTATCGGGTAATGCATGGAAGTATCTTTCCTATTTCCGCTATGCAGATGAAAGGTCTGGTATTCTTCATTGGGCTATGATTGATGAGATAACAAGGGAGGCCTTAGAGGACAATTCGCTTACTGATGAGGAAAGGGCAATGGCGCATTACTTGGGAGCACGATGTCAAAAGAAAATCTATAAATCAAGCGACAAGGCTACCTTTTTCAATTTTCGGAAGGACTTTAACCAGTTAATCTCTGAATATTCTCATACGGAGTTTTATCAATCCGTGGTCAAGGAATGTGCGGATTTTCGGTTGTATGTAAACAAGTAGTTTACTTTAGGCCCACCACATCCCGCCTCCCTAGGGGAAGATCTAGATTCCTTTTGATATTGTCAAGGCAGAATGAGTATAATCTTTTTGTCATTTAGTATGTCGGGGATTCTCTTCGTCCGATTGATTGAGTAGAGAATACATTCTGTTAAACTGGCCGTACTCAAGTAATAGATCCTAGGGGCAATAGATAAGAGGGGATTTGGTTCGTCCTCATTGGTGTAGAACAAAAATCTCAATTAAAGCAGTTGACCAACTTAATTATTATTGGAGAGGCGTAAAAGAATGCATTTCCTCATTGACAATCTGCATTTCTTTTGATATGGTAATCATAAACTCTGAGCCCATAAGCTCCTGCATCCCTTGCATGTCAACATTGTACAGCATAACGATACAATTCTTATCGTCAACTTTTCCTACAGTCGTTTTGGATTCATCACAAACTCTTGCCCGATCAGCGTGATTATCAAATGCTTCTTTCCATTGGTCATAATTTGCCATGGATACTTTTAGAATAACGTTCATTTCAATCAATTTGTAGTTTATATCATCTGTAAGATGAATAGAATTGCATTTATTTTATTGCATTAAACATACTTAGCGTGTCGTCAAAAGTAATAAAATGCACTAGTTTCCCCTCTTCACTATATTCAGCGTAATGTCCAAATACAGTATCCATCCCATCTGCTTTTGCATTACATTTTGTGAATACTTTATTCCCTTCACTTATCATAAATTCTGGCTCAACTTTAAAGTTATCCCATAGTCCTGGTATTTTCGACATTTGCTCCATCATAGCCTGTTTTCCTTGATGAGTCCCAGATAAAGGATGCTTATCGCCTGGAAACGTCCAAGTAATGTTATCATCAACGATGTCATTAAAGAATGATTCCATATCCCCAGCATTAAATAGGTCATATCCCTTTTGTGAAAGTTCTTTTACGTTCATTTTTATTGATTTATAATTAATAGTGTTTTGAAGATTTGGAGAATTGCTTTATAGAAACCTCCTTCTTATGGTTTGGGTTATTTAGGGCTGTCATCGTATCGGCCACTGGCTCAATATCATTTCTATAAGATAGGAAATTTAAACTAAAAATTTGTCCCAATTATTTGTCAAAACAAATCTTATGATTTAGTCAAGAATAAGTTAAAAAATGTGTCAGCGCTGCACGAAAAAGAAAGAGGGTACAGAAATTATTCCTAGAGTATAAGAAAAACCCTCCTACCATTTCATGACCCTGCATTGTTTACTTTTGTGTTGTGAGTAATACCGCATCAAATCATAAGGCTGGATATGTAAATATCATTGGCCTACCGAATGCAGGGAAGTCTACCTTGATGAATGCCCTTCTTGGAGAAAACCTAAGTATCGTCACCCGTAAGGCACAAACCACTCGTCATCGTATTCTTGGCATGTATAATGATGATGACCATCAAATTATCTT
>JAYYPZ010000066.1:0-5714 GCA_036128775.1 Bacteroidota bacterium
AACCCCCACCCCATTCGATACCTTATGCGCAGTGGATCACCAAGTGATTCTACCTTGGATTACGAAACCGATGCCATTGATTTTGGATCATTCTTTGCCGATCAGGGTGGCCGAAACATTCGATTTATTTCAGCCATTCGAATGAATGCAAGTTTCCCTAATCTATTTCCCGCAGTGGCTTTACCAAGTAAACCAGAAACCCTTGTCATGGATGCTGGTGTCCGAGACAATCATGGAATAGAACCCATTGTGCGTTTTCTTTATGCCCATAAGGAATGGATTCATGAAAACACTTCGGGAGTTGTCCTTGTCCAATTCCGTACTACGTTAAAGCACAACACCATTGATGACACCTTCCTGCCGAGTTATTTAACACAGATTATACAACCCTTTGGAAACATCGTAAGTAACCTCACGCAACAACAGGATTACAAGCAAGACTATATGATTGCAGGACTTCAAGAGGCCTTTGGGGATAAGCTAGACTGGGTTCAGTTTGTTCTACCTAACGGCTCTGAATACAGCGAATATGATGTCCCCCTAAGTCTTCGGTTAAGCCAAATCGAGAAAAAACGTGTTTTGAATGCCCTAACATGGGAAGAGAATGAAAAGGGCTTTCAACGACTTGTTGACCTTCTTGAAGAGAAGTAGTACATGCTAGCCTCGAATTGTATCAAATACATCCGCTAAGGTTATGCCTTCAGCTTCTGCCTTGTAATTGAGAAAAACACGATGACGAAGTACATTAGGAATAACCTCTGAAACATCGTCAATATTTGGAGTAAAAGCACCACGCATCGCTGCCTTGCACTTCGCCGCCAAAACGATAAATTGAGCCGCACGAGGGCCTGCACCCCATGATACATACTGATTTACAAAGTCCATACTGTCAGGCAAATTAGGGCGACTTAAGGTAACCACACGTACCGCATACTCCAGGGCTGCATCCGTAATTGGCATAGAACGGATAAACTGCTGGTAATCAATAAGCTCCTGCTGCCTTAGAACCACATTTAAAGAAGGTTTGGAAAGACCCGTTGTGCGCCTAATAACCTCTTTTTCTTCCTCAAACGAAGGATAGGTCATTTCAATTTGCGTCATGAACCGGTCCAATTGAGCTTCTGGCAAAGGATAGGTACCCTCTTGCTCAATAGGGTTTTGAGTAGCTAACACAAAGAAAGGTTTAGGCAATAAGTGTTGCTCCCCTGCTATTGTAACCGACCGTTCCTGCATGGCCTCAAGTAAAGCCGCCTGTGTTTTAGGAGGCGTTCGGTTAATCTCATCAGCCAATACTATATTCGAAAAAATCGGCCCCTTATTGAAACGAAAGGCTTTTGACTCATCTAAGATTTCTGCACCTGTAATATCCGAAGGCATTAAGTCAGGCGTAAATTGAATGCGCTGGAAGTCCAACTCAAGGACACTTGAAAGCGTTTGAACCAACAAGGTTTTTGCTAAGCCAGGAACACCAACTAACAAACTGTGACTATCACAAAAAATGGACATCAATAGACCATCCACTGCCTCTTGCTGACCAACTACAGACTTGCCGATCTCATGACGTAGGGTTTCAACCTTCTGTGCAAACTCCTGTGCACGTACTTCCATGTTTTGAATATCATTGCTGGCATTACTCATAAACCTTCCAATTTATCATTTGAGGACACGTCTGGTAATCGGATACTACATCAATGTAAATTGATGGGATTACCTTATTCATCCAATCGTAGAGTGCTTTTTGTTTTTTCTGTTCAAGGCAAACGGCTTTGAACTTGGAATAGTCCTGTTCAATATTCGCTTGATGGGCTTCTGTTTCCGATACAAGTCGTATGAATCGGTAACCGCGCTCCCCTCGATAGCCTTGGGTAGGAATGACTTGGCTGTACCCCCCAACTTCAACATCATCAAGCCTTACAGCTATCACCCCTTCGACTTCATCCATTTCAAAGAATGAATTCCCAGTTTTTTGATTTTGCAAAAGTCCACCTTGGTTTTTTGAAGACATATCCATGCTGTACTCCTCGACTGCCTCTTCAAACGTAATGGCCCCATCAAGTACTTTATCTCGAATGCGATCGGCTTCTCTTCGAGCTGTATTGAGGTTCTCATCTGTCATTTCAGGGCAAATCAGAATATGACGGACGTGGATTCGCTCACCTTGGCGTTCTAAGAGTTGAATAATATGAAAGCCAAATTCCGTTTCAACCACAGGGCTAATCTCCATAGGATTTTTTAATCGAAACGCCGCAGACTCAAAAGCACTTACCATTTGACCACGTCGAATAAATCCAAGATCACCACCAATTTTACTTGACCCTGGATCACAGGAATAGACCAATGCCAAAAACTCAAAGTCCTCTCCATCTTGTAAACGCGCGCTGAGTTCTTCTGCAGTTGAGCGCGCTACTTGATTTTGATCATCGGTGGGCTTTTCATACAGCACAACCTCAGCCAACTCGACTTCAGCATTAAAGAAAGGAATACTATCCTGAGGTATTGCTTGATAGAAAGAGCGTACTTCAGAAGGAGACACAGAGATGCCCGCTGTGATATTACCCTCCATGCGCGAAGAGAGCAATTGATCGAAGATATCTTCCCGAAAATCAGCTTTTAGCTCTGTAATTGTTTTTCCATAGTAGGACTCAAGATTTTCCAGTCCGCCAAACATTTCTTCGAAATACGCAATCCGACCATCGAGTTCTTGGTCAACTTCTTCATCCGACACGTAGATACTATCGCGCTCTGCCTGAATCACAAAAATCTTTTGCATCAGGAGGTTATCCAGCGCCATGCACTCAAGATCAGCCTTAGACTGATCCGGATAGGCCTCTTGCAGCTGAAAGGATGCAATCTGAACATCACTCATCAAGACGATTTCTCCTTCGACATGCCCTACTATACCATCGCCTAGGACTTGACTGCGCACAACAGAGACATGGCCAAGCAAAATGGTTAAAACCGCGAGGAAAAGACGACTAGAATTCATACAAATGCTTAAGGCTTTACAAGATTAATAAAACAACTCGTTACGCGAATAGATGTTGCTTCACGAAGTGAATAAATCCAATCTTTTTCAAGGTAATCTTGATAATCTGATATAACAAACCCTCGAGTTTCATCGAAGCTTTTCCAAGCATCTTCTTCCTTTTCTTCGATTTGGAGAAACATTCCATTATCCAAGGCATGAGGTCCAATACTGAGCTCATTGAGTTGATCAAAGTTCATTAGCCTCTTATCACCAGGCCAAATACGCCATGACTTCGACGATAATTTACCTCGCTTTAACCCTTTAGCAAACAACTTGGATAGTTTATTCGAGTTATCGGAAGCGTTGGACAACTTACGTAAGAAAGTAGAATCTTCAACTATGAAGTGTGAGGCTGTAATGAGCTCAGGCCATACGTAGGATGCACGGTTTTCTTCAAAAAAAGCATTTAATCCTGAAGTATCCCTTACTGCTTCACGCCATACTCGTTCATTCATAAGCTCAAAAAGAAGCATACCATCTCGGTACTCCTGCATTTGAGCAGCGAACTCTGCATTAACCTCATGAAGATGATCTCGATAGTATTCGTAGATCGTTTTCTGCTCATAGGCCTTAAACTTCTCTTCGAGATAATAGACACGGTAGGCATCTTCGGATCCCCCATAGTTATGCCCCATGTATTCTTCTAAATCACCATAGGTTAGCGTATCATGACCAATAACAAACAAGGTCATAGCCGCTCTTTCTTCAGACAGATCAGCATTTCCACTGAGCACATCCTTAGTAAAGTATTGTAGCATTGCCTCAATCGTTGCATGCCGACTATAGCCAAAGAGTCCTCTAGCCTCGTGCAAAAGAGAGTCCCTTTGAATTCTTGAGCGCTGCCCCTGTTGTATTTTTCGAACCAGTCCATTGCGCACCTGATCTAAATCAGGAAAAGAATCAAGATCAATCCATTGGATAAGGTAGAGCGTATCGCCTAAGGAAAAGATGTCAGAAACATCACCAATCGTGTCGATTGACAAGGCCTTCTCCACATATTCATTTTGCCATGCAGAGTTTGCCTGAGCACCGATTTTAATTGGATTCCGCGAGCTTTTTCCATTCCGCGAAGTGGAATACTGAGCTGCATAACTTGAAAAGAGGCTTGAATTGCTCGTTACATCTCGAATCACCTGTTCTAAAAGCTGTCGATTTTCAGAAGATTCAGGTAAGGCAATTTGCAAATACGAAGAAGTACCGTCAAAGGTGCGTTCCCCATTCACTTTGACCAAATGAATTCCAAATCGGGTATATACCGGTTCACTAATCTCACCTATCGGCGTCTCATACATGGCATTTTCAAATGCATATACCGTTTGAAACAATCCGAGATAACCTAGGGAGCGATAGGTTAAATCTGATCCTGAACGAGCAGCCGCACGTTGAAGATTGTAACCACGCGATAATTGACGTTGCACCTTACTTAATGCATTAAAAGCTTTTGCGGAGTCAATACGACCATCTACTTCGCGGTCCCAAGGAATTAAAATGTGTTCAACATCGCGTTGCACGGGCATGCGTTCAAATGCCTCCTCAACCAAACGATCTGTTATGCGCTCTTCGGTGAGATAGCTTTCTGCCAACTGCAAGCGATAACCATTAAACTCCCTTAGAATGCGGCTAATGGTATCCATTTCCAAGGCATAAGCTTCCTGAACTTTAAGCCTGTAGTTGATGTAGAGATCAAGGTATTCGTTCAGGGATTCCTCGGAGAAGTCAGCGCTTCCGTCGATGTTATTCTTGGTATATAGCCGGACAAAATCCTCTTGAGATACGCGCTCCTCTCCCATTTCAATAAGAGTTGCAATATCAGGACACTGAGCCAACAATCCATGGGCCATGGCAAAGCATAATAAGAATATATAACGCATAGATTTTTCTTGTGCCATAAATGTAGTAAACTCCGTGTTGCTTAACCGATTACCTTTGTCTAAACTTTTAGCAATGGGTCGACGGAGGAGACAGTTACCACGCTACGATGGAATAACAATACACGGGCTTTCAAGTGAAGGATTTGGAGTCGCACGCCATAACGACAAAGTTGTTTTTGTGGAAGACGCAGTACCGGGCGACCAGGGCGATGTGCAAGTCACTAAAAGAAAACGACGGTTTGATCAAGCACAATTTATTCGTCGAGACCAAACAGGAACGGGAAGAGTCACTGCCCAATGTAAGCATCAATCAGTATGCGGAGGTTGTCGTTGGATGATTGCAGACTACTCCCTTCAGTTGAGTGAAAAACAGAGTATTGTAGAAAATGCCTTTAAGCGTATTGGGCACCTTAAACACCCACCTATTGAGCCTATTCTAGGCGCGAAAAAGTTATTTAACTATCGAAACAAAATCGAGTTTACTTTTGGCGCAAGGCGGTGGCTGACTAATGAGGAAGTCCAGTCGTCCGCTGAATTCGATCGTGATGCCTTGGGCTTTCATCCAAGGGGACGATTCCAAAATGTCGTACAAATCGATGAATGTCACTTAGTAGAAGATAGCATTAACATACTGCGCAACAGCCTGTATAACAAGGCCAAGCAGGAAGGATGGACCTTTTTTGACCCCTTGGAGCACACCGGCCTTCTTCGCCAACTATGCATTCGAGTAGGACATGATGCTGAGGGAATGCCGCTGCTCATGGTCATCTTAGTTACCTCACCTCCACCAGAGGGTTTCCTAGAAGAAATAGTGC
>JAYYPZ010000067.1:0-10096 GCA_036128775.1 Bacteroidota bacterium
CCCTTGGCTTGTCATACTCAATAGAGGATGGCAGGCATCTCCAATCAAAAACATGTTGTGAAAATGAAAGGTATGCAACAGGTCCATATATCCTGAGCGCCATACATAGGTGGAATTCGTATCTGTTGATTCAATGGCTTCTGCTATAAGGTTGGACCAATTGCTCGAAAGCTCTTGAAGAAATTTCTCTCGTGACTCCACATTATAAAGGTCATTGACTTGCTCAGGTATGGTTACTGGAATTTGTAAGAACCAAGTCAAATCGTCCCCACCCGTAGGAAGAATTCCAAAAGCGATATACTCCTGGTTTATGTGATCTTGAGTAAAGTGCTTTTGAAATGAGTTATCCAAAGCCTTCACAATACTAGCATTTTCGCATGAACCTACAATCTCAAAATATCCTCCTGTATGAAGTTTATGATTGGGATATAGCCATTTTCGAATACGACTATTGGCTCCATCGGCACCAATCAAGGTAGATGCCTTGGTGATTTCTCCACTTTGAAACTCAAGAGTATAATAATCATCGTCGAAACTGATTTTCTCTAGATCACAATCGTAGTGCAAACGACCTGAATATTTACTGGTTAAAATACGTACTAGGTCAATGCGTTTCGTGCCAAAGGTGTCCTGAAGGTCAAAGGATTTTATCAAATCTCCCTTGTTGTCAAAGTACATTCCTCGTTGAATGTTAGCCGATGTATTTCTGAGATCCTCGTCAATCCCAAGGTGTTGCAGGGAACCAAGAGCAGACCCTAAGACAAGGAATGCATGACCGTCTCTACTGTAAATAGGATTATCTCTCTCCCAGATCCTTGTAGAAAAACCTAACTGTTCAAAGGCGATTCCAGCAGAAAGTCCTGCTATACTCCCTCCAACAATATCAATCATTTCCCGCATCTCTGCGAATATACGCTGATTGTGGGGTTTATCGTCGAAGAAGTTATCGAATGAACAACATGTCGCGATACTTCGGCAATGGCCATTCCGCATCGCTGATACGAGCTTCTAGCGCATCGCAATGTCCGCGGACCTTTTCAAAATAAGGAATAATATTTTTTGCAATATAGCGGGCTTCATCTCGTGCATGTTTCTTGGAAGAGGCTTTTGTAGAAACCTCATCAAGTTGGCCGGTGAGCTCAAGTAAGCCTTCGATATGCTCACCGATAAGCGCAAGTTCCTTACGCATATAGCTAGTAGACTTAACGCCATTCTTTTCAAGGCTTTCCAAAGTGTCTGCAATCTTCTTCTGGTATCGAATGGCAGCAGGTACGACCATAGTACGAGCCATATCAGCCAATACATTGACCTCAATATGCAGTTTGAGGTTGTAATTCTCGTAGTTGATTTCCTGACGAGCTTCTAATTCTACCTCGTTAAAGACGCCACTACTAGTAAAGAGTTTAATCGCTTTGTCGGTTTCAAAAAGTCCTAAAGCATGTGCTGAGTCCTTCACGTTTGACAACTTGCGCTTAGCAGCCTCTTTAGCCCATTCTTCGGTGTAGTTATCCCCTTCGAAACGAATTGCTTTTGATTCTTCGATGTAGCGACTTAAAACGCGTAAGATGGCGCCATCTCTTTTTTCATCTTTAGCAATCAATGCGTCTACATCTTTTTTGAACGCTTGTAATTGCGCCCCAACGATTGTATTCATAACAATCATAGGGGAGGCACAGTTGGTCGAAGAACCTACAGCACGGATTTCAAATTTGTTTCCTGTAAATGCAAAAGGTGAAGTACGGTTTCGATCGGTATTATCGAGCAATACATCAGGAATCATTTTATGGATATCCAACTTAAGGTTTGCATTGCTTTCTTCGTCAAACTTCTTGCCCTTTTCTACGCGTTCTAAGATGGAATCTAAAACTCCCGTAAGGTGAGAGCCGATAAAGACTGAGATGATGGCAGGAGGCGCTTCATTAGCTCCTAATCGGTGATCATTTCCAGCAGAGGCAATCGATGCACGTAAAACATCCGCATGCTCATGCACGGCTTTAATCACATTCACAAAGAAGGTCAAAAAACGAAGGTTTGTTTTCGGTGTTGAGCCAGGGGATAAAAGGTTTTTACCTGTATCTGTTCCTAATGACCAGTTATTGTGTTTTCCGCTTCCGTTGATTCCAGCAAAAGGCTTTTCATGCTTAAGAACTTTGAGTTTATGTCGGCTTGCTACACGATCCATAAGGTCCATGACAAGCTGGTTGTGATCCACAGCAACGTTGACCGATTCAAACATCGGAGCAAACTCATACTGACCAGGAGCTACCTCGTTGTGTCGTGTTTGGATGGGAATTCCTAATCGATGCGCTTGGTACTCTAAGTCTACCATAAATGAGTACACGCGCTCAGGGATAGATCCAAAGTAGTGATCGTCAAGTTGTTGGCCTTTTGCAGGGGCTGATCCAATCAGAGTACGCCCTGCCATGACCAAATCTGGTCGCGCATAATACATGCGCTCATCCACTAAGAAGTATTCTTGCTCCCAACCTAAAGTAGGTTGCACCCGGTTAGCATGTCTGTCAAACATGCGTGCGATGGGAAGTGCATGCTTCTCGAGAAAGTGAATAGACTTTAATAAAGGGGCTTTATAATCTAAAGCCTCACCTGTGTAGGAGATAAATATGGTTGGAATGCAAAGAACCTTTCCTGCTTTCAATTCAAGAATGAAGGCAGGGGAGGACGGATCCCATGCGGTGTAGCCACGCGCTTCGAAAGTTGCTCGAATCCCTCCATTGGGGAAGCTCGATGCATCAGGCTCCTGTTGTACAAGCGCATCACCTGTGAATTGTTCGATATGCTGTCCATCTGATTTTGGCGTAAAAAAGCTATCGTGCTTTTCCGCAGTAGCTCCCGTTAACGGTTGGAACCAGTGGGTATAGCTTTTTGCTCCGTGGCTCATGGCCCAAGAGCGCATAGCTGAAGCCACATGGCCTGCGATGTCTCGATTGATTTTTTTTCCTAGTTCAATGCATTCAATGACTTCACTGTAAACATCCTTTGAAAGATATTCTTTCATTTTTGACTTTGTAAAAACGAGTTCTTCGAAATAGGCGGATACTTTTTCTGGAGAACCATCAACTTGAATATCATGCTGATTGAGAATTGTGGATAAAACGTCGTTTTGCATATTTTCTAAAAATTTATCGTGATTTGCTATGTTTTAGCAAAAATGCATCAATATTTTTACTTTTTTTCAGAGTAATCCACAATAAAGCCAACAAAGGGCACGGAAATTTTGTGAATTCATGAATTTTAATGGAAAAAGTTGAAAAATAGTGTGCCTTTCAGGTTGTATGTTTGATTAGAATTTTGAATTACTTAGAAGGCGATAGATAATCAAACGTATTATGGCTGATAAAGACTTACGCGCACGCGCCATTGAAATTGGACTTCTCTCGGAAGAATATGATGCAATTTGTGATCATTTAGGTCGTGAACCCAATTTAACGGAGCTTCACATCTATTCCGTAATGTGGAGTGAACACTGTTCCTATAAAAACAGTATTGTTTGGCTTAAAACCTTACCTCGTTCAGGGAAAAAGCTACTTGTCGAAGCAGGTGAGGAAAACGCTGGACTTGTGGATCTGGGTAATGGTATTGGCTGTGCCTTCAAGATAGAGTCACACAATCATCCATCAGCTGTTGAACCTTATCAAGGGGCTGCTACTGGAGTAGGTGGGATTCATCGGGATATTTTCACCATGGGAGCTAGGCCTATTGCCGCGCTCAACTCACTTCGTTTTGGAAATCCTGATCTTCCTCGAACTCAGCATCTTCTTAGAGGGGTTGTAAAAGGCATTGGGAATTATGGGAACTCTTTCGGTGTTCCTACTGTGGGTGGTGAGGTTTACTTCGATGAAGTTTACCATACCAATCCATTAGTTAATGCGATGTCGGTCGGTATATGTGATGTTAACCACACGGTATCAGCCACGGCACATGGCGCTGGTAATCCAGTATATATTGTTGGGGCAGCTACAGGAAAGGATGGTATTGCTGGAGCTGCCTTTGCTTCAAAAGATTTATCGGAAAATGCCGAAGAGGATTTACCTGCAGTACAAGTCGGAGATCCTTTCCAAGAGAAGCTACTCTTAGAGGCGAGTCTTGAGGTAATCAAGACAGGAGCACTCATTGGAATGCAAGATATGGGGGCCGCAGGCATTACCTGTTCTACGAGTGAAATGTCTGCCAAGGGTGGTGCTGGAATGCGCATTGACCTATCTAAGGTGCCTACACGACAAAAAGATATGGAGGCCTGGGAAATGCTTCTTTCGGAGTCTCAGGAACGCATGTTACTCGTTATTAAAAAAGGACGTACGGCTGAAGTTGAAGAAATTTTCAAACGCTGGGATGTACTTTGCGAACCAATTGGCGAAGTAACCGATGATGGGAACATTTGCTTTACTATGGGCGAGGAGGTTGTCGCCAACATTCCTGCAGAAAGCCTTGTGCTTGGAGGAGGTGCTCCTGTATACCACAGAGAATACGAAGAGCCACCATACTATAAAGAATGGAATACGCCGCTCAATTGGTCATCTATTGAAGATGTTTCGGACCTTAAGGCAACAACAGAAGCCATGCTCGCCCTGCCCAATATCGCGTCTAAGCGCTGGGTGTATGAGCAATATGACAATATGGTCGGTCTAGTCAATACTTCGGCCAACGAAAAGCATAGCTCCATGGTCATTCGAATTGATCCCACATCTACCAAGGGACTTTGTTTAACGGTAGACTGTAATGCACGCTACGTCCACGCTGATCCGAAAAAAGGTGGTGCCATTGCCGTCTGTGAAGCGGCAAGAAACATTGCTTGTTCTGGAGGGCAACCTTCTGCCATTACCAATTGCTTAAACTTTGGTAATCCATATAACAAGCATGTATACTGGCAGTTTGTAAATGCTATCCAAGGAATGGGCGAGGCCTGTAGTCGACTTGACACCCCGGTTACCGGAGGAAATGTAAGTTTCTACAATCAGTCGAGCGATGATGGACCGGTTTACCCAACGCCTACAATTGGAATGATTGGAACGATTGATGATGTACGAGACGCACTGCCTATGGGATTCCAAGCTGAAGGGCAGCGAGTGTATCTTCTTGGTCATTCTGTCAATGATATAGGATCAAGTCAGTATGCACAGCATATAAAGGGTCTAGCAAAGAGCCCTGCGCCTTACTTCGATATTGATGAGGAGGTTCGCCTTATTGAAGGAATTCAAGCCCTTCATCGTGATAAACTCATGGCTTCAGCAAATGATGTATCGGATGGAGGATTGATGATTGCTCTATTAGAATCTTCCTTCGAGTATGGCATTGGGGTTAATGCCACAATAGATCTTGGGGATGTACGCAAGGATGCCTTCTTTTTTGGAGAGGCTCAAGGACGAGTTATTGTCAGTGTAGAAGATGCAAAAGCTGCGGCCTTTGAGCAAAAAGTAACAGAACTCGGCATTCCGCTTCAAGCACTTGGACTTACGCAAGGGAACAACGTCGTAGTAAATGGAGAAAGCATAGGGTCTGTGTCCGCACTGCACAGCATTTATGATAACGGCCTAACCGCCAGCCTAAACGGCTAATGAAAACGCTTCTTCTTACAGGAGCAGGAGGCTTTATTGGCCGAAATGTCATTGATTTTTACGAGTCAAAAGATGTCAACCTGATTCTAGTAGATACAGAAGAGTGTATTGCAAGGCACCAACTCAATAAGGTAACTCCCCTTGAAACGATTGATTGGGATACCTGGGATAAGCCGATTGATGGTATAATTCACTTAGGGGCCATCTCGGATACGACGTGCGACGATTGGTCAAAACTCCTCTATTATAACGTTGAGGCAAGCCTTGAAATGGTTAAGCTTAGCCGACGGTTAAAGGTCCCCTTGGTTTATGCTTCCTCGGCGGCAGTTTATGGAGATGGTCAGCAAGGCTATAGCGATGAACAAAGTAAGAACAGTGTCTATGAGCCGCTTAATCTTTATGGGAAGTCAAAGTTGGAGGCAGACAAGCTGATTCTTGACCAACTCAAAAGTGATACACAGGATCATTCAATCTACGGTCTTCGATTCTTTAATGTTTATGGCCCTTATGAGAGGCGTAAGGCTTCTATGGCGTCTGTGATATCTCAAGCTTATGCACAAATCACAAAAACAGGTCGAATGCGTTTATTCAAGTCCTATCATCCAGCGTATGCAGATGGTGGTCAACAGAGAGATTTTGTCTTTGTAGGGGATGTGATTCGTGTTATTGACTTTCTATTGGAATCAAAACCCAGCTCAGGGATTTACAATGTGGGCACAGGCGAGGCCAACTCATTTAAGCATATGATTGAATTGGTCTTTGACGCCATGCAACGCGAAGTAATGATAGACTATATCCCTATGCCGGAATCATTAAAAAACCAATACCAGTATCACACAGCATCAGACAACACGAAACTTGTCAGTGCTGGATTTCAAGCGGGCTACACCCATCCGAGTCTAGCAATCCATAAGACCATAGAGGCCTACAACCAGGGGAAAGTTTAGGTAGGATTTAAATGCCTACTAAATCGTCGATGAACTTCGAGCGACCATCGTATTGTCGACATATACCCTTACTTCATAGGTTCCGTCAACCTCACTGTCAATTGGGATATCAATCGTGATGGGTTTGTTGCTTCCATCATAACGGAGAGAAATCTTTGCGGTGTAATTCACGGTATTGCCTCCATCCATAATTCCGGTTCCAGACGAAACGGATTGAATCACTCTGTTGCTATTCTTTTCAAGAATTACAATGTAGTAGTCCAATGTTTCTCCCCGTCGAAAGTCGTTTTCACCTGTTTTAAAGGATACGTTAAAGAAATCGACAAACTTGGGCTTCTTCGTCGACTTTCTTCTTTTATTGAGAAAGGACAGCGTTAAGTCTTGTGCCTTCATACGATTAACCTCAGTAAACTTCGTTTCAAGGTTGTTGTATTCAGTATTAAGGGTTTCCATTTCAGATTGCTGGTTATTATAATCCGTTTCGAGTGTGGCATATTCTGCTGTGATTCGAAGATTTTGTTCTTGGAGACTAATGTTGGCCAGCTCTACACTATCCTTTTCTGCCATTACCCTTGTGACTTCTTGGGTAAGCGTCTGATTTTGAGCCACAAGATTGTTGACTTTTCGCTGTAACGCCTTAATGGTCTGTTCATCGATCTGTCCTTTCTGAATGGCTGCCATAAGTTCACTTTTTAAGGAATCAATACTGCTGCCCATTGCCTTGTTATCAATACCAAGAGCTGTTGCGAGGTATTCCACACTATCATAGGCAACATCTAGGGAGGTTAACTCAAAAAGTAGCGCATCGATATCTTCTTCGTTGCTAGTCACTGTCTCTTTACAATCTTGGCGCGACTCCCTCTCAGTATACCACATGTAAGATGTACCTACTGTTGTACCGAGTAACAGAAGGACGAGTAAAAGCAATGGAATGTTATTATTCTTTTTAGCCATAGTTTCAATTAGTTTTATACCCTTGATTAACGTAAATCTATAAACCTCTATTCTCTATGACTCAGCTTTCATCAAAATATTGGGAACAACGCTATGTTGACAAGAATACTGGATGGGACGTTGGCGATGTAGTTCCTCAATGGAAGGCCTTCTTCAAAGACTTTACATCAATCGATAAAAGAAAGCGGATTTTAGTTCCTGGGGCTGGCTTAGGCCATGAAGTAGAATATCTGCATCGCGCTGGATTTCAGGACGTACATATATTGGATTGGTCATCCTCGGCGATTGAGTCTTTTCAGCAGAGGGTGCCAACTTTTCCCAAGGATCATTGCCATGTAGGTGACTTTTTTGAACATAAAGGTCAGTATGATGTAATCGTTGAGCAAACCTTTTTCTGCGCGATTGATCCTTCGTTACGCAAGGAGTACGTTTTTGCTATTGACAATATGCTTAGAAAGAAAGGGCAATGGGTAGCTATGTTGTTCAACACGCAGTTTGATGGGGATGGACCTCCCTTTGGGGGAAACATTGATGAATATATTGATCTTTTCCATGGAATATTCAAGGAAATCGTCATAGATGAAGAACCAGCGTCTATAGATCCTCGGAAGGGGAGAGAAGTATTTGTGATCGGAAGGAGGAAGTAGGCGGGATAGAGATTAATCTTTCTACATCGGAGGCTTTCTAGGAATTCCTGAATAGTCGTTGGATATCCTCTTATTCGAACTTGATTTTACTGAATAATCATTTGTTCAGCGGCACACTTTTTGAGGGCTTTATTTTGCCCGTAGGGCGGGGGTGGAACGTGGGTCTTGCCCATACTATATGCTGTTCTCACATCCCATCACCCAAGCAACCATTCAAAAAAAAGACGCAAATCCAATGGAGATGCGTCTTTTACAGAAATTCAAAGCGTTAATATCTATTCCGCCTTTATGATAGTAATGTCCTTGATCAAGTCTTGTTGGCTAAATCGAGCGAGATAGGTGCCGTCTGGTAAATGACTTAAATCAATTTGCATCATACCATTTACATTAAGATGATTCGCCTGGAGTAGCCGTCCTTGAATATCCACAACTTCTAAAAGAATAGGCTGATTGTTGGAAGACTCATAGAATACGTTTACAATACCATTGGTTGGGTTAGGATAAAAGAACACATCAAATCCTTCTACATGAAGAATAGACGTTGGATAGCCCCCAAGATCAATAGTATCGCTAAAGAAAGCAGTACATCCATTAGCATCAGTAACAATTACAGAGTAAGCATTAGGAGAAGCGAGTACTAAATCCTCAGGATCATCATTATCTCCAATACCATCATAGTTCCAGTCAAAGGAAAATGGAGGACTTCCGCCTACAATGGTAATATCAATGGAACTACCCTCTAACTCGGGGAAAGATGTCGAGAAAATAGTTATCACGTCAGGATCAAACAAATCAATAGAAACAGTATTCGATCGGCAGCCAGTAGCATCTTCAATTTGCACAGAATAGAAACCTTCGCCAACATTGACTTGGATAATTCCATCATCAAAATCACCTAATCCATCAATGGACCAATCCGCTAAGTATGGTGGGACTCCACCCGATATAACGGCAGAAATTTCTGCATCATTATCGCCAACACAACTAATAGGACTGTCAATATTTATAGAAACTAATGGGGGTTCAATAATCGTCACGTCAATGGCTAGAATACTATCACATCCATTACTTGAGGTAAGTGTATCCGTATATAATCCACTTTGGGTAATCGTTTGTCCTTGCCATATATAAGGAGGACAAGATGAAACTGGAGCGAGGCTAGTATAATCTGTTTCGAGAACATTTAGTATAGTGGTGATTGTGCTGTCACATCCATTCGCCGACTGAATAGTGTCTACTAAAACGGTATCAGAAGAATAACTTATCCCATTGAATAACACAGATCCACAGCTTTCAAATGTGCGCACTTCATTTCGATTTATGGTATCTAGTACAGTAACCTCCACTAAACATGTAGATTGGTTGCCTGATAAGTCTTCTGCTATTAGGTTAATTGAAATAGGATTAAGAGTATAGTTCAGTAAGACTTGATCAATATTCGCAGACCCTGGAGTTGAAGAGCCTATAGTATCACTAGTAAAGTCAATCCCTTGTGAACCAGTTCCATTTAATTGTAAACTAAATCCTATGGGAGTTGATCCAGATTCTTCTCCATCAATTTCGAACAAATTAAGCCCAAGCAGTGGACCGTCAGTGGCTAAAAAGCTTCCCTCGTAAGAGAAGTAATCAATTGGGACACCATTTGGATCAATCAAAGCAACACCATCAGGACCATTTTGAATTCCATTGGAAGGATAGTTAACTACAAAAAATCCAAAACCATTGCCATCATCCGAAAGACTTCCATTCAGTACTTGAGTGTCGTATACCGAGCCGTTACTTCCATTATATAATACAAGAGTATATCCTGTTAAATCCGCATTAGCCGTACCTGCAATTTCTATAAATTCATCTTGGTCGGTACCCACGTTATCATAATGAATTTCATTAATCCATAATGTTAGCGATGGAGGTAGGGGAATTTGTTGTACAATGTCAGCGCAAGTAAATAGGGATTGTGAAGATGATATCGTGA
>JAYYPZ010000068.1:0-6478 GCA_036128775.1 Bacteroidota bacterium
TAGCCCGTAACATATCGTCCATCAGCACGCTCTTCTGTGGCGATGTCGGATAGGTAATAGGCAATTCCACCTCCTAAGATTGATCCGTTTGTTCGAATAGTGAGGTATTCTCCATTGAGCAATTCATGTTTTTGTTCAGTGACGTCGAGGTAGGACAGATTATCGTTAATTTCTAGCGTAGCAAACCCTTCGTTGCTAAATCCATTAAAGACTTGATGATCCCATTCAATGACGTTGGCACGGTTGTCCATCTTGAACACAAAGGGAATGGAGATTTCACCTGTGCGCGGTGAGGACGACCAATGCTTAAAGCGATTGCTTACATCGCGCAGAAGGCCTACATGCCACGTCTTCTCATGAACATCCAGCTGGCCTTGATTTCGGTTTACGTCAAGCCACCATAATACTTCATAAGGGTGAATCTCTGGATGACATTGATGGTTGCAGTCGAGCACAAAGTTTCCATATACGCCAACACTAGGTTTGGACTCTAAAAAGTTAGGATGCCGTGCAAGGTGCATGGGCGCTACAGTAGGATAGAAGAAGGCATTCAGCGCATCGCGGCTATCGACATGAGGTGTTAGCTCGCTATGCAGTCTATATTTGGTAAGATCGGTCGTGCTATCAGGCGCAACATAGGGTGGTTCGTCTCGATTGTCTTCGGGTACAGCTTTTCGTCCTTTGACCTTCGTTAATCGTGCCTGCCACCCTTCAAGCGCTATGTCAATGTAGTGGGGGAGGTGAGGATAGATGTCGTAATTCACATCGTATTCGGTAAAGCGATCACTATCCCTTCCTGGAATACGCTCTTTATTAATCGTCCCTATAAACTTAATGCGTCGTCGATCAATGGTCTGCCAGCGGTATCCGAAGATTCTGATAATAGCACCCACCATAAAGAGACGATGGCGCTCAGAACGTCTTTTATATGTAGAATCCACGAGATACACATCGACCAAATCCAAAGCGGTTTCGTTGAGTACAGGATTCTCTTTTAATTCCTCATCATCAACAAACAAGATATCGAAGGGACTTTGTGCGTGGGCTATTGTTCCTGTAGCTAGGAAAAGACCGAGAAAAAGCGTTTTGTATAGGTTCATAGGGCAAAGGTAAAACCTGAAGGTCATGGTTTAACCTTTTGGCAAAAAAAAAGGCCATCTCATTGAGATGGCCGAAACACGACTATGAAACACTCTAATCTTTACTACTAGATACTAGTATACTTTGGATACGTAGTAGGTGCTAGTAGCGGCATTGTTTTGGTTTTCGATGTCGAGGGTGTAGTGCCCATCGGCAATCAAACTCATATCGAGGCGCAATGCATTATTTTCTTGGTCTAGGATTTGCTCATGAACGAGATCACCTTTAAGTGTACGCATTCTTACGAATACTTCATTTTCTTGAGCATCATCCAACTGGATTCTTACGTAGTTCGATTCAGGAGCATCGAAGGCAGCGATATCGATTCCTTCATTTTCTCCTCGCACTGCTTCTACGCGAAGATCCACTTCTTGGTAAGCAGGCATGTTAGTGTTTTCAGTAGCTCTGTTTTCTGAGATATCGAAGTAATCAACATCATTAAACTGAGCATAGCTAACCGTAGTGGCAGCAAGGGCGATTATTGTGATTATTGCTTTCATAACAAAGTGCTTTGGTAGGATATACGACTTCGTTACAAGAAAGGTTACAATAAATACTAAAAAAGTTTTGAGTCCAGATACAACAAAGGGGCGGCATATGCCACCCCTCTTTACGTTTTAGATGTTTTGTTAATGATTTGTGCTGTCCTTTAGCGCTTAATCACTTGCAGGCTCTGGCGCGTACCATCAACGTCAATAGAAATGCTGTAGACACCCTCACTCCAAGTCGATGTTTTGATTAGCATGCTTTCATTGGATACTCCTTCATAGACTACCTGGCCAATCATATCGGTAATCATTATGTCTAACAATCTTCCTTCCTGATTCAGAATGGATAAATCAGCAATGCTTGGATTAGGGAATATTTGGATACCCATAGCCGATAGCTCAGCAATCGAGGTCGACGTGTCATTCATTAGCATCACGCAATTGGATACAGCAACACAGGTATCGTTTCCAATCGGGAAAGAACCTTGTACAGAGACTTCAATACTCATTACATCGGATGGAATGGTATAGCTTCCCATATCTTCTCCTGCAATCGCTGTAGTGGATGCACAGTCAAACCACTGCCATAACACGGGAATGCCTATAATTGGGTCGATAGTAGCTTCCGTATTCTCTGCGTTGGCTGAAATGGATACGACTTGTTCAAAGACCATAATGGTATAGGTGACCGTAGAGTCGCATCCCGCACTTGCTGTATAGGTGCGGACCACTGTAGTATCTGCTGTGAGGTTGGTGAGGTTAATGTCAGCAGTGACATAATCACTTCCAAAACAGACTTCCTCCATCACATCAAAGGTAATGGCAGACAGCGGATTAACAGTCGTTGTTATCAGGCTATCACATCCTGCCCCACTGCTAAGTGGACTCGTATACGTTGTTGAGGCCGTGATGTTTGTTTGTGTAGTGCCGTCAGGGAAGGTGTAATCATCTCCGCTACAGATTTGTACGGTCTCGTTGAGGTCATAGGTTGGATTAACGACTAATTCAACTTGAATCACACTATCGCATCCAGCACTATTGGTCTGTGTATCGCGGTAGATTCCTGCTGTGTTTTCGCTGTTTCCAAAGATTGTTGTGGATTCTCCTTGGCATATTGAAATGGAACCTAAGTCAGTAAGAGCGCTTGAGGAGTTGGCGATAACTTCTTGGTATTGGATGATACTATCGCATCCAGTGGAAGAGAGAATCGTATCGGCAAACAACCCAGAGAAATTTACTGAGGTACCAAACACATCTGCGGATTGACCATCACAAATATTAATTACTGGTAGAGTTACTTCTGCTGCTGGAGGGCATGGCTCGCTTAGCGTTAAAGTAGCATAACCTCGATTATTACCATGATAGCCATAGCTTAGACTGTTGCCATTTGCCCAAATAATAGAGATTGATCCTGCCGCACTAGGAAAGGTATAATAATTGCTGGTTAATCCTACCCGGCTTCTTGTAAAGATCACCGTTCTGCGACCACCTGAAGTAACATCACTCGTTACCGCTCCCGAGCTCGATAAGGCGGTGCCCTGGTTATTACCTCCATGCCGTCGCTCATTCATTTGAAAAGTAGCGCTTGACACATGCGTGGTGTAAGCTCCTGACATAGATGTGCTAGAACTTCCAAAACCAACAGCAAACCACTTATTGCTAGGCCCTTCCATAGTGAGGGTTACGGAGTTATTGGCCACATCCACCGATACCGTTAAGTCGATATTTTCATTGCCGAGGTTGGAAACACTACCAGTTAGAATCTGAGCAAGGGCTGCAGTGGTCGTCAAACTTAGGGCAAGGAATAGGGTGATAAGATGTCTCATTATAAGGTGTTTTAAAATTTTGAGGCTATTTGTCCGATTGTGTACATGGAGTAAACAAACAAATCATACAACGGTTCTCTAATTTGTCTGCATATTCTTTTGCCGTCATATTGGAGTTGTCGTCAATGTCATATCGAGCTCCTCTAGCTAGAAGGAATTCAACAAGCTCACAGTTGCTCCCCAGAACGGCATAATGTAGTGACGTACTCCCTTGACTGTCGGCTACATCAAGTGATGCACCGTGGTAGACAAGGTGTTTAACAATCTCAGTAAATCCTTTGTAGGAGGCTCCGTGTATTGGACTGCCCATGGCCCCACCTACATTAGGATCGGCTGCAGCGTACAATAACTTATCCAACATATATAGTCGGTTATAATACGCCGCTAAAATAAGGGCTGTACTTCCGCGCTCATCGGTAGCATCTACATCTTCAATGGTTGGCAATACCTCGTCAAATAGGGTGGTGTCATCCTGACGAATGGCATCAAATAGCATATTCAGTGCAGGAGAATTTTGGTCGTCCTTTATCTTGTCTACTGGGTCTTCTGCAGTCGACTGGCTAAAAATTGGTGTAGCCAACATTAAAAGCACAAGACTTATTAGACTGCAAAGGATTTGATTTCTCATACCTTTAAGTTAATGGAAATGTTTAATTGTCATGAATTTATGACATATGTCCAGTCTTATTTGGGCCTTTTGGAGGCGTCTGCGGTGGTCTTGGGATTGGCTTTTATCGTGTGCATTATTCGTCGCCAGCGCGTGGGTTGGCTCTTTGGCGTGGTGCAGTGCATATTGAGCGTGGTGCTTTTTGCGGAGTTAAAGCTCTATGCTGAGGCAGCGCTTTATGGACTTTATGCCCTTTTTGGAGTGTATGGTTGGTGGTCTTGGTCAGCTAATCAAGGTGGAGAGGTGCTTATTGGACGTATATCCATAGCCGTACTGATGACACTGTCTGCCATTGGTGTAGTGCTGAGTGTTGGGACAGGCTATTTAATGCGCACCTTAACCGATTCGCCACGTCCCTTTTTGGACAGTTTCACTTCGGTTTTTGGTTTGCTTGCAACCTGGTTAGAGGCTAAACGGTATATAGAAGCCTGGCATTATTGGATAATCCTTAATGGTATTTCCATTGGCCTATACATTGATCGCGGAGCTTCTTTTTATGCAGGACTAATGGGTATTTATTTCGTGATGAGTTTTATCGGTCTTCTTCAGTGGAAGAAGGCTTTGGTATGCTAAGCACCTGTATCATTTTTTGTACGCTTTTAAGCGTAGAATTTATTAACTTTTGATTAAAATATTTTAAATGAACCGTCTATTAACTCTTCTCTTTCTTTCAAGTGTTTTCTGCACAACGGGTGTTTACGCTCAGAATGTAGGTGTAGGAACTTCTTCTCCTGATAACTCCGCAAAGCTTGATATCACCTCAACTGATGGAGGATTGCTAATCCCCCGAATGACAGAAGCTCAGCGTGATGCGATTGCTTCACCTGCAACGGGTCTAATGATATTCCAAACTGATGGAACGGTTGGTTTTTACTATTACGATGGAGCAGCGTGGACAGCGATTGGCAGCGGTTCAGGATCACAAGGTCCTGCTGGCCCACAAGGTCCTGCTGGTGCAGATGGAGCTGACGGAGCAACGGGAGCAACGGGTCCCGCCGGTCCTGCTGGTGCAGATGGAGCTGACGGTGTTAGTATCACGGTTGTTTCTATTGTTAATGATAGTCTCCAAGTAACATTGACCAATGGCAATACAATAAACGCTGGTTTGGTAAGCGGCGGCAACACAGGTCTTGAAGAAATTACTGAAGGGTCTAATACAGGTTATCGTATTGCTGGACGAGATGCTGCTAATTATGGAGATATTGGTAATAATGCAGTGGACTTAAGTATTTCTGATGGGACATCTACAACTAGAGGTGCCACTGGTAATAACAGTACCTCTATGGGATTGATCACAGCTGCCTCTGGAAGTGGTAGCACCGCTATGGGAGGTGGAGCAGAAGCCTCTGGAGATTTCAGCACTGCTATGGGAGCATTTACAACTGCCTCTGGAGATTACAGCACCGCTATGGGAGGTGGAGCATCTGCCTCTGGAAATTACAGCACCGCCATGGGTAGAAATACAACCGCCTCTGGATTTGTTAGCACCGCTACGGGATGGAATTCAACTGCCTTTGGAACTAGTAGCACCGCTATGGGAGATGGCACAACTGCCTTTGGAACTAGTAGCACCGCTATGGGAGATGGCACAACTGCCTCTGGAGATTACAGCACCGCTATGGGATATTATGCAACTGCGTCTGGAAGTTCCAGCACCACTATTGGACGTTATACAACGGCCCCTTCGTTTGCTGAGATGGCCATAGGTCAATACAATACTGACTACACTCCAGCCGGAGCAACATCTTGGAATACAGGCGATAGGCTATTTGTAATTGGTAATGGCGAGTCATCAACTGCAAAAAGCGATGCTATGATTGTATATAAGAATGGAAATACAATCATTAATGGAGCATTAACCTTGGGTTCAATTACACTTCCAAATACAGATGGAACAAGTGGTCAGGTTTTAGCAACTGATGGAGCAGGGAACATATCGTGGTCTAGTGTGAGTTCAGGTTCTTCTTTATGGACCCAAGGTACTGGGTCAACCATTTATACTACGGATAATGTTGGTATTGGAACAAGTTCGGGTGCTTACAGTCTTAATGTAAGCGGAGATGCTTCTTTTCAAAATGGTAGAATCCTTCTTGGAGGTAATAACTTAACCTCACCGGGTACGGCAATGACTATGTTTCTCAATGGTACTTCAGGAGGCACTGGTGCAGGAAATCAATCGTATCTAACGCTTCAAAATAATCATAGTCTTCGTATACAGGACGCTTCAAATAACAGCCTAGTTTACCTTCATGCGGGTGGCATCATTGCTCTAGATGCAAGCAATACTGCTAATGTTGCTATTGGCGGTCTAACAGCTACAGAAAAGCTTGATGTTAATGGTAAGATTCGGATGCGCA
>JAYYPZ010000069.1:0-25069 GCA_036128775.1 Bacteroidota bacterium
ATGCGCCTAGTTCATTCCATTGCCTCGTGGATTATGAAAAAACGCTTGCACTCAATTGAGCTTTTCATGCAGTATCCCGAGGAGGTTCAAGGCGATGTGCTTGAGCAACTGGTGCAACATGCCACGCCAACTTCTTGGGGAGAGACCTATGATTACGCGTCGCTCAAGGGAAGAGATGATTTTGTTCGAAGAGTGCCCCTGCAGGATTACAAGAGTCTTGAGCCATGGATTACGCGTATGATGGAAGGTGAACGGCATGCCCTCTGGCCTGGAAAAACAAAGTGGTTTGCGCAATCATCAGGTACATCCGGTGGACCAAGGAAGTTTATTCCTGTATCTAAAGAATCCTTGGAGAATTGTCACTTCAAAGGAGGTAAGGATATGTTAGCACTCTATCTAGCAAATCACAGTGAATCCTCGTTGTTTGAAGGAAAAAACTTAATTGTAGGGGGGAGTGCTCAAGTTCATGAGTTAAATCCTAATGCCTACTATGGGGATTTGTCGTCCATTATTATTCGAAATTTTCCATTCTGGGCTCAATTCCGTCAGGCAGCTCGGAAATCTTTGACCCTTTTACCCGATTGGGAAAGTAAGCTCCAACAAATCACCGAAAGGGTCTGTGAAGAAGATGTTACCATGATAAGTGGTGTTCCAAGTTGGAATATAGTGCTCTTACGACGTGTTTTGGATTACTCCGGGGCGAAAACTATAGCGGAGGTTTGGCCCAATTTAGAACTCTATGTATGGGGTGGAATGTCTTTGGGGATATACAAGGAGCAATTTGACCGTCTATTAGGTAAGCCCATAAACTATCTCCAGACCTACAATGCGTCGGAAGGATTTTTTGGGATTCAAGATCGCTTTTCCCAAGGAGTCGATGACATGTTACTCATGTTGGATTATGGTATTTACTACGAGTTTATACCTGATTCTTCTTGGAATGATGAGCAGCCCAAGACCCTGGCAATTCACGAGGTGGCCCTTGACGAGCGCTATGAGCTCGTGATTTCTACCAATGGTGGATTGTGGCGCTATAGAACAGGAGATGTAGTCCAGTTTACTAGTCTTTCTCCCTTTCGAGTCAAGGTTAGTGGCCGTACAAGCTATAGTATAAACTTAGTAGGAGAAGAACTCATGGAATCCCATGTACAACAGGTCTTGCCTCGAGTATGCGATAAATACAATGCCGAGATTGAAGAATACACAATGGGCCCATCGACTCAGGTGGGTCAAGGAGTTGCTCGGCATGAGTGGCTTATCGAATGGAATAAAGCGCCATTAGACCTAAAGGGATTTACGCGAGATCTTGACGAAGGACTCATGCAGGCTAATTGTGATTATGCGGCCAAGCGGAATAATGATTTAGTGTTAGAGGAACTTCATATTAAGTCTTTGCAACAAGGCCACTTTTATCAATGGTTAAGTCGAGAGGGTAGACTTGGAGGGCAGGTGAAAGTACCTCGAATGCGTGGTGACCGTAGTATTTTAGATAGTGTATTAACAGCGCAAGAACTATGATGGTATTATTGTCTCCATCCAAAACCATGGAGCTTACAAGTCATTCAACACTTACTCCTTCTCAACCCCTTTTTGAAGAAGTCACCAAAGAGGTCTGGAGGGAGATTCAGAGTGTAAAGAAAGATGAGCTTCGACAATGGATGAAGTTGTCACCGGCATTAACGGAGGCGGTATATACTATGTACCACACAAAGAATAGACAACATGGCATGGCGCTGTGGTCGTATACAGGAACAGCTTTTTCTGGACTTGATGCTAAAACTCTTTCTCCCGATACTTTACGATATGCCCAAGATTACTTAGGCATTCTGTCAGCAATGTACGGGTGGGTAAGGCCTTTAGATAGTCTTTGCCAATATCGATTGGAAATGGCGTTACGAAGCCCCAAGACAAACATAGCCTATCACGACTTTTGGCGTCAACGAATTACGGAAGCGCTAAGTGCTCATATTAATGCTTTGGATACGACGTATTTGCTCAACCTTATGTCTGCTGAGTATAGTAAATCAGTGGATTGGAAGATCTTCCCAATAGATGTTGTTAGCTGCTCCTTTTTACAAAAGTCTCCTAAGGGATTAAAGAATATGGCCGTTCATAGCAAGCGAGCCCGAGGACTTATGGCACGATATGTCATGGATCATCGCATACATGAAATCCATCGTCTTAGGAAATTTTCGGCTGAAGATTACCAGTTTTCTGAAGCTGAGAGTTCGGAAGATCGATTAGTCTTTATCCGATAATCCGTAGTGCTTTTCCATAGCCTCTAATTGGCCAGATAGCCTGCCAGTAATCCAATGGAAGTACATGATAAAATCACTTGCTAAGCTGTAGAAGGGGTAGGTAAATGTTGCGGGTTTATTGCGCTCAATAAGTCCATGTCCAATCCAGGCAAATCCATATCCAACAAGAGGAATAAAGGCTAACAGGATCCAGTGCTGCCACAGGATACTTAGGATGAGCAAGGCAATGACTCCTGAAGTTCCTAGAAAATGAAGCATTCGATTGGTAGGGTGGCGGTGCTCATAGAGATAATACAGATAAAATGATGATAACGAGGTATGCTTTTTATCAATGTTGGATGGATGATTTCCCATAAATATTAATCTTGAGTTGATGTCCAATGCATGGCGCGTTGAGCTGCTTTTTTCCATTGACTATAGCCTTCTTTATAATCCAAAGTACTGGGAGAAAACAAGGAGGAGTCGCGTTCAATGTTTTCGGAAAAGAAGTTGCTTGGTTTTGCGGCCAATTTTGCCGCCCCTAAGGCTGTTTGTTCTTGATTAGAAGGAAGATGGATCGCTATTTGGCAAAGGTCACTTTGGAATTGCATTAAAAAGGAATTTGCCGTCATGCCCCCATCTACATATAGGGCAGAAGGTTCTAAACAGGATGCATGCTTCATGGCGAGCAACAAATCTTGATTTTGGTAGGCGATGGACTCGAGCACAGCGCGCGCAATAGCCTCTTTGGAAGTATTTCTTTCTAAACCGATAAGAAGTCCTCGAGCGGTTGAATCCCAATAGGGAGCACCTAATCCCGTAAATGCAGGGACAAAGATCAGTAGCGGATTATGAGGGCTTTTCTCTGCACTTAGCGCGGTTTCCTTTACATTTTCGATTAAGTTGACATCCTCTAACCAAGTCATAGCACTTCCTGCATTGAAAACACTCCCTTCCGCAGCATAGGTTATCTTGCCATTGATTTGCCATGCGACTGTCGCCAGAATTCCGGAGCTTGGGTCAAGGATTTTGTCTCCCGTATTCATCAACATAAAACATCCGGTTCCATAGGTATTCTTAAGCATTCCTTCTTCTATGGCATCATGTCCATACAAGGCTGCTTGTTGATCTCCTGCAATTCCTCGAATGGGAATAGCTCCCCCTAGAACACCAGGGTGAGCTATGGCGAGATCGCCACTAGAATCTACAACCTCAGGCAGCATAGACATAGGAATATCAAAGAGCTTACAGAGCTCTTCGTCCCAAGATCCAGTCGTAAGATTAAACAACATAGTTCGAGAGGCATTAGACGCATCGGTGATATGGGATTTTCCTTGAGTAAGCTTCCAGATTAACCATGAATCAATAGTTCCAAAGCATAGATGCCCTTCCTCTGCGCGTTGACGAATTTCTTCAGAGGAGTTTAGAATCCAACGCACTTTACTTGCTGAAAAATAAGGGTCAATAGGAAGCCCTGTTTTGTCGCGAATTCTATCTTCTAGCCCCTTCGATTTTAACTCATTGCAATATGACAAGGTGCGACGATCTTGCCATACTATGGCGGGATAAACCGCCTTTCCATTTCTTCTATCCCATACTACGGTAGTTTCTCGCTGGTTTGTGATGCCAATGGCCTCAATAGAATCTTTTACTTCGCCTAATATTTTGCAGGCTTGCTTAAAGGAGGATAAAGAAGTTTCCCATATCTCTTCAGGATCATGCTCCACCCAACCGGAATTGGGAAAAAACTGTTCAAAAGGCAGCTGCCCGCGACTTACTTCTTTCATTTGCGCATTGTACACAATGCATCGACTGCTCGTTGTTCCTTGATCAAAGCTTACAATGTATTGTTTCTTCATTGGCTTTGCATTTTATCCAGTCGAATAAGGAGTATTGTCATTTTTCTAAAGTAATTTACGAATTACCTGTTTATGAAGTGGCTCCTGCATTTAAGCTTATTGTTTTTCGTCATTGTATCAACTGCTCGCGGGCAGATTGAATCCAATGCAATAGACTCAGCTGAGGAGGATAATGTATTTGTTTACGAGGATCCAAAAGGTTTTGGCAAAGTGCTCAATCTAGTAAATCTCCCTCAAAAGACGAATCGTTCCATATCAGTTCGAGAGGATTTTCTTCCTTTTGAAGGCATGGAGATTGCATCAATAGAGGTAATTGTCTTCGATGAAAAAAACCAAGTAATCGAGGATACAGCCCAATGGAATCCCAATGTCCACTTTGTGTCAAAACCCAATCAGTATCGCTGGAATGCAAAGCTTGTAAAGCGGCAGCTTATGTTCCGAGAAGGGGACTTGGTGGATGCGCAATTAATGGTCGATAATGAGGTGGTTCTTCGCCAACGCACCATTTATCGAGATGCGGTTATTCAACTCTATATTATTGATGATCATCGGGTGAAGGTCAATGTCCTTGTTCAAAACAACCGTCATTGGCAGGTACTCTTTGAGGGAGGTCCTGGGTCAATTCAGCTAGGTTTTGGAGTCTATGACATTTTCAGTATCCCTCAAACGATTCAGGTGGCCGCAAAAGGAAATTTCAATAAATGGAATCCATATTCTGCATTTCTTCGACATAATCTACAGAATGTCTTTAAATCGGGATTAGACATCAATACAACCGTTCTTCATGAGAATACAAATCAAGAATTTGAGACGAAAATTCAGCGAAAGTTTTTAGCCTTCAATACAAAATGGGCCTTTCAAGCCAAGGCGAACTTCAATAAGTCCAAGTTGGTTGACCGAAGCTTTGAAGCGCCCTATGATTTGACGTCAAACCGGCAGAGTCTCTGGTTGGCAAGGTCATTTAGTGCACGACATCTGGGCAAGGCTTTTTCTTTATCGCGCTGGACGATGGGTCTTCGTTACATGCGCAGAGGATACAGTCGAATTCCAGAAAGTCAGCCCTTTTACGAAAGTGAGCAATTTGTGGCCTTCGGCATTGGTTTGGTAAGTAGAGACTTTTATGAAGTGGAAGAGCTTGTTCAGTTTCGAGCCTATGATTACTTGGTGAAGGGTTGGAATATCGCCTTAATCGGGGCGTATGAAATGAGTGAAAATAGAGGGGAACGTATCGGTTTAGCACTGAAAATGAATGCCTCTACAATCTATCCAAGATTTGGTCATATGACAGCGGGCATTCATGCGAATATCTACCTCAAGTCAGCCTCCTACGATCAAGCATCCATTCGACTTTTTGACCAATATATTTCAAACCCTGTTCCATTAGGCAAGTTGAAGTTTCGACAATTTATAGCCACATCAGCCACGATGAGTATAGATCGAACACCCAACGATTTTTTTAGTTTCAATGCGGTGCAGGGATTGGATGGAAGATTACTTATGTACTCGAGCAGCTTAGTCGCCAATTTTGAATCTGTTTTTTATACCCCGATTACCTGGTGGAATTCAAGGGGGAACTTTTACGGATTTGCTGATTTTGCCTTGACGACTTCGGGCGGCCCTCGTGATTTTGACAAGAGCATTTTACACCATGGCTATGGAGTAGGTGTTCGTTTTCAGGCACGTAACCTTGGATTGAATTTTGTCGATATTGCCTTTGGATTTTATCCAACCTATCAAGTTGCGGATGCCCCCTTTTTCAACTATCTCTTTTCAACGACTCCTCGACTGTATGATGTAGGAAGCTTGAGGTCACCGGGTTATTACAGTCCTGACATTTAGATAGACTACAGGATTTATTCCTCGTAGGCTATAAATAGTAGTGCGCCAATCCTATGCGAAACAGCCTTTAGAGTACACTGCTTTCCATTGAGAACAAAGGAAATCGGGCCTGCATTTTGTGCCTTATCCAACGGAGCCAAAACCTCATTGACAAGATCAATATCTTGGAACAATGCTTTATTCGCTTCTTCAGTCGAGTAATTAGATTCGCTCAAAGAGAATACAGCTTGTACATGGCGAGAGGCCTCAAAGGTGTTGTTTTCTTTCCAATACAGGACAAAGCCAATGTTTTGGCTAATCATCATGGCATCTAAAACCTCATTCAGCAAGGAGGTTTCATCATTGATTTGGTTAAACTGCTTATTGAGGTCTGAGCGCTTGCTTGCATACTTAATGGAAGAGTCTAGAATGGCGCCATCAAAACGTCCTTTCACTAAAAAATCTTGAGCCCCCTTGCTCACGGCATTTTCTCCGGTCTTTTCATCGGATAGACCTGTCATAACCACAACAGGAATATCGGGCCTTGATTCAACTACGGTGTCTAGAATGCCTAGCCCTGAAGCATCGGGTAGATGAAGATCAAGAAGAATGACATCAATGGATTCACTTTCGAGTAGCTCAAGGCCTTTAGCAAGACTGCCGGCATCATGAATCACATAGCCTTCAGGATCAATTTCTTCAAGATAGAATCGAATAAGAAACGCATCACCTGGGTTGTCCTCAATGGCCAAAATATGTAGTGGTCTTTGTTCACTCATAGCGTGCAATTTTTGCTGTGCTTAACCAAAACGTATGAATCGCTGTTATCGTCTTTATATAGTCTTCAAATTCTATAGGCTTAACAACCACAGCGTTGGCGAGTTGTTTATAGGCAGATCGGACATCCGAATTTAGACTGGATGTGGTCATGACAACGACAGGAATCAATTGTAAGCGATCATCCTCCTTAACCTTCCCAATAAACTCAAGGCCATTCATTCCAGGCATGTTTAAGTCTACAATCAATAAATCGGGATATACGTCAGGACTTGACTCTTGGAGTCTTTGCAGTGCCTCCTGCGCATTATCTATATAAGTTAGATTTACATCAAGGCTGGTACGCAAAATGGCTTCTTCCATTAAAATGGAATCTCCCAAATTGTCATCAATCATCCAAACGTTGTTTTGCTCCATGACCCTTGTTATTGAACAATATAGTGAATCTTTATGCCATCTTATGTGTAAAACTGCGTTATCCGTGCACTTGGCTTTTCAACCTCGACAAGTATCTTCCATAGACGATGGCAGCAAAGTATACTGAGGATAATATTCGGACGCTCGATTGGAAGGAACATATACGCCTTAGACCTGGAATGTACATAGGTAAGTTGGGGAATGGACAGTCCGCCGATGATGGAGTGTACATCTTGATTAAGGAGGTTATAGATAACTCGATTGATGAGTTTATCATGGGTCATGGAAAGCGAATTGATATTCAAGTTAATGAAGACAACGTCTCTATCCGTGACTATGGACGTGGGATTCCACTGGGTAAAGTGGTAGACGCGGTGTCAAAGATTAATACGGGGGCAAAGTACGATAGTGCGGCCTTCAAAAAGACAGTGGGTCTAAACGGAGTAGGGACCAAAGCGGTCAATGCGCTTTCTTCTAAGTTTACCGTAGAGTCAGTACGTGACGGGGAAGCGCTGCAAGCCACCTTTTCCTGCGGGAATCTTGAGGAGGAAAAGCGGATTAAAAGTGACAAGGAAAATGGTACTTCTGTTCATTTTATACCGGATGCCAGCATCTTTAAGAATTACAGTTTTCGCACTGAATTCGTCGAAGATCAAATTCGGCATTATGCCTACCTCAACAAAGGACTTGCCCTGTATCTAAATGGTCAACGTTTTGTTTCAAAAAACGGCCTGCTCGATCTGTTACAAGACAAAACGGAGGCAGAGCAGATTCGATACCCGATTATGCATTTTGAGGGGAACGATATCGAAGTTGCGTTAACGCATGACAATCACTACGGGGAGTCGTATTACTCCTTTGTCAATGGTCAATATACTGTCCAAGGGGGAACCCATGAGGCAGCGCTCAAGCAGGCCATCGTGAAAACGGTTCGGGATTTTTACAACAAACAGTTTGATCCTCAAGATATTCGCGCATCCATTGTAGCAGCTATATCAATTCGCATGCAAGATCCTGTCTTTGAGAGCCAAACAAAAACCAGGTTAGGTTCAACACAAATTGAGGAAGGAGGTAGCTCTATGTACTCTTTTGTGCTTGACTTTTTGAAAAAGGCTTTAGATGATTTTTTACATAAAAATCCGGATTCTGCTGAGGCACTCCTTAAACGAATAACACAAAGTGAAAGGGAGCGCAAGGATATGGCTGGTGTAAAAAAGCTTGCCAAAGAGCGTGCAAAAAAAGCCAACCTTCACAATAAGAAGTTAAGGGATTGCAAATTCCACTATAACGACAAAGGAAAAAACATTGAAGACGAGGATAAACAACGTACAACGGTCTTTATTACAGAGGGAGATTCGGCAAGTGGGTCTCTGACAAAGGCAAGAAATCCGCACTATCAAGCAGTCTTTAGTTTGCGCGGAAAGCCATTAAACTGTTACGGACTTAAAAAGAAGATAGTCTATGAAAATGAAGAGTTTAATCTCTTGCAACATGCCTTAAATATTGAAGAAGGCCTTGAAGGTCTCCGTTTCAACAATGTAGTGATTGCCACAGATGCAGACGTCGATGGCATGCATATCCGACTATTGCTCTTAACCTTCTTTTTGCAGTTTTTCCCTGATTTGGTACGAGAGGGCCACATAAAAATTCTTGAAACTCCACTTTTTCGGGTGCGAGATAAGCAAACCACGATCTATTGCTATAATGAAACAGAAAAGCAAGCAGCCATTGAAAAGTTAAAAGGAAAACCTGAGATCACTCGATTTAAAGGCCTTGGAGAAATTTCCCCTAATGAATTTGAAGACTTCATTGGAGATGGAATTCGTCTTCGTCCAGTGCGCATTGCTCAAGACCAATCCATTGAGGAAATTTTAACCTATTACATGGGAAAAAATACACCGAGTCGTCAAGAGTTTATCATTGAAAACTTGAGAGTCGAATTGGATGAAACCGAACGTTCCGCGCTCGCCTCTTAGTGGTGATCACAGGAGGACGGATGATTCAACTCATCTTGGTCTGATGGATTAATGGGAATAACCTGATTATGGAATTGGGGCTTTCCAGCATTTACCCAACACGTAAACCAAACACTGGCTACTGCGTGCACCGCTTGTCTGTAACGCTCCTCGATGTGACCTTCGCATAACTCAGCATACTGCTTGCAAAATGATTTGCTGTAGGTTCTGTGTGCTCTTCCTTGCCTATATCGGTAACTGTACTTTGGAATGGTGACGTCCTCTGATACACAATACTCGGCAGAAAAAACCGAAAACAGCATGTTGTGACTATCAAGGATGATAGACCATATTTTCTCCAACGGATTCTCCCAATAGGAGAGTTTCTCATCAATCCAATAATCATATTGCTCAAATTCTAATTCGGGAATGGTGCTCTCCCAAAGTCCATGAATGCCATATTGTCCTGAACGCTGCCCATTATAGTTATGGGTAGTATGTAAAGGGACATGTGCATCCGATATATAGTGGCCGAGTTCTCCTGAAATCCGGAGTATATCTTCTAAACGGCTATCTTTCATCGCCTCTGTTAACTGATTCATCATAAGTAGACAATGCCAAGGCAGGATACCATCTTGTCCAAAATCATGATGGTCCTCCACGCACTGATTATATAGATCGTTAGCCGCTGAGTATTTTAATCCAATAAATCCAGAATCTATAGCAACATAAGTATCTAGGTCGATGAAGTGTCTGGGCCCCTCTTTTGGGTCGATGTATCGTCGGTTATCGGGTTTTGTGGCATATACTTTCAGGGTAAACTCATTGTTTTTGTATAGGGTGATAAGCTCAGGTGGAAGCAGATAAATTGCATGGCTATTGATCTTTTTATGCATGAAAAAGCCCCACGCCTTACCTTCGTAGGGTAGTCCGTTTAAAACGAAGAATACTACTGAGACTAGTCCGAGCTTTTTTGAGAACGATGAATTCATGGAATAAACATTCAATTTTTTGTGCCTCTGCAATGCATCACTTCGTATTGGGGATATTCTTGTTTTTGGGAATGGGATTATTATCCAACGCGCACGCCCAGACGGTATCGAATCAATTAGAATTTGGTATTTCGAGCGGACGTGTTATCCGCCATAATGCCAAGTTTAAACCCGTAGTTAATGGACCAAGCTTTCTTTATCAACTTTCTTGGATACGCCATAGAAACGATAGCCTTGCATGGAGAAAAGCGGCAAACTTTCCTAGGGTTGGCTTGACCTTGATATTGGCCGATTGTGCCCCGAATGATGTCTTTGGTTACGGTATTGGTGTGTCTCCCTTTATTGATTTCACGCTAAGACAGCGGCCCAAGTCTCGACTAGATCTCCGATTAGGGACAGGGTTGGCCTATTTTACCGAGGCCTATGATCCGGTAAGTAATCCCGAAAACAATGTAATAGGTTCACGCCTTAACACGATAGTCCACCTTGGTATTCACCATCAATGGATGCTAAATTCTCGACTTTCTTTGGGTCAAGGAATTGACCTAATTCACTTTTCAAATGCTCGTTCCACCTCGCCTAATCTTGGAATAAACACGGTTGCTGCAAAATTTTCTATGCGATATAATTTAGCCAAGCAACCTAAACAAGATACGCTTACCACTTGTCATCGAAGTAGATATGCTCACGAAGGTTTTCGTCCTCATTCGCTATCGCTGCGCTATGGCATTGGACTTACCGATCGATATATTGGAGGGCCTGTGCGCCCCATTCATTCCAGCATTTTACAATACATGTATTCCACAGGGCCGCTTCATTCCATAGGATTTGGTGTTAAACATAGTTGGGATATGGGGGAGTTAGAGGCATTAAACTTTTTAAATCAGGGAGATGCAAGAATTAAGCTAGGATCAGCAAGTAATGCCAGTGCGTTTATCGCCGATGCTTGGCGCTTTGGATCTGTGGGTTTAGAGTTAGCTGTGGGTGCTTATCTATACGACCGGTCTATGACCTATGACCGTCTATGGTTTAAAATAGGCATCCAAAGTTTTCTAGGAGGAAGGAAACGCCTTATACAAGGAATTGCGGGTTGTCATATGAAAAGCCACTATGCGGTAGCGGAGTACGTTGAATTACAATCAGGTATTCAGTTTAATTATGGCAAAACAAGGCGATAGACTTCCCCTTCCTGATTGCCAAAGTAAAAGGTGTTTAAGGTCATACCATGTTGCACTGAAGTCCATTGAGCCGAAGGCAGCTCCATTTCAATCCATGACTTTCCAAAATCTTGTGTCCACAGGCACAGACTATTGTCGCCAACGGCTACGCAGTTACCATCATCACTACAGGACATAGATCTTATGCCGGTTATTCCTTTGGATATGCCGCCATTTACTCTAACAAATGTATTGCCATTATATATATATCGTCGGCCACTAAACCCGAGGATTAAACATTGTCCTTCCTGACATTCGATGTCAATAAATACATCTCCTTGTATTGGAATGGCTTCCCATGTTTGTCCTAAATCTTGGCTTAATAGGCCCGCTCCAGCCCCTACAGCAATTAAATGTCCTAAAGAGGCTTCCCAACCAAGGTCATAAAGTGCAAAGTTTTGTTGTACACTGTCCCATAGAAACCAAAGAGAGTCTGCGGTATGGCAACTTCCGCGATTATATCCTTCCCCGGCCACGGCAACAAAATGCCTATCGGAAAACCATTGCCCTGCTTGCAAAGGAGCATAGCTTGGATCATTGGCGCCTTCCCATGTTGTGCCTTGGTCAAATGAAACATAGCGCAAGCCGTCGTAGCCAATCACCAACAGGGAGTCACCATCTCGTTGGATTAATTGTTCTAAAGCTTTACTTGTGGTAAGGAGCGTGTCAAAGGCTACATCATCATCGGATTTCAATACAAATCCAGAAGTGTAGGTGTTTCCCCCGATCACCCATAGCGAGTTACTGGAAGGGGATATTTCGATATCACGTATAGGTTCACCAACAGCTAATATTTTTTCGGCCGAAAGAGGAAGTACTCGCTCTGTTTGACATGAAGCCAAAGCCCATAGGATGGCCCAAAAGAGGCTATGCCATTTCATGACAAACTTCTAGAATAACCTCAGTGGCAAAATCGATTTCTTCATTGCTAATAGGCAGGGGTGGAGCAATTCTCAGGGCATTTGGGGCAAATAAAAACCAATCGGTTAACAAACCCTTATCAAGGCAACGCTTAATTACTTCTTGATTAAAATCAAAGGATTCAAAATGAATAGCCATCCAAAGGCCTTTTCGTGATATACATCCAAGCGGTAATTCACTCAAGTTGTCCTCAAATCGTTGTCCTTTTGCTTCTAAGGAAGCCAATAATGGTCCTTGATTGAGCAGGTCAAACGCCGCAAGACCTGCAGCACAACTTACAGGGTGCCCGCCAAAGGTGGTGATGTGACCAAGAATGGGTTTTGATTGAAGAACTTCAAATAAATGCTTATCTCCAATAAAGGCCCCAAGAGGCATTCCGCCACCCAGCGCTTTGGCTAATAGTAGAATGTCAGGACAAACGCCGTGGTCATCAATCGTAAAACGATGGCCAGTTCGGCCAAAGCCAGTCTGAATTTCATCAAAAATCAGCAGACATCCCCATTTATCACATGCCGCGCGTAGTGCAGGAAGAAAGTCTGGAGGCGGTACTCGAATGCCACTTTCAGCCTGGACAGGTTCAACAATTACTGCCGCGGTTGACCCATTGATTGCCGCAACACCTTCATTCGCTCCATATTCATAAATGTAATGACCTGGAATCAGCGGTCTGTAATTTTGCTTAAAGTGCTCATCACCCATAGCAGAAAGCGCTCCTGCAGTGGATCCGTGATAGGAATTTTTAAAGGATATAATCTCAGTTCTTCCCGTGGCTCGTTTGGCAAGTTTTAAAGCACCTTCGGTTGCTTCAGTACCAGAACTCACGTAGTATACGGTGTTTAACTTGGACGGTAAGTGGTCGGTAAGGGCCTTTGCATAGGCAGTCTGGCTGTTTTGAATTAGTTCTCCATAAACTAAAACATGCATGTGCTTTGCTGCTTGATCCTGGACGGCCTTAACAATATTGGGATGGGAATGTCCCATATTGCTTACGGAAATTCCCGAAATCAGGTCTAAGTAAGACTTTCCTTCCTTATCGAATAAATAACTTCCTTTGGCCCGTTCAATTTCAAGGGCTAAAGGAGCATCGTTTGTAAAAGCTATATGTTTTTGAAAAAGCTGTCGAGCACTTAATCCCATGGGGAGAGTTCTAATTTAACTTACTCAATGGTAATTTGACCGTCGAGTATTACACGGCCTGTGTGAATATCAGTAGCATTATAGAGATATACACCTGGCGATAAATCTCCGACATTCATTTTTACTAGAGGGCCTTGAGCGGGGAATAATTCTTGGGCAACTTGTCTTCCTTCCACATCAATAATTGAAATATCGAGATCGATGTTCTCCCACATTGTATGGTAAAAAAATAAGTGTTCTTGGGTTGGATTTGGAAAAACAATACCTTGATTTTTAGATCCTAATTCATCTGGAATTGAAGTAATATCTCCCAAATTAAGTCCTGTAGTATCCTTCAAATAGTAGATGGTATACAATTGCATTTCATCGTCAGAAGTCAACCCCCAGCCTACATCTTGAACTCCGTCATTTAACCACTTTGTCCTCGTAAGTAAGTATTCATCATCGCGCATGGGTTTAAAGTTTTCGTAGAGACGAATGGGCAAGTGGGCATAATCAAAATTTTCTGTTCCGCATCCGGGAATACCGAAGGCACATCCTGCGTCATAGATTTGATATTCCGCATCGTCAACAAATGGTGTAGGGGTTAGAAAGACATCAAAATCTTTACCGTATTTATGGGTATGTCCGGCAATTCCCCATAAGAATACTTCGTCATTGTCTCCGGTTAATGAAGTTATAATTGGTTGGGGAACAGAAAAATCAATCACCGTTTCCTCACCACTGTTAGGAATATAGATTCCCCGATTGAAGCTTAGAGATGAATACATAATTTGATCTGCTGTTCCCTTAGGTTGAGTCTCAAAATTAAGGTAGGCTTCACATTTCATTGGGCGACTTGCATCGTAATTAATGTAATGACTGTTTAAATCAAGTACCATGCTATCCCAAAAGATCATGGCGGTATTTTGAGGAAGTGCAAGCGTATTGGAATACTGCTCTGTGGTAATAACAGAGAAATTATCTCGAGCAAGGCCTCGAAGCCCTTCCTGGACATTATTGCCATACGTCGGATTCCCATCTAAGTCAGCGAAGCGATACACAATAAAATGATGCGAATAATCCCCCATGGTCGTGCCAATCGAAGTAATTTCTAATGAGTCTGTGAGATCAGTAGAATATTTTAGAAAGTGTTCTTTCTCGCGCCCTGCTTTTAGGAAAAAGGGCCCGAAATGAATCTGAAAACCATTGGCAGGAGGGGCTGGAGGATTAGGAACACTCTCGATGCCTCCATTTTGATAAAAATCATTTATTACGGCAGTATCCACTACATTTCCTCCGATGGGTGATCCATAGAGAATCCACTGGCGAATCAATTCGATTTCTTCATCTGACATACTACCGCCAAGAGGCATTTCTGACCCCTCTCCACTGCTTAGCTGGACATCGGGTGAAAGGCCATTATTTATTTTTCGGAAGAGATGACTACGGTAAGGATCGCCAGGATAGATGAGCTTATTCCCTTTAGCCGCGGCTTCAGCATTGTTGGGCGCAACATTGTAGACCTTGTTATATACATCTTCCACCTTTTCACTGAGGTTATTTCCGGCCCCCTCTAGGTCAAGCCCTCCGGCTTGGGTCCCGTTGGAATGGCAATAGGCATTAGCGCAATTGGTTTGTACAATGTCATAAACGGCCAATGCAGTACTTTGTCCAAAGCCTTGAATAAAAAGACTAAAACATATGGCAACACCGTAAAACCTAATTGAATACATGTGTTGAAAGATACCATTTTTCGATAGCACCTTGGGCATATGAAAAAGTAGAGAGCTAATCTTTGAGAAAAATGACCCACTAAGATTATTTTTAAGGAGCATTATGGGTATTCTACATCCCTCTATTTTTTATGTAAACTTCAAAGTTTTTGCCAAGATACTTTGGCTTAACATGATAAAATACCCTTCCTTGAGACGTTGGGTTTTTTGTCTAATACTCTTTCCGGTTATGCTGATTTATTGGTCTTTACTTATTGTAGGCAGACTTTTAGATGAGCTTTTATTTTTCCCCTATAGATGGCATCTTATTAAGGCCCCCGTGTATATCATTAGCAATCCAAGAAGTGGGACGACATTTTTACATCGCTTGTTTAATCTGGATAAGGACCGCTTTTGCACACCACTGCTTTATCACACGCTTTTTCCCTCCATTTTTTGGATTCGATTATTCGACACTGTAGCCTTGATCGATTCCAGGGTAGGAAGGCCATTGCATAGAATGCTAGGTTGGGTTGAGCGAAAGGTTTTCAAAGGGTGGAAGGATGTACATCCTATGGGTTTTACGATGCCCGAAGAGGACGAGAATCTTTTTGTGTCCACCATGATAAGTCCTGCGCTCATCCTAGCTTGCCCTTTTGTTAAAGAACTTCCGGAGTTGCGTTTTGTAGATACCATGCCCCAACGCACTCAAAAAAGCTTGAGAGTTTTTTATAAAAACTCCTTGCAGCGTATGCATTATGCAATGGATCCCTCAAAGACATTGCTTGTAAAAAATGTGTTTAATACGGGGCGATTACAATGGTTGATGGAGACTTTTCCCGATGCCAAGGTCATCTATCCTGTGCGGCATCCTTACAAGTTTGTGCCTTCGGTGGTAAGCATGTTTACTGGCCCTTGGAGGCTTCATAGTCCTGACATACTCGATGACAGCGAAGAGTGCCGAGATTTTGCGCAACTTGCCATTGATTATTGTGCCTATATGCAGAAGATAAGACCTTCTTTTGCTCGCAACCGATTTTTTGTAATTGATTACCAGGTTATCAAAGAAAATCCGCATCAGGTTATCTTAGATTTATACCACCAAATGGAATTGGATTTGCCGGCGGAGGTTGAGACAGATCTTTTGGAAATCTCTAAAGGAAACAAGACATATACGAGCAAACATCATTATTCCTTAGCACAATATGGGATGACGAAAAGCGATGTTCACCAACAACTAGTGGAAGTATTTAATGAGTTTGAATTTGAAGCCTAAAATGAAAGCAAAACGAACAATAGGAATATTAGCAGAGACAAAGTCACCTCCAGATAGTCGAGTGGTTTTACCTCCTTCGTTATGTAAAGAAGCTATGCAGCGTCATCCTTCTTTGAAGATTGTTGTTCAATCCTCTCCGTCGAGATGTTTTGCTGATGATGAATACAGAAAACAGGGAATTGAAGTAGTGGATGATGTGTCATTTTGTGATGTCTTGTTAGGGGTTAAAGAAGTGGCTATTAGTGAACTAGTTGATGATAAAACCTACTTTTTCTTTTCGCATACAATTAAGGCTCAACCCTATAACCGACGACTGCTGCAAACTATTCTGGCAAAAAACATCGAGCTCATTGATTACGAATGCCTTAGAAGTAAAGATGGACCTAGGGTTATCGCTTTTGGTCGTTGGGCCGGTATCGTAGGGGCTTATAACGGCTTACGTGCTCTTGCCATGCGCTTATCACTGGGTGAACTACCCGCGATGCATAAATGCTTTGATCTTGCCGAGGCCTTGGAGGCAATACGCGCAATTGATTTTTCTTCGGCACGTCTTGTGGTAACAGGAACTGGACGGGTTAGTCGAGGCGCAGAGGAAATTGTGAAGGCCGCAGGATTTGAGGAAGTAATTCCATCATCCTACGTATCAAGTGAGCAAAAAGGGCAATATGTTATGTTACCTACAGAATCCCTGTTTACTCATGACGAACATGGATTCCAAACGTCGTTTTATACGGACCCAAGCGGTTATCGAAGCACATTATTGCCCTATCTCCAATCGACAAACCTTCTGATTAATGGCATTTATTGGGATAACCGTGCACCTTCATTTTTCACCCAGGAGGATGCGCATACTTTGTTGAAGTCAACACGACTGACAACCATAGCGGATATAACCTGTGATATAGCGCCTGAGGCGTCTATTCCCCTAACCATTCGACCTTCGATTATTGGAGATGCTGTGTATGGAGTGGACCCCCAATCCTTAGCTGAATTACCTCCTTACTCAAGTAATGGGTTGGATATCATGGCGGTTGACAACCTACCCAATGAATTACCTCGAGATGCTTCCATGGATTTTGGAAAAATGTTTATCGAGCATGTGCTTGATGCTATGATGACCAATGATTACTCAAGCCATGAGATGATTAAACAGGCAACCATAGCCCAGGCTGGGAAGCTTACCCCGGCGTATCAATACCTAACCGAATATGTAAACGCTTAACTATGCAAGAACTACCTTTTCATCGCCTTTTAATTGGATTAGACTTAGCATCTTCTGATGCGACATTGCTGAATTATATAAATCAGGTGCTGCCATTTATTCCAACTGCATCCATGCACTTTGTTCATGTCTATCCTTCTATGCTAACTGACGATAGCAAGAAGGAATTAGAGGATAAGATTATAACTGCCATGAGGGATGTTGTTGAACAACACCTGAACCTAGATAGTGCTGAATTTCACTACAGTGTTCAAGAAGGATCTCCTTCAGAAGAGATACTCAAAGCAGCGTCAAGTCACAAATCGGATTTGATTTTTCTTATGAATCGAGTTGGATTGAAAGGGTCGGCACTTCTTCAAGATCTTGCCAATAAGTCGAATGCAAGTTTATGGATGGTTCCAGAGGGTTATGATCATTTTCAGTTCACCAAGTTTTATATTCCGCTGCAATTCAATGAGCACAATGCGCATACGCTTCGCTTGGCTTATGGCCTAGACGAGGCCGACAAGGGCTATAATTTGTTTGTTTGTGAACACCTTTACGAAGTTCCTTCGGGCTACCATTACTCAGGGAAATCCTTGGAAGAATACAAGGCCATCCTAGAAGAACAAAGACAGCAGGATTTTCATCGTTTTGTAGAGGATAATAACCTTGGTGCCTTAGGGTTAACATGTAATGTGCATAGTGTTGATGGGATGTCTATAGCAGAAAGCATTTATGCGCAATCTCGCAAGATGGGCGCTGACCTTATCTTGATTTCTGCCAGAGGGCGGAGTAAAGTTTCCTCGTTTCTTTTGGGAAGTGTAACCAATGAACTCGTGCTCTTGGATCCTGTAGCCCCAATGATTTTAGTTAAAAATCCCAAGGGGAACATGGGCCTTTGGCAGGCAATTCAGGAGATTTAATCTACCATAAGATTTGTAAAATCGCAAAGTATTCCATCAAAAGGGCTATTCCTATGTGAATTACAATTCCTCCTAATATCGACTTAGAGTAGTAGGCAACTATACCTAAAATCGTTCCTCCAAAAAACGAAGACAAAGCTTCCAATTCAGGCTTATTTATATGTATAAAAAAGTATAAACATGCTGCAGGGAGGATAATATGTTCTTTAAGTACTCTTGCAAAAAAGAGTATAAAAAGGCCTCTAAATAACCACTCGACTATGACAAAGGAACAGGCATAGACGATTTCAAATTGTGCTATCAGACTGTAGTCAGTTTTGGGTATGCCTGCCCTAAATACCCTAGGATAGGTTACAATGAATCCCGGTTGCTTACTCGCAAACCAGAGAAGAGGTACCATGCACATTAACAATACGATATACCCTAAAAGGCCTTTACGTTTTATGGGAAACAAGGCTTCCTTTTCCCTGATAAACAAAAACCATATCGCTGTTATGGTACCTGCGGCTGTAAGCGATCTAAAAACATTCTTTAGGGTATTGCTTCGTCCTAGAGAAGAACTATCAGTTATAGGAGAAATGAGTTGATAAAAAAAGTTGGAAAATATAAAGGGAGAAAGGGCTGCACCAAAGACTAGAAGAATGTATGTTTCCTTTTTTCCTATAAGTTCAAAATCATGTCGTACAATACAAGAAATCATCAAACTTCCTCCGAATATAGTTGCTGCGGCTAGGTATTCTTTTAAGAACTTTTCTATGGAATTTCCATGTCGCAACCATGATTTGAAAAAATCACCATAGTACATTCCGTAAAACCAAAAACATACATAAAGCAGGAGAATAATAAAAAGAACTTGATTATGTCTTTGTTTGAAAAAGTCAATGTTCCAACGTAAGATGTTTTGCATGGTTCGACTTCATTCGAAAATGCAAAGAAATATCATTCTTTTATATTCTTTCGAAGCATAATGCGGCATAAGATTGGGATTAATAATAGGTCGGCAAAGACTGCACTAAATAGAGTCAAGCTAACCAGTAAGCCAACATACATCATTCCTGGTGCCTTGGCAAAGAGCATAACCAAAAAGCCAAAGAACAGAATAATACTTGTTACAATAATGGGGCGCCCGGTTTCTAGTGTCGTATGATAAAGTGCTTTTTCTAGATTCTGCGACTTCGCCAATTCGAGGCGTAGCTTGGATAGGAAATGGATTGTATCATCGACGGCAATACCAAATGATATGGCAAAAATCATAGAGGTCGTGGCATCAAGGCTGATTTGCAAGACCCCCATAACCGCCGCTCCAAAAACCAATGGGAAGACATTGGGAATTATAGAAATCACAAGGAACTTCCAATTTTTAAACAAGACAGCCATCACTAAACCAATGATTAGTACCGCTCCGGAAAGGCCAAAGAGTAGATTTTGTCTTAGATAGGCGTTGTTTTGATCAATTAGCGTTCCTGTTCCTGTAATCTGAACCGATAGTTTACTTGGGTCAACGTGCTTTGCAAAATGCTGTTGCAGGCGTGTGTTGATTTTTTCAATATCGGAAGTACCTAAATCTTTTACTGTAGAAGATATTCTTCCCACTTTCCCGTCTTCACTTACTAAACCAATACGTGCAAAGCTGGTTGGAGGAAGATCGGCTTTCAAAGCTTGAAATGAGCGATAACTCATAGAATCTGGTAAGGCATAGTCGTCAAAGCTCTTCCTTAGATTTTTACCGTAGTTAAACTGCTTGTATACATCAAGAATAGACAGGGTGGTGGAGAGGTCCTCCTCTCTATGCATCGCCTCGACAATACTGTTTATCATGACGAGAATTTCATAGTCGTCAAGGGAGTAATCGCCTTGTGCTTCTAGGAGAATCTCATAGGGTCGAAAACCGCTATAATGCTCCTCAAAAAAGTAAAAATCATCGGTCAACTTTTCTCCTCTTGGGAGACCTGTTGCAATGTCTAAGTCTGTATTTATTGTAGATATTCCCCAGAAGCATACGGCCAAGAAACCAACAAATCCAATAGTAATGGCTCGACTTTTTCGCAAGGTAAAGTGATAGAGTTTTTTGAGTTGTTCGGTAAAGAATGAGTCGCCAAAGTCCAGATTCTTGAGCTTTGTCGGAGGAATGTATGTGAATAAGGCGAGGGTAAGAAAAATGACCACCAAAAAGGTAATCATGATTCCAGCGGCAGCGGCAAGACCAAAGATTCGAATAGGCACTACTTTGGAAGTAAATAAAGAACAAAACCCGATAGCGGTAGTTGCTGAGGTAAGAAAGGTTGCTAAACCAATGCTTCGCAAAGTAGATTGAATGGCTTCTCCTTTCGACTTGCCTGATTTGACTTCAGTGATATATTTTGAGGTGATGTGAATCACATCGGATACACCTACTATAAGTATGATCACAGGATATAGGGCACTTATGGGGTCTATGTCAACTTGAAAGAGCCCAAGCATTCCTGTAAAAAAGGCAAGGGCAACAAGCATGGTAATCAGAGAAAATCCAATGGACGTTGGATTTTTAAAAAAGACAATGAATGCGGCAATAACTAACGCTACGGAAAGAAGGGAAGTCTTTACAAACTCTACGATGGCTATTCGCTTGCCCTCTCTTTCGAAGTTGGCCCGTCCTACGTAGTGATGGTCCCCTGCCCATTGAGTGCTTATGATCTGGTGTACTTCGTCCATAAATGCTACAGATGTGTCAAAGCCCATTGAATCCACAAACAAAATTATCGCTGCACTCGTGGAGTCATTCCCTAGGAGTCTTCCATAAAGTCTTGGATCTCTTTTAATCCGTTCCACATCGTTTGTAAAACTCGAGTCAAATCGTAATAGAGGAATTGCTACCGGACTCAATTTTGCAGGTTGTTTTGTATTTGGCATAAAGCCGACTACTTGCTTCAAAAAGAGTATATCTTGAAAAGATGTGATGCTTTGTACATTTCGTACATTGGGAATGTTAGATAGCTGGGCGGTGATCGTATCCAGTAAGATTAACTCAGTTTTTCTTAAAACTTCGCCCTCTTTGGACTCAAGGGCTACAAAGAGAAAATCGTCATCTGACCCAAACGTCTCCCTGTAGGTTTCAAAAGCTTTAACCGAGGCATCATCTTTTGGGAAAAAGCGCTTAAAGTCAAAATTGAAGCTTAGATTTTGCGGTAAAGAAAAATACACGGCAAAAACTAACAAAGCGCAGAAAACACCAATAATTGAGGCTCGATACTTGTGGATAAACATTAGGCCTGGACTCGTGGTTGTAGAATAGGATTAATCACTTTTACATAACAATCGATTTTTGATTTTGTTATCAAAATAATCTCGAAAAAAATGTCACGTTGATGGAACAGTATCATGCCTTACTTCGCCAAATTTTAGACCAAGGAGTAGTCAAAGGTGATCGCACGGGCACGGGCACTAAAAGTATCTTTGGACATCAGTCGCGCTATGATCTTTCGGCAGGATTCCCTTTAATGACTACTAAAAAGGTATACATGAAGGGTATTGTTCATGAATTGTTGTGGTTTATAGCGGGTGATACGAATATTGCCTATCTCGTGCGCAATGGGGTCAATATCTGGAATGAGTGGCCTTTTCAAAACTATCTCATTCAGCAAGGGCTGGCCGAATCACTGCCTAAGCACGGTCAAGGATGGAAGGAAGAGCTAAAAGCATTTGTCGAACGAATAAAAACGGATGATGAATTTGCGCAAAAGTGGGGAGAATTAGGTCCTGTCTATGGAAGGCAGTGGCGCAATTTTGAAGGGATTGATCAACTGTCCAAGGCATTAGATATGATTCAAAATACCCCGAATTCTCGCCGAATTATCGTGTCTGCTTGGAATCCACCAGAGATCGATGAAATGGCTAAGGCAGGTCTTCCTCCATGTCACACGCTGTTCCAATTCTATGTGGCCAACAACAAACTATCTTGTCAGCTATATCAGCGCAGTGCGGATGTTTTTCTAGGAGTGCCTTTTAATATTGCGAGTTATGCCTTGTTGACCCATATGATTGCTCAGGTTTGTGGCTTGGGCGTAGGGGACTTTGTCCATACGATCGGTGATGCTCATTTGTACAGTAATCATATTGATCAGGCGAATGAACAATTACGTCGTGATTTCCGCCCTCTACCAAGGCTTACGTTAAATCCTTCCATTACTGATTTATTTGCGTTTACCTATGATGATATTGTGATTGAAGACTATAATCCTCATCCACCAATCAAGGCGCCCATTGCCGTCTAAACTCCTCTAAAATGATGTCAATTCCAACGTATACCCTTGTCGCGGCACTCGGTCAAAAAAATGAATTAGGTGATGGCAAGGACTTGCTGTGGAGACTTCCAGACGATCTAAAATTTTTCAAAAAAGCTACGCTTGGTGGTCTAGTCATTATGGGGCGTAAAACCTATGAGAGCTTACCTCCAAGTTTTCGTCCACTTCCCGGACGAGAAAACCTAGTGCTTACCCGACAGAAATCGTGGAGTATGGAGGGGGTTATAGCGCTCCATTCGTGGGATGCTATCCATGACTATGTCCGCAGCCAAGAAAAACCTGCCTTTATTATTGGAGGTGGGCAGTTATACGATCATGGACTTTCCATTGCACAAACTATGTTGTTAACTAGGGTCAACGGCAGTTTTGATCAAGCGACTGTATTCTTCCCAATGTGGAAGGAAAAGAACTGGTCTATGAAAGTAGTTTATGAGCACGAATCAGACGACAAACACGCCTATTCGTTTGTAATTGAGCGGTGGGAGCGCAACTAATCTTCGCTGCCCAATAAGGCTAAGGTAAGCCAGTTAGCCATCTTTTCAGGATGAGCATAAACCATATAGGTATAATCTCGCGATTCTAGAGTGGCCACGTAGTCTTCTAACTCGTTCATCATTATGCCTATAGTTTCTTCATTAACATCTAAAAGCATTAATTGAATGGGGTCTATGAAATATAGAGCTGTGGTATTCATCAGGTCGCTGATGTAAATGAATTCCTCCTTTGTAAATGAACGGATTATCCCTTCTTCTATCTTGATTGCTCCGCGATCAGCATTTTCTGGGCACTGAGTTAAGGATTCTGTAAGTTAAAGCATTGCTTCAATGGGGTATAATTCTAAATTCTCTTCCATTGCATTTACATAATCCTCGCAGTTTCTTGGGAATAAATCCTTAATCTCCTGATCTGAAAGATTTCCTTGATGCTCTTTTACAGTAGCGGTTGCCATAGTCTCGAGGCATACACAAGTGTCTTGGCCGAATACTATGCCCTGTATACATAACAATACGAGATAAAGTGAAAATGATTTAGAAGTCATAATTAATAGGCTTTAGCAAAAAGTACTTTTTCTACAGCAGCTTCTCCAGTAAACAAACATTGTTGACCGCTGGAGTCAGCATTATTGTCTTCAAGACGAATACAGCGTGCTGTGGCTTTAGTTTCTTTTCGAATCATCTCTTCGGTACTGTCTTGTCCATTCCACCAGGCTTCTACAAACCCTCCTTCAGCAATTTTAGACTTGAACTCCTCATACGTGCTTGCGGTTTTTATCGAATCTTCAAGCTCTTCCTTTCGACGGGCGTAAAGGGCATCTTGCATGGCATGTAGCATAGCCTCAAGGTTTTCAGAAAGTCCTTCAAGTGAATAACTATCCTTTTCCCCGAGGTCTCGGCGCATGACTTCAACTTGCTTGTTTTCCAAATCCCGAGGTCCGATCACAACACGTATTGGGTATCCTTGGAGTTCATACTGGGCAAATTTGAAGCCAGGTCTTTTGGTTTCATCTACATCGACTTTTACTCGAATACCAAGTGCCTTCAAATCATTTGCAATGCTGTCAGCTGTTTCAACGAGTGCCTTTTGGACATCTTTATCCTTTGTCATAAAGGGAACAATCACTACTTGGTACGGAGCCACTTTAGGAGGAAGTACAAGGCCTTTATCATCGGAATGGCTCATAATCAAGGCGCCCATTAATCGCGTAGATACCCCCCAAGAGGTTGCCCATACAAAGTCAGATTCACCTTCTTTATTGAGAAACTTAACATCAAATGCTTTGGCGAAATTTTGCCCCAAAAAGTGTGAAGTTCCCGCCTGAAGCGCTCGGCCGTCTTGCATTAAGGCTTCAATGCAATAGGTTTCTTCTGCTCCTGCGAATCGCTCATTTTTTGTTTTGACTCCTTGGATAACTGGGATGGCCAACACTTCTTTTACAAAATCAGCATACACCCCGAGCATCGTCTCTGTCTCTTGAATCGCCTCTTCTCGGGTGGAATGCGCCGTGTGACCCTCTTGCCACAAAAATTCAGCAGTTCGCAAAAAGAGCCTTGTTCGCATTTCCCATCGCACAACATTCGCCCACTGATTAATAAGAATAGGCAGGTCTCGGTAAGATTGAATCCAGTTTCGGTAAGAATTCCAAATGATGGTTTCGGAAGTTGGTCTTACGATGAGTTCTTCTTCGAGTTTTGCCTCAGGATCTACGACAACTCCGCCATCAGGATCATTTTTTAAGCGATAATGAGTAACTACTGCGCACTCTTTGGCAAAGCCTTCTACATGATCTGCTTCCTTGGAGAGATAGCTCTTAGGAATGAAAAGAGGAAAGTATGCATTTACGTGCCCAGTATCCTTAAATCGT
>JAYYPZ010000070.1:0-7215 GCA_036128775.1 Bacteroidota bacterium
CAGGACAGCTTTGTATACACTTTCGCTGATACCGGCAACTACAACATTAAACTATATGCTTACAACTTTGAGTCAGGTTGTGTTGATTCAACTGATCAAGATTTAGAACTTGTTTGGATGGAGACTGGATTCACCGTTGACAAGACTGTTGTATGCCGTAATGAAAGTATTCAGGTAACTGATCTTTCATCAAACTCAAGCAGTTTGGTATACTTCTTAGGGGATGGATGGTCCACCTCTAATCGAAATCCGTCACACAGCTATGCCGATACAGGGCTTTATGATATCACTCAAATTTTAGTGGATATCAATGGTTGTCAAGATACACTTGTACAGCCGACCTTAGTAACTGTTCGCGGTGCCTATGCACACTTTGATCAAAATAGAGATCAAGGATGCCGTAACACTGAGTTTAACTTTACCGACCTATCGACTTCTAATGCTGATATCGTGACTTGGGGGTGGAATTATGGCAATGGAATCACCGATTCTGCATCGAATGGGAGTGTAAACTATACAAGCCCTGGAACCTATGATGTATCACTATACATTGAAGATGAGAATGGGTGTTCTGACTTAGTTGTTAAAAATGATACTGTCTTTATCTCAGCTCCGACACCAGCCTTCACGGTAATCGATCGCATCTGTCTAGGTGACAGTGCTGAGTTCATCAATAGCTCTTCAAACAACAGCTTGACTTATATATGGAATTTTGGAGATGACAGTACATCTACCGAGGCGAGCCCAATTCATGTCTATGAGCAAGGAGGCCTTTACGATGTAAGCCTTACAGTAACCGACACGCTTGGATGTGATAGTACCATACTGGCTGCCGAAATCATTCAAGTGGATACATTAAATATTCAGTTTACATCGGATGAGACACTTGCTTCTTGCCCACCTATGTTGGTAGGATTTGATGATGCAACGGAAGGCGATATCATCTCTTGGGAATGGGTGTTTGGTGACGGAACCGTGTCCAATCTAACTAGTCCCGATCACGTTTACTCCGAAGTTGGTGCCTTTGATGTTACCTTGACTGTTGTCAATGCTATCGGATGTACAGATAGTTTAACCCTTGACTCGATGATTACCGTTAACGGACCCGTAGCAGACATTGAGCAAAGTCAAGTATTAGGATGTACAGGACAAGACGTTACCCTATCGATTTCCAATACAAACTCTGTAAACCAGATGTACGATTTCGGCGATGGAAATCTTTACAATACGGCAAATAACTCTCAGAACCATAATTACAATACCCCAGGTAACTACCTACCTATCGTGATTCTTGATAATGGACTTGGGTGTCTTGTAGCCCATGAATTAGATAGCGTTTCTATTAGTACTATGGATGCCGGCTTAACCTTTACCCGTGACTACCTATGCCCCAACGATTCATTGTTCTTAAATGATGCTTCTACTTCTTTGCACCCCATTGAATCATACACTTGGTTAACTGGAGATGGCGACACACTTACAGGCGCAAATCAGATTCACCTGTACAATGAAGGTGGGTATTTTGACCTCACGCTCATCATTGAGAATGCGTATTGTTCGGATACCGCGACTGATGTTGCTGCACTGTATGTTGACACATCAACGATTGCCCAGTTTGAGTTGCCTAATCAACTTTTCTGCCCACCTGTATTAGTGGATTTCATAAATACTTCAAGTGCGGATAGTTCCATCCTTGACTACTCATGGACTATTGATGGTGTTACCGCGAGCACGTTTGCACCAAGCGTTACCTTCGAAGAAGCAGGAGTTTACACTGCTGAACTCGCTATTCTTACGTCATCAGGTTGTCGTGACACCTTTACACAAACCGTTGTAATTGATAGTATTCCCGAAGCGCATCTGCCGGATACCACCCTTTGTATGGGAACAACTTGGAATCCAACATTGCGAGCGGATTACACCTACAGCTGGGAGTCCTCTATGTGGTTGGATTGCTTTGATTGCCACGATGTATCGATCTACCCAGAGTGGAATACCACCTTTAATGTTGAGCTAGAGTCTGCCGAAGGATGTGTCAATTCATTCTCCTTTGATGTAGAAGTTGTTTCTAATCCTACAATTGAAACCACAGGTGACGAGCGCATATTATTAGGAGACTCTATTCAGCTTGGTGCTTTCTCAAACAATGCCATCGGCTACCATTGGACAAGTGATTCAAGCCTTTCTTGTGATACTTGCAACTATACAATGTTTGCTGGCGCCCAGACAGAGACTGTTACAGTCAGTGTAACGGATGTCAATGGGTGTGTGGCAACTGAGGATGTTACTATCGAAGTGTTCGACAACTGTATCGATGGATTTTACACGATACCAAATGTATTTACTCCAAACGGAGACGGGATTAATGATGTGTTTGAACCTCTAAGTTTAATCAGCACACCTGTAGAGAAGTTCGCACTCTACGATCGATGGGGAAATCAAGTATTTCAAACCAATGATCCTGACGAATCTTGGGATGGTCGATTTAACGGTCAACCATTAAATGGCGGCGTATTTGTATACACCTTGGAAGTTATGTGTCCTGATGGAAATGCAGGATATCATTCAGGGAATGTAACCCTTATGCGATAAGCCTTACCTACCATACATCACCTAGGCGTAGCGGGGTCTCGAACGGCAATTCGAGGCTCCGCGAGCCTTTTTACAGTAAACTTATGACGTTAACATTGTGATAAGGTGTTGTATCTTTCTGCCATGCTACGAATTATACCTATTGCCGTACTAACCTTAACCTATTTTTCTTTCACCCTGAGCGCACAGCAGATGGCTTCCCCTGAGGCTGATATTCTTCGTGACCAAGTGATTGTAAAAGCACGAAGTGAATCGGATGTACTACACGCTATTGAAGACGTACAAAAAACACTTAATCTCCCCTCGCTACAGATCAAGGATTTTATCAGCCCTGTCCTACCAGCTTGGACGGTGAGCTTTGATGCAAATGAAGGTGATGTACATGCCGTAATCAAGGCACTCCATCACCATCCATCGATTGAGATTGCGCAAGGAGATCATGTAATTGAATATAGAGATACTGAACCTGATGACGCACTTTATGGCGACCAGTGGCAATACGTTAATAGTGGAGGAAGTGGAGGTGTACCTAATGCTGACCTAGACGCAGAGTTGGCATGGGATATCACAACAGGAGGATTCACAGCAAATGGAGACGAGATTGTAGTTGCGGTGATTGATGATGGCGTAGAACTTAGTCACCCAGATTGGGGAGATAATCTCTGGACCAACGAGGCAGAAATTCCAAACAACAATATTGATGATGATGGCAATGGTTATACCGACGATTACCGTGGATGGTCTGCCTACAGTAATGATGACAATGTGGGTTCAGGAGGAAGCCACGGCACACCAGTTGCAGGAATCATTGGCGCTCAAGGAAACAATGGTGTCGGCGTCACAGGAGTTAACTGGGATGTCAAGGTTATGATTATCGAAGGTGGCTCTCCAGAGTCTAGAGCCATTGCATCTTACAGTTATGCCCTTGTGCAGCGTAAACGGTACAATGAGACAGAGGGTGCAGAAGGTGCTTTTGTGGTATCGACCAACTCCTCATGGGGTATTGACTATGGACAACCATCCTCTGCCCCGATGTGGTGTGCAATGTATGATAGCTTAGGAGCCTATGGAATTATTTCTGCCGGGGCAACCATCAATGGAAATGTTAATGTAGATATTGAAGGAGATCTTCCTACCGCTTGTGCTAGCGACTATCTTCTAAGTGTTACCAACCTTGGAAGAAATGATATCAAAGTCAATGGAGCGGGATATGGAGCAACGACAATTGACCTAGGAGCCTATGGTCAAGAGACTTATACCTTAGACCAGCCTGGATTTTTTGGAGGAGAATATGGTGGCTTCGGAGGAACTTCAGGAGCTACTCCGCATGTGGCAGGTACAATCGCCTTAATGTATAGTGTAGATTGTCCAGCTTATGCTGATTTAGCCTTAGAGAATCCAGCAGATATGGCACTCGATATAAAAGACATGTTACTAGAAGGGGTTACGCCAAATACTTCTTTATCAAGTAATACGGTAACAGGAGGAAGGCTAAACATGTATGGTGCTGTTGAAGCGGTAAACACTCAGTGCCCCCGATGCAGTCGAGTACCTGAATTCTTTACCAATATCCAGAACAGCAATACCTTACAAGTGAGCTTTTTCGATCTTGAGGACGATCAAACCATCGGCTACTTTATTGAGTATCGTTTAGAAGGCGACTCGATCTGGAATGAATTTTTGGTTACAAGCGATGATGATATCCGAATTTCATTTTTAGAAAACTTATTTATGGCAGGTTCAACCTACGAGATTCGTGTGCGTACGGCTTGCCAGAACAATCGAGATGCTGTAAGTGACATCCGTAGCGTTACGTTCGATCCAAGCTCGATTGAAGATAATGGTCCATTACTATCTCTCCTTGTGAGTCCTAATCCAAGTAATGCACTCTTCACAATTGGTCTTAAAGAAGAAGGAACATTTCACTACACGGTTACTGATACTCGGGGTCGTGAAGTTCTATCAGGAAAACTTACAGGACGAAGTGAAATTGATGCTTTTGCATGGTCAAAAGGCATGTACTTCCTCACGGTTTTTGATCGGAAAGGGGGTCTTCGAACAACACTTCCTTTAATTAAGAATTAGTAGGACTTACTCACGGGTTGTTGCTGAATACACATTGTGTCAGCGGCACACTTTTTGAGGGAATTATCTTCCCAACGGGAGGGGGTGGATCGGGTGCCTAGCAGACACTTCATACTCACTAACCACCACCCTTACCCCTTTCATTCATCGAACTTCGACATGGGGTCTACCTAGCCTCCACTACTATATTGCCATTTTTAGCGATTCAGCATCATTTTGTGCATTTAATTTGGAATATTTCCATATTTTAGGATTTAAACCAATAATAATTCATGCAACGTGCCATCCTTCATATGGATCTCGACAGCTTTTTTGTGTCCGTAGAAAGGCTTTTAGATAGTCGTCTTCGGGGGAAACCTATTCTTCTTGGTGGCACAAGTGACCGTGGCGTAGTCGCGTCCTGTAGCTATGAAGCGCGCGCATACGGAGTACGTTCAGGAATGGCTATGAAAATGGCAAAACAGCGTTGTCCTGAGGGCATCGTTATTCGAGGGAATTCAATGACCTACACGAAGTATTCCCGCATAATCACAGAGATTCTTAAAGAGGAAGTTCCCTTATTGGAAAAAGCAAGTATTGATGAATTTTATGCCGACCTATCAGGGATGGATCAATTTTTTGGATGCTATGCCTATGCCTCTGAACTACGCCGTAGAATCATCCATGAAACCGGTCTTCCTATCTCCTTTGGACTTTCAGAAAATAAAACCGTATCCAAAATAGCCACTGGTGAGGCAAAACCTAACAACCAACTTCGTGTAGATGAGGGAAGAGAAAAAGATTTCCTTGCTCCACTGCATGTAGGAAAAATACCTATGGTTGGGGAAAAGACCTTGCATCGGCTTGCCCATATGGGAGTTCGTCGCATCGGAGTATTGCAACAAATTCCAATAGAAATGATGCAGGCTACTTTCGGAAAGACAGGAAGCATCATATGGCAGAAAGCACAAGGCATTGATAACCGACCTGTGATTCCCTACACCGAACGAAAATCAATCTCTACCGAACGAACCTTTGACCGGGATACTACAGACGTGCAAAAATTAAAATCAATATTGACGGCCATGGCAGAAAACCTTGCCTTTCAGTTGCGTCGAGGTCAGAAATTAACCGCCTGTATATCCGTCCGTATTCGGTATTCAGACTTTCAGACGTATTCAAAGCAGCAACGTATCCCCTACTGTGCCGATGATGATGTATTAATTCGATATGCTTTGGATCTCTTTTCATCTCTGTATAATCTAAGACTTTTTGTTGGGCTTATCGGCATACGTTTCAGCGATTTGGTACACGGCCGTCCACAAATTCAACTTTTTGAGGATAGCCAAGAGAAAAACCAACTCTTTCAAGCCATGGATACCATTCGAGAAAAACATGGACAACGAAGTGTTGTTCGGGCTTGCGGATTAGAAGCTAAGACCATTGGCAGACAAAATCCTTTCTCTGGCGAACCGCCTGTTATACTAGCCCATCGTAAACAGTAGACGCGATGTACCTCAATTGCCATACTGCCTATAGCTACCGCTTTGGGACATTTTCTGAAGAAGAACTCTTAGGAGAGGCTCAGCGTATGGGCGTCACGTCCTTGGCCTTAACTGACGTCCACTCTACCTCGGCATGCCTCAATTTTATTCGTCGAGCTCCTAACTACGGTATTCGTCCAGTAGTCGGTATTGACTTCCGCGAACAAGGACGAGGACAATACTTTGGATTGGCAAAAAATAATCAAGGGTATTATGAACTCAATACCTTCTTAGCGGAAATACGGCATAATAAGGCCAAAGTCCCCATCCAAGCCCCTTGGTTTGAGAACGCCTTTATTATTTACGACTTCGCCTATGCCATTCAACATCCCTGCCTTCACCCTGAACGACTAGCACCCCACGAATTTATAGGAGTAAACCCTGCACAGATTGCACAACTTCTGCGGCATACCTATCGGCGAAGTGATCGTATGATTGCTTATCAGTCCGTGACCTTCCGCAATAAACGCGATTACAGCACCCATCGCCTGTTACGCGCGATCCAGAAAAACACCTTACTCAGTAAGCTATCGCAAACTGAACAAGCGACCTATGATGAGATTTTCCGCCCCCCAAGTCAGGTTAGGCAGTGCTTTTCAGGGTATGAATTGTGGTTAAACCGAAGCCAAAAAATTCTTGACCAATGCCATATTGAATTTGATTTTAGTCCTGGACGTCCACCCCAAAATCAACGCTCCTATACAGGAGACAAGCACAACGACGTACAACTCCTTCGGCAGTTGTGTAATGACAACATCAGCCATCGCTATACCCACCAAGAAAAAAGCGTCATTCAACAACGTGTCGACCAAGAAATAGACGTCATTCAACAAATGGACTTTGTTCCCTACTTTCTTATCAATTGGGATATCGTCCAACATGCCCGAAAACAAGGCTTTTTCTATGTAGGACGTGGTAGTGGAGCCAATAGCATTTTAGCCTATCTTCTTGGTATAACCAATGTTGACCCTATTGAGCTCGACCTCTATTTCGAACGCTTTATCAATGTATATCG
>JAYYPZ010000071.1:0-15177 GCA_036128775.1 Bacteroidota bacterium
ATTTGAGTGATGAGGATATTAATATCGAAGTACGAGGAGGAGCAGTATTTATCTCTATTTCGGATAAGCTTCTATACACTTCAGGTAGTGCTAACCTCTTACCACAGGGTGAGAAAGTAATGGAAAAAATTGCATTAATTATCAACGATCATGAAGATTTTGAGGTGATGATTGAAGGCCATACCGATAACCGACCTATCGCAGGATATTGTATGAAAGACAATTGGGACTTAAGTGCACAGCGTGCAATTGCAGTTGTTCGAACACTACAAGAAAACTATCAAGTAAATCCTGCAAGAATGATTGCTGGTGCACGAGCAGAATATCAACCTAAGGGTGATAACGAAACAGCGGAGGGAAGAAGTGCTAACCGACGCACTGAAGTGGTAATCCTTCCAAAGTTGGATCAGTTTTATGATTTAATGATTCCTAACGAATAAGCAGAAAACTGCTTAAGAATTTTTTTATGGCGCTGTTTATCAGCGCCAAATTTTTACCCCCTCGGAGCAATTGTTACACATCGGTATACTTTGTCGAGACCGCTGTACTTGTTCCATAAATGAAGAAGAAAGATCATTGGTCCAAATCGACTTAACCGATTCTTTAGGATAATCGCCTAAGGCAAATTCAGCGTCCTTATCAAAACAGCAAGGGACAACCTTTCCATCCCACGTCATGACGGCACTATGCCATGCTTTCCAGCAGTGACGATCGCCTCGCTGTTTGAGCTCATACTTTCCCTCCTTATTTTTCTGGTACCTGGAATAGGTCGGTGAAGACGGCATAAGATCATGTCCATTTTCAAAATCATAAAGCTGAGCCGTTTTTAAAGAGAAGGCATCGACACCGTATGATTTCGCCATGGATCGAAGCGTATCAATTTCATCTTCGTTGGACGAAAAAACAACTGTCTGCCAGATTACATGTGGATTCTTATATCCTCCTTTTTCTCGTGCGTTAAGTAAGGTTTCTATACCGCGCAATACTTTGTCTAATTCCCCACCCTTACGATAACGACCATAACTCATTTGAGTACTTCCATCGATCGAAATGATCAATCGATCAAGACCACTGTCTAATGTTTCCTGCGCTCTACGGGCTGTAAGGAAGTGCCCGTTGGATGAGGTAACGGTATATAATCCTGCCTGAACAGCAAGACCTACCATTTCAGTAAACTGAGGGTGTACATAGGGCTCGCCTTGAAAATAAAAGTAGAGATAGACCAAGTGATCTTTGACCTCATCAACTAGTCGTTTAACAAGGTCTACATCGATTGTACCCGTTGGCCTCGAAAAGGATTGCAAACCACTTGGGCATTCAGGACAACCTAGATTACAGGATGTTGTTGGTTCAACGGACAGCGTCATCGGCAAGCCCCACCTCGAACCATGACCTTGCCAGGTTGCTAGCTTATATGATAGAAGTAGCTTGGACATGTTTGCGAGCTTTTTATAACTCAACTTACCTAGAAACCGCTGTGTATCCTGCCAAGACATATCGTCAAATTAAAGGATTCCTGCAAGGAAATCCCAATTTAGAGTCTATGGATTGTACATTTATTCTATGAATGTATCATGGAATTCAATCGAAGGGTATAGCGATATAACCTATGCCAAAAAAGATGGCGTCGCGCGCATCGCATTTAATCGTCCAGAAGTGCGGAATGCATTCCGCCCAAAAACTGTAGCCGAACTACTTAGAGCATTTTATGATGCCCAAGAGGATAATAGTATCGGGGTAGTTTTACTATCTGGGGAAGGACCTTCTCCAAAAGATGGTGTGTATTCTTTTTGTAGTGGAGGGGATCAGAGAGCTCGAGGAAAACAAGGCTATGTTGATGGCTCGGGTACACCAAGACTTAACATTTTGGAGGTGCAGCGATTGATTCGTTTTATGCCTAAGGTTGTCATTGCCGTAGTGCCGGGTTGGGCTGTTGGTGGTGGACATAGCCTTCATGTAGTGTGTGATATGACGCTAGCTAGTCAAGAACACGCCATTTTCAAACAAACTGATGCAGATGTATCAAGTTTTGACGGGGGATATGGGTCGGCCTATCTCGCGAAAATGGTGGGGCAAAAAAAGGCACGAGAAATCTTTTTCTTAGGAAAAGATTATACAGCACAGGAGGCCCTTGACATGGGTATGGTTAACGCCATCTATCCCCACGAAGAGTTAGAAGATAAAGCCTTTGAATGGGCCCAAACGATTCTTCAAAAGTCACCTACGGCTATAAAAATGCTGAAGTTTGCCATGAACCTAACCGATGATGGAATGGTAGGCCAACAAGTTTTCGCTGGAGAGGCTACTCGCTTGGCTTATATGACTGACGAGGCGCAAGAAGGACGAGATGCCTTTTTAGAAAAAAGAAAGCCCAATTTTAAGGATGTGAAGCGCTTATCACTTTAGTCCGAAAATCCAGGACTATTTCTTTGGGATTTTGAGGTTAATACCCTGTTCAACTAAGAGAACATTGGTGATGGTATTGTCTCTGAGAATATCCTCGACACGCACTCCATATTCATAGGCAATATCGAAGATTGATTCACCGAAGCGAACACGGTGATACACACAATCGCAGTTCTCATCATATTCATCCGATTGCACACCAACCTCATCAGGTCGTTCTCCGTCTGACACGTAGGGATTTAGTCCTTTGTTATCACCTACAACTAGGCCCTGGCCCAACTCTAACATCATCGACTCTAGTTCATTCCACTCCATTAATTCCTCTACGCTTACCGAGAAATTCATAGCAATCTTTTCGAGATAATCTCCTTGTTGAACATAATATATGTTCTTGCGTTCATCATAACCACCATTCACCCGGTCATCTCGTAAAACAAAGAACAGGGTATCACTTGTCAAATAAATATCTTGTTCCAACGCATAAAATCTTGCAGACTTATCGGAAGGAACATTCAACGTGAATCCATTTTGGTAATAGGGAATCCAATCTGTTTTTAGCGACGGATTTAGACGAGCCAAGTCAGCAGAATCCATATCCAAAGCAGCAGCGATGTGGCTAATTTTTAGAGGAGAAAAGATTTCTACAGGAATACTAGGAGCAATGCTGTAACTCGGATAGATTATCGGAATTTTGTAGTAGTCCGCATAGTGCATGGAATAGACCATCGCTATATACTTTGGAACATATTTTTGCGTCTCACGTGGCAATTGAGGTTGAATATCCCAATAGGTCCTACCACTTGCTGTTCTTGATATAGCGCGATTCACCGTTCCGGGGCCTGCATTGTATGATGCCAGACTCACCAACCAATCATCGTATGTCCTGTTCGCAGCCTTGAGGTATGCCAGAGCAGCCTGCGTTGATTTGATCGGATCACACCGTTCGTCCACCCATGAATCAAGGGTTAAGCCAAGTCCTCGTGCAGTAGCTGGCATAATTTGCCACAATCCGCGAGCTCCGGCATAACTTGTTATTTGAGGATCAAGTCCAGACTCGATAAGGGTGAGATACTTTAGCTCAATAGGCATTTCTTCCTCAGCGAGCATTCCCTCAAAAATCGGAAAATAGTATTCTGCTCTTCCTCGCAGCTTGGCCATGTAGTTCCTAGCTGAGTATACCATGGTCCGTATCTCAGCGATTACTTGATCATTACATTGAAAATTAACCAGCGCGGGGATGGCTTCAAGCTGCGCTTTGATCTCATCATCACTTGGCTGTGGCAATTCACTTTGAGGCAGGCGGATCATTGCTTTGATCTCATCATCTGTCAATACGGCGGTATCCTGGATGATGGATGACTGAATGGAAGAGTCAACATGTGAATAGTCCCAATCTGGAATATGAGAATAAAAGAAGCCCCGTTGAGCCTTTACAGAAAAGGATGTAAGGATTACTAAAAATCCAAGAAGAAAAAATCGAAACCACTTCACAACTAGAGAATTAACATCGCATCCCCATAGCTATAGAAACGATACTTTTCTTTAATGGCCTCTTCATAGGCCTTCATAATCAAATCATATCCACCAAAGGCACAAACCATGATAATCAAGCTTGATTTAGGCAAATGGAAGTTTGTCAGCATTGAATTAGCAATTGAAAATTCAAAAGGAGGATATACAAATAGATTCGTCCAACCTTGTCCTTCTTTTAATCGACCATAGGCTGAGACAGAAGACTCAATCGCCCTCATCGATGTCGTACCAATAGAACAGATTCGTTTTCCTGCATCAAGCGCAGTGTTGATGGTTTCAACCGCTTGGTTATTGACCATATAGAACTCAGCATCCATTCTATGCTTAGATAAATCCTCTACTTCGATCGAACGAAAAGTACCAAGTCCAGTGTGTAAAGTAACTTCGGCCATATCTACCCCATTGAGCTCCAGACGTTTCATCACCTCTCGACTAAAATGCAGCCCAGCAGTAGGAGCCGCAACAGCACCATCAACCTTTGCATAGATTGTCTGATATCGACTTTCGTCTATCTCCTCAGAATCCCTTTTGATATACTTTGGAAGAGGCGTAGATCCCAAACCAAATAAGACCCTCCTAAAATCTTCTTGAGAGCCATCAAAAAAGAATCGAACAGTTCGTCCACGAGAGGTGGTATTATCTACGACTTCAGCAACGAGTTCATCGTCACCAAAATAAAGCTTGTTGCCCACGCGAATTTTACGCGCTGGATCGACTAAAACATCCCATAACATTTGCTCTTTGTTGAGCTCACGAAGCAAAAACACTTCTATTTTCGCTCCAGTCTTTTCCTTCTGGCCATACAACCTTGCAGGAAAGACCTTTGTATTATTCATCGCTAGGGTGTCCCCTTCACCGAAATAATCAATAAAGTTTTTGAAGGTTTTGTGTTCGATGGTTTGTTTTGCACGGTCGATGACCATTAATCTGCTCTCATCGCGTTGCTCGGTAGGAAACTCCGCAATAAGTTCTTTTGGCAATTCATAATTAAAGTGAGAAAGCTTCATTCGTTCCATCCTCCAAAATTACTACTAACTTGCATTCTTTAGCGAATCTAAATTCATTCAATGTTGCGCATTCTATTTCGCAGTTTGTTAACCGGTTTTCTTGAGATCTGGTCCCATAAACTTCGATCTACCTTGTCCTTTTTTGGAGTCTTCATCGGCGTACTCTGTATTATGACCGTGTTCGCTTCTGTCGATTCCTTAGAGCGCAACATATCCGGCAGTATAAACTCTCTTGGAAATGATGTAGTCTATGTACAAAAATGGCCATGGGATTTTGGAGAAGGTTATCCCTGGTGGGAGTACATGAACCGACCCGAAGTCAGTGAGGACGAATACCTTGCCATCCGCCAGCGTATCCGTTCTTCTCAGGCGATATGTTACCTCGAGGTTATTGAAAACCAAGAAGCAATTTCATCATGGACTACCATGGATGCTGTCAATCTTGTCAGTGTATCAGAAGGCTATGACAACATCCGCAGTCTGCAGCTGACTAGCGGACGATTCTTTAGTCAACGAGAATTTAATAACGGAGAACCCGTCGCTATTCTCGGTGGAAGTATTGCATTAGAGCTTTTTCCTAAAGCCGTCAGTGCAATAGGACAAAAACTCAAGATGAATAATGCAGAGGTTCGTGTCATTGGTGTGTTACAGGAAGAAGGTCAAGATATTCTTAATCTTAGTTTGGATAATGACATTATTGTATCCAATGCCTTTATCAATAAAACCATGGGAAGGGAAACCTTTGGAAGTCCGCTCATCATGGCGAAAGTAAAGGAAGGACAATCCATGGATGAGGCCAAGGCAGAACTCGCCTTTCTTATGCGCTCTGTGCGTTACCAAAATATCCAATCCAAAGACAACTTTGCGATCAACGAAACAAGTTTGTTGGCCAACGCCTTCACCAAAGTGTTTGAAGTGGTCAATCAAGCGGGACTTTTCATTGGGATTTTTTCCATCCTTGTTGGCGGCATAGGTATTCTTAATATCATGCTGGTTTCCGTTCGTGAGCGCAGAGTCTACATAGGCATAAAAAAAGCATTAGGTGCCAAGCGCTATGTTATCATGCTTGAGTTCTTGATTGAAGCCGTCATGCTCTGTTTGATCGGAGGGGGCTTAGGGATGATTGCGAGTTATGGCTTCTTAAACATAGCCAATCTTGTTATCGCACAAAGTGGCGCATCGATCGTACTGAGCCTATCTCAACAGAATGTTGTGCTCGGTCTTGGATTATCTACAGCCATTGGTCTGCTAGCAGGAGCGATACCCGCTTACTTGGGAGCTTCTCTTGACCCTGTAAAAGCAATACGTAAAATCTAAGAGTTTACCTCTAAGTCGTCTTGACGTAAGATATAAGTTCCCTGTATTGAACAAGCTGCCTTTCCAGCTAGAAGACAACGATGTAAAACGTCTTCAATGCCCATAGTGTTCTTCGTAGCGTCTACTACTGCAGCAAAGACAGAATCACCAGCCCCGCAGACATCGGTTATCGAATGAGAGAGCGCCGATTGATAATGAAAAGTACCGTTTTGATCCAAAGCCGCAATACCCGCTTCAGACAGCGTCACAATAAGTTGATCACATTGCAACTTAGTTTTAGACTTTCTCATCACCTCTTCTAAGTTGGCTAAGTCTGTTAAAGCAGCAGCATCTATTTGATTTGCCTCGGCTAACTCTTTGCGATTTGGCTTAAAGATGGAGACCGCTTTGTAGTGCCAAAAGTTATCTTTTTTGGGATCTACCACAACCTCTACTCCAGCTGCCATGGCCATAGATAATATGCTATTAATCAAATCAGGAGTCAAAAGCCCTTTGTTATAATCTTGGATTACGAGAATATCCAACTCTTTTTTTATCTCCTCCTCGACCTTGCGAAGTACATCTTCAACTATATCCATCTCAATAGCTAGTGTGCTTTCTACGTCAACGCGCATCTGATAGACTCCATCGACTAGAATACGTTGTTTGTGCGTAGTAGGTCTCCCATCCGAAAAGGAAATCACTTCGAGGTTTTTGTAAGTGGCCAACAAGTTTGACAAACGCTCGCCTTGCACGTCTCTGCCAACTAGCCCCATTAGAGAAACGTCCCAGCCTAAGCTGTGCAAGTTAAGGGCTACATTGGCCGCTCCACCAGCAACATAATTTGTTGAATCATGAAGAAGTATTGGAGCATCAGCTTCTGGAGATTGCCTTGTCTTTGTTCCTTTTAGGAAACTATCCAAGATGATATCGCCAAGAACTAATGCACGCATATCAACTAAAATACGGAGCTAAGCGACTTACCATTTTCTCCAAGTCCTCAATCGAGGCTGCATAGGAAATACGCATGGCATTTGGCTCTCCAAAACCTGACCCACCCACTAAAGCAACATCCAGTTGGTCTAGCAAGAGCTCAGCAAGACGATCACCCGAAGTAATCTCATTACCATTGATTGAGAGACCGAGTGCCTTTTGAATATTGATAAACAAGTAAAAAGCTCCATCTGGTTTTATGTAGGACCATCCTTTAAAATCTTTTAGGGCATCGAGAAGATAATCTCTTCGTTGAACAAAGGCATCACGCATAGCCAAGGTTTCATCCAAAGGCCCAAGCAATGCAGCCTCAGCACCCTTTTGAGCCGCGGCAGATGTGCCCGAGGTAAATTGCCCCTGAAGCTTACTACAAGCTTTTACGACATCTTTTGGACCGGCTAAATAGCCAATACGCCAACCTGTCATGCAATATCCCTTCGACATACCATTCACTATTAACACTTGGTCTCGAATAGCTTGATTTTTTGCGATACTCGCATGGGGCTTTCCTGTAAAATTGATATGCTCATAAATCTCATCGGTCAAGACCCATAACGAAGTATGTTTTTCAATAACCTTGGACAGGGCATCCAATTCCTCTTGAGAGTAGCACATCCCCGAGGGATTACTAGGGCTACTAAAGATGAGCATCTTAGCAACCTTCCCTGATGCTGAAAGACTAGCCAAGGTCGACTCAAGTTGAGCTGGAGTAATCTTAAACTGTTGATCGATACCTGTAGGTATAGGAACAACTTCGGCTCCCGCCATCTTTGCTATACCCGCATAACTCACCCAATACGGGACAGGAAGCAAAACAACCTCTCCAGGATTTACGAGGGTTAATACTGCATTGGCAATCGATTGCTTAGCTCCAGTCGACACGATGATCTCGTCAGGAGCATAAGAAAGATTGTTTTGCGTCGAAAGTTTGCTGGAAATAGCCTCTCTAAGACTGAGCAATCCTGGTACCGGCGTATACTTCGTAAAACCATCTCGTAGTGCCTTAGCACCTGCTTCTACTATAAAATCAGGGGTTGGAAAATCAGGTTCTCCCAAGGTAAGATTGATTACCTCTTTTCCTGCTTGGCGTTTTTCACGCGCCATTTGAGCCATCTTGATGGTAGATGAAGTAGGAACGCGTTGGATGAGTTTGGAGAACGTCATGGTTAGTGTTGAGGATTAGTCTAAAGTGCTTCTTTTACAGATGCCGTATAGGCACCATCATTTACGGCACCAATAACTTGAATCATTGAGTCTGGAGTTATAGCAGAGTTATCAAAGCGTACAAATGCCGTTTGATTCTCAAAATCCACAACACAGGCACTTACCCCAGTGCAGGAAGCGAGTTTCTCTTCAATAGGCTTAGCACATCCCGAAGGACACATCATACCCTCAATAGAGAGAAGTGCAGAGTCGTTTGCAGCGACTTCTCGGTCCTGTGTTTTAGGTTCAGGAGTATCTGACGTATTACCCGACTCGCTGGTGCAACTCAGAAGAAGAAATGATGCTGAAATGAAGAAGAAACAAAGTATACTAGTAATTTTTCTCATAGCGGTTTAATCGATAGGTGTTTGCCTCAAAAGTAGGTCTTTACCCTAAACCTTTTGAAAAACTATCGAAACCTTTTTCACATCCTGCAACCCATGTGCATAAGTCTTGACCAAAGTCATGTTTAGCGCGATCTTCGACCGCACTTGCCCAATCTAAATCAACGTCTAGAAACCGAGCACAAAACAATCGATCCGGCAGGATTTTGTCCAAAATAAACATCTGCTCTTTTACCTGATTTGGTCGGGATAGATGTTGACTCTCTTTACACCACGAGAGACGATGAAGATAGACATCAAGTGAATCCACATCATGCACATGACTATTTAGTCGATCGACCAAGGTATTGTAGGAACCGGATAGGGTCTCACCCCAATGGGACGACGCATCCTTTTGATTTAATAGCCATCCATCAAGCATTAACTCTAGCCATACATGAGCAATCGTATGGCAACGCTTCCAACCTAAAGGCTTCGCATATTTTTGCACATCCTCCGTGATAGATATACAGGCCTCTTGGAAAACATCCAGATGATGAAAATGCTGATCCAAATGAATATGCCATTGAACACCAACCAGCCAATCCTTTGCGATAGGATCACTTTGTATCTTGCCTGCATTGAGTCGGGATGAATTATATATCCTAGTAAATTTTGGCCAAAGATCAGGAGCAATTACCCCATGAGCCGTGTAGGGTGAGCAAGATTCAGGAAGGGTAACTAAATGACTGTAGATATTCATGTTCTAATCCGGTGCGAAAATATTTACCTTGCAGGAAAAAGGTGCAATAATTATGCATAAAGATGTTTTTCAAGAGTTGGAATGGCGAGGGATGATTCATAATCATATCCCCGGTACGGCGGAGCGATTAGCAGAGAAGCCCACCAAGGTGTATATCGGTTTTGACCCGACCTCTGATTCTCTGCATGTAGGAAGTTTAGTACCTATTATGATCTTAGCACACCTACAACAAGCCGGGCATACTCCAGTTGCCCTTATTGGCGGCGCAACAGCCATGGTAGGTGATCCATCGGGAAAGAGCAAGGAAAGAAACCTTCTCACGGCTAAGGAAATCCAATACAACATGTTTGGCATTCGGAAACAACTCCAGCGATTTCTTGATTTTGAATCCGAAGACAATGCAGCAGTAATCGTTAACAATGCCGAATGGCTCGGAAAATTCAATGTTTTAGACTTCATTCGGGATGTTGGAAAAATGGTCACAGTAAATACAATGATGGCCAAAGAATCGGTTAAAAAGCGAATTGAAACTGGAATATCCTTTACGGAGTTCACCTATCAGTTATTGCAGGGATATGATTTTCTCCATCTGTTTAAAACGATGGATTGTGAAATCCAAGCAGGTGGATCAGACCAATGGGGAAACATCACCACGGGAACGGAAATGATTCGCAAGGAATTGGGCAAATCAGCCTATGCTTTCACATGTCCCTTGGTAACTAAATCTGATGGAGGAAAATTCGGCAAAACGGAACAGGGAAATGTTTGGCTTGATCCTAAACGTACCTCCCCTTATGCCTTTTATCAATTTTGGCTAAACACAAGTGATGAGGATGCTACAAAGTACATCAAGCTTTTCACCATGCTTGACCGCAAAGCCATCGAAGATTTGATTGCCGCGCATCAAAAGGAACCCCACCTTCGAGCACTGCAAAAAGAACTCGCGGAAAACATAACGACTACAGTCCATGGCGAGGAAGGTCTACTAAAGGCAGAACGTGCTACGAAACTACTTTTTGGAAAGTCAGAACGAAGTGATTTAGACGCATTCACAGCACAGGAGTTAAGACAGATATTTGATGGAATGCCTCAGTTTGAATTGGCTGAAGAAACTCTAGAGAATGGACTATCCATGGATGAGATGCTCAGCGGAGCAACCGCAATTTGCGAATCGAAATCAGACGCGCGACGAGCGCTTAAGGAGAATTCGATCCAAGTCAATAAAAACCGAATCGGTCCTGATTACGTCTGTACAAAGGAGGATGTTATGTCAAATGGAATTATTCTCATTCAACGTGGCAAAAAGAAATATTTCTTGGTAACGGTGGCAAGCAACCCGGAGTAAAATAGCCAATCTAGGCGTGGGACTAGGGTCAACTAGTACTCTTCTTCATCAAAGAAAAAATCATCCTTAGTAGGATAATCAGGCCATATATCTTCAATACTTTCATAGACTTCATCATCGTCTTCCAATTCTTGAAGATTCTCTACCACCTCAACGGGTGCTCCAGTGCGAATGGCAAAATCAATAAGATCGTCCTTTGACGCAGGCCAAGGTGCTTCTTCTAAGTGAGTCGCTAATTCTAATGTCCAAAACATACGATACGATTTCAGCCAAAAATAGGATTTCCAACGAATCAAACAAGTTTAGAATCCACACGAATGTGCATATCTTCTGTAAATAGAGGCTAAGCCTCCCATTTTCGCTCCTCGACACCTTGTTCCTTGGCAAGTTGACGACTCAGTACAAAAAGATAATCAGATAGCCTGTTTAGGTATTGTATGATAAAGGCCACTGAATCAAGTGATGAATCAAGGCCCACCACACGACGTTCTGCTCTTCGGCATACGCTGCGCGCCACATGACAATATGCATTACTCAGGCAACCGCCAGGTAGAATAAAGTTTTTTAAAGGAGGCAAGTCGTTGGTGAGGTCATCTATTTCATTTTCCAATCGCTCGATTGCTAATGGATTTAACTCGGGTAAATATTCTGACTTAGGGTTATCCAAGGAAGCAAGATGACTTCCGATGCGAAACAACATATCCTGAACGCTTAGCAGTCTATCCACAGACACATTCGTCTGTCCCACATACTCTATAACAACAGCTAAAACACTATTTAACTCATCAACTGTACCGTAAGCCTCAACGCGTAGGTCAGCTTTGGAAACTCGACTTCCTCCGAATAAACCGGTTTCTCCTTTGTCCCCTGTTTTTGTATAGATTTTCATGGCAAGCTCAATGATTTTTAGTCAAAACTTCGTGGCGTTCAATGCGTCCGTCTTTTAAATGAATAATGCGTTGGGCATATTCCGCAATTTCCCGTTCATGTGTAACAACAACAATCGTATTGCCTTGGGCGTTCACTTTCGTCAACATTTCCATAATTTCTTGAGCAGTGGTACTATCAAGATTTCCTGTAGGTTCATCCGCTAAGACTAACGAAGGCTTATTAGCTAGGGCTCTTGCTATAGCAACTCGCTGACGTTGACCACCAGACAACTGATTGGGTTTGTTTTTCAACCGATCACCTAAGCCAACTAACTCAAGCATTTCTTGGGCACGTAGTCGACGCTGTTTACTCGAAATGCCAGCATAAACCAGGGGCAAGGCGACGTTATCCAAACTAGACATCCGGGGCAATAGATTAAAGCTTTGAAAAACAAATCCTATTTCCGTATTACGAATTTCAGAAAGCTGCCTATCGCGCATCGACCCCACATCTTTTCCGTTTAATGCATACTTTCCAGAAGTTGGGCTATCAAGACAACCCAGAACATTCATCAAGGTAGATTTACCAGAACCTGAGGGGCCCATAAGCGCAACAAATTCGTTTTGATGAATGGATAAATCCACGCCATCCAAGGCGTGAATATCTACTCCTCCGAGTCGGTACGATTTACGAATATTCTCAAGAACGATTAGAGCACTCATTGCCCTTTAATCACTTTAGGTACTTTAAAATAGGTCCCATCATGACTTGGCGCACTACGGAAGACATCCTCCTTTGCCAGAGTTGGCGCCGTCTCATCCGACCGGAGACGTCCTTTGACCTGATGAACTTGCGTCATTGGCTCTTCATTGGAAAGGTCGAGTTGATCCAGCGCATCAACAAAACCAATCATACGCTCTAAATCTTTCACTAGACGCTGTTTCTCTTCCTTATCAAAACTTAGTTTTGCTAAGGATGCTAAGCGCTCAACAAGCTTTACATCAACCTTCATTATGCTAAAATAAGAGGGATTTATGGAAGATTGATTTTATTCGTTGTATATCGAATGAAATATTAACTTCGACAGTATGAAAACGGTGCTTAGTGGAATGCGTGCGACAAGTCGTTTGCACTTGGGAAATTATTTTGGGGCAGCAGCTAATTGGCTGCGCATGCAGGAAGAATACAATTGTTATTTTTTTGTGGCGGATTTGCATGCCCTGACAACAGATCATGATCCCAAAGCATTAAATCATCATACAAAAACAATATTTGCACACTACCTGGGGTTGGGTTTGAATCCCGAAAAATGCACTCTCTACATACAAAGTGATGTGCCAGAGATTGTAGAACTCTATTTAGTACTTAACATGTTTGCCAATAAAGGGGAATTGGAAAAGACAGCATCCCTTAAAGAAAAAGCAAGGAAGAAAGGGCAATCATTAAATGCCGGTCTCCTCACCTACCCGGTGCTTATGGCAGCTGATATTCTTATTCACCGAGCCGACTTCGTTCCGGTAGGAAAAGATCAAGAGCAACATCTTGAAATGACCCGGACCTTTGGTAATCGGTTTAATCATGTATACAAAACGGACTTATTCCCAGAACCTCAAGCATTTGCTTACAGCGAAAGCCTTGTGAAAATATTTGCATTGGATGGAAGTGGTCAAAAAATGAGCAAATCCGATCACAATACAAACAACACCATCTTTCTCACGGATTCAGACGACGAGATTCGGAAAAAACTGAAAAAAGCGAAGACAGATAGTGGTCCCCAAGAAAAAAACAGTCCTTTCTCGCAGGAAATCAAAGGGCTTTTTGAGTTAATGGCTGGGGTCAGTAGTCAGGAAACTTTACAAGCATTTACAGCAGATTATGCGAATTGCTCAATACGTTATGGAGATTTCAAAGCCCAGTTAGCCACAGATGTTATTGATTTTATTGCTCCAAAACGAGAAGAGATTTTATCTTGGCAAAGTGACGAGGTCCGAATGAAGCGTATTGCGCAACTTGGAGCGGACAAGGCACGCGAAAGTGCGAGAAAAACATTAGGCGCAATGCGTGATGTTATGGGAATGCATTACTTTAAAGATTAAGGAAAATATGGATGTAAAACACATTGCCGTTAGCGGAAATATTGGCGCAGGGAAGACAACCCTCGTGCAAAATTTATCTCATCATTTCGACTGGACAGCACAGTATGAAGAGGTTGAATCAAATCCATATCTCGATGACTTTTATTCAGATATGCATCGTTGGGCATTTAATCTTCAAATTTTCTTCCTGCATCAACGATATAGCCAAATATTAGAAATTCGCGAAGGAAATAAAACCATTATCCAGGACCGTACCATCTATGAAGATGCCGCCATTTTTGCCCCGAATTTGCATAAAATGGGCCTTATGTCCACAAGAGACTATGAAAACTACAAGGCCTTTTACAAGACGGTGGAAGCGCAAATTCAACCTCCTGATCTTTTGATTTATATGAAGGCTTCCATACCCACCTTAGTCAACAATATTCAAAAGCGAGGAAGAGACTATGAGGAAAACCTTCGATTAGACTATTTGAAGAAGCTCAACGAGTTTTATGAAAACTGGATAGCTTCTTACGATAAAGGACCATTACTTGTCATCGACTGCGATAACACAGACATCGTAGAGAACAAAGATGACATTTCTGACATCTACAACAGAATACAAGCCGAACTCAACGGACTTTTTTAAGACAGGATCCTTTTACGATTTCATGCCTTCTGTAAAGCAGGCACGACATCGTGCCTCATAGGTATCAGTTGATCCTAGCATCACTTGATTTTCATCACTGTTCAGGCGATATGAATAGGAGGCATCCTGACCACATTGAATACAAACTGCTTTGAGTTTCGATACTCGGTTGGCTCTTGCAAGAAGCAGTGGCATTAGACCAAAAGGAATACCCGCATAGTCCATATCCAAGCCGGATAAAATAACTCGACGACCTTGATTCGCTAAATTTTCAAAAGCCTCGATAAATTCTTCGGTAAAAAATTGAACCTCATCAATACCTATTACATCGGAGTCACCAACAACTCGATATAATTCGTCAACACTTGAAATTGGCACAGAATCCATTCGATCCATATTATGAGTTACAACCTGTTCGTTATCGTAGCGTGTGTCTTTACTTGCCTTTCCAAGAAACACCTTTTTCCCGCCTATCGTTGCCCGACGCATACGACGAATCATTTCCTCTGTTTTCCCGGAAAACATTCCTCCACAAATAACTTCGATTGACCCCATTTACTTTACTTTTATCTTATCTTTTTGAAAAATACTGCTTAAAAAACGTTCCGCACTATGAAAATTAGCAATATCAATGAGTTTAAACGAAGCTTTGAGAAACTTCAATGGCTGTTTAAAACATTTGAAGCTCAGAATTTTGAGGATTTGTCTCCA
>JAYYPZ010000072.1:0-13272 GCA_036128775.1 Bacteroidota bacterium
GACATATCCTCGGAAACGTTATCCAACGTGTAGTCAACCATTTTCCCTTGGGTTTGCGCATCTTTTTGGCGCCATACGTGTAAGGTCAATTTCATAATCTCAGATTGAATTATTTATAACTTCTTGTTTTCAACTCCACATTATCAAAGGTGAGTTCTTCTTTGTGGTGATTAGGTGCTTTAGGATCTCCTGAATACTCCCAAGCCGAGACAAAGGCGTAGTCTTTATCATTACGCAATGCCTCCCCTTCTTCTGTTTGATATTCTTCTCGGAAGTGTCCTCCGCAAGATTCCTTTCGATTCAGGGCATCATTACACATCAATTCTCCTAATTCAAGGAAGTCCGATACGCGAGATGCTTTTTCGAGTTCTGGATTTAACTCATCGAGCTTTCCCGGGATGCGCACATCGTTGTAGAACTCATCGCGGAGTGCCTGAACTTCGCTAATGGCATAGTTTAAGCCCTCTTCATTACGCGCCATACCGCAGTAATCCCATATAAACTTCCCAAGCTTACGGTGGAAGGTATCGACCGTGGTTTTCCCTTGAATCGATAAAAGACTTGACAAATGTCCCTTGGCTTCCATTTCTGCTGCTTTGAACGCATCATGGTCTGTCGAAATAGCTCCTGTACGAATATCGTCAGCGAGATACTCCCCTATTGTGTAAGGAATCACAAAATATCCATCCGCAAGCCCTTGCATTAGTGCAGAAGCTCCCAAACGGTTCGCTCCGTGATCGGAGAAGTTTGCTTCACCCAGTGCAAAAAGACCTGGTACAGTAGTCATTAAATTGTAATCAACCCAAAGGCCACCCATAGTGTAATGCACTGCTGGGAATATTTTCATTGGCGTTTCATACGGATTATCAGCTGTGATCTGCTCATACATTTGGAAAAGGTTTCCATACTTAGCGCTGACCACTTCGCGTCCCATCTGCATAACCGCCTCGCGATCCGATGGACTGATTCCTTTCAAATTCGCTTGTTCTTCGCCATAACGCTCAATCGCCGAAGCAAAGTCTAAGAACACCGCCTGCCCAGTTTTATTGACGCCAAAACCAGCATCACAACGTTCTTTGGCCGCGCGAGATGCAACATCTCGAGGGACAAGATTACCAAATGCTGGATAACGTCGCTCGAGGTAGTAATCTCTGCGATTTTCTGGAATATCGGTAGGTCGTAGACGTCCTTCACGCACTGCCTCAGCATCCTCCTTATGTAGAGGAACCCAGATACGACCATCGTTTCGGAGCGACTCTGACATCAAGGTTAGTTTTGACTGATAGTCTCCCGATACAGGAATACAAGTTGGGTGGATTTGCGTAAACGATGGGTTTGCAAAGAAGGCACCGCGCTTGTGCGCTCTCCAAGAGGCTGTAGCATTGGACCCCATAGCATTGGTCGAGAGATAGAATACATTTCCATATCCTCCATTACAAAGCAGTACCGCATGCCCTCCATGACTTGAAATTTCACCTGTTGCATTGTTTCGAACAACCACACCACGCGCCTTGCCATCAATCTTTACAATATCTAAGAGTTCATGACGATTGTACATCTTGACCTTACCTACGGCAACTTGACGGCTTAGGGCTGAATAGGCGCCCAATAATAACTGCTGACCCGTCTGACCTCTTGCGTAGAAGGTTCTTGACACCTGTACTCCCCCAAAGGAGCGGTTAGCAAGCGTGCCCCCATACTCACGTGCAAAAGGTACTCCTTGCGCTACGCATTGATCAATAATATTGGCTGATACTTCCGCTAAACGGTATACATTGGCCTCTCTTGATCTGTAATCTCCCCCTTTGATTGTATCGTAAAATAAACGATAAGTGCTATCCCCATCGTTTTGGTAATTCTTTGCTGCGTTGATTCCTCCTTGTGCAGCGATTGAGTGTGCACGGCGAGGGCTATCCTGAAAAAAGAAGCATTTCACATTGTAGCCAAGCTCAGCTAACGACGCTGAAGCTGAGGCACCCGCTAGGCCCGAGCCAATGACAATGATATCAATGTTGCGCTTATTAGCTGGGTTAACTAGGCGAATTGAATTTTTATGTTGTGTCCACTTATCGCTTAATGGACCTCCTGGTATATTGGATTGTAGAATACTCATAACTCGTTCTTCCTAAGCTTAACTAATAAAAAAGTGAACTAATGCCACTACAATGAACATCAAAGGCACAATCACCGCAAAGGCAACACTAGCCTTCTTGATGCCTGCCACATATTTTCCTTGGCTTACTCCCGTCGTTTGGAAAGAGGATTGGAAACCATGATTTAAATGGAGGCCCAATAAGACAAACGATCCACAATAAATAGCTACCCGCCAAGGGTATTTCATTCGGTGAACCAACTCTGGATAAAATCGATTAACGTCAGCAAGAATGGCCTCTGTAGCAGGACCATCACCAATGTGTGCCTTACCTGTCACATACTTTGCTGTGATTTCTGGAATCCAAAAATCATAGAAATGTAAGCCTAAAAAGCCGATGACTACACCCCCTGTGATGAGCATATTCATCGATGCCCAATTATAGGCTCGTGCCTTGTTTCCATATTGATAGCCATCTGGACGCGCTGCTGCATTTTTTGCTTGTAATACAAAGGCCATCACCATATGAATCATAAATCCTGCAATAAGCACAGGTTGCAATGCAAACTGCACCACGGGGTTATTTCCCATAAAGTAGGCTGCCTGATTAAACAGATTCGAGTCCTCGGCACCGAAAACATTGAGTCTCAAGGAATCAACAACACTTAACAAGTTGATTGTCATATGCTGGGTTAGAAACAGAATCAGGAATAACCCAGAAAACGCCATAATATACTTACGACTTAAGGAAGATAATTTTGCCATAATAAGCTGGTTCGCCTATCGCTAATGTACGTCAATTGCATATTTAGACAAGAGACTTTTCCAGCTATTTACGTGGAAATCTGCGCTGTTTTTCGTCAAATTTTCACCAAAGCCGACAGTAGTGCATCCAAGTGCCTTTCCAAAGGCAATATCTGAATCGGAATCCCCCACCATTGTGGACAACGAAAAATCAACTTCTGGAAAGTCTTGTTCGATGGCTGCCTTCCAGCCTATTCCAGGTTTACGATATACAGGGTGATCGCTAGCAAGCTCGGTCGCTGCATATATGGCATGAATCTGACCACCTGCTGATTGAATCTCCTCCACCATCGCATGATGAATATTTTGCAAGTCCTCTTTAGACATCAATCCCTTGGAAACGCCTTGTTGGTTGGTGACTATGACAATTCGGTAATAACGCTTAGATAAGATGGACAAAGCATCTAGCACTCCTGGCATAAAGACAAACTCATCCCAGGACTTCACATAATCGTTGATGATCCGTTGATTGATTACACCATCGCGATCAAGAAGCAACACGGAACGTTGGGGATTGACCTCAATGTAAGATTTACTCGCCGTCGACATCCTCGGAAGGTTCAGCAAAAATCTCTACCTCGACTTGGGCACACAGTAAATGACCAAAAAAGAGATGCATTTCCTGAATACGCGCCACATCCTCTGAATCGACAGCATAGGCCACCTCCGCCACACGAAGCAAGTCTTTCGCGCGCTTAGAAGTTAAGGCCAAGGTTTGCATCCCAAACTCTCCTGCCATCTTTACAGCTCGTAAAATGTTGGGAGATGATCCCGAAGTTGTGAGCACCACAAGGATATCCATAGGCTGGGCTAAGGCTTGTATTTCTCTTGCAAAAGCTTCTTCGTACCCAAAATCATTGGAAACGGCAGAAAACATTGACCCACTGCTCCCCAAACAAATCGCAGCAAGCGGTGGACGATCCATGTAAAAACGGCCACTGAGCTCTGCGGCAAGATGTTGCGCCTGGGCAAAGGATCCTCCGTTACCGCAAAAAAAGACCCGTTGTCCGTTGAGAAGACCTTGAACTAGGAGATCTTTTGCCGATTCAAAAACATCCGCATTCTCCTGAGATAACATATCTCTGTAAAGAGCCTCTTTAGATTGAATAAGTGCTTCTAAGCGTTCTTTATACCCTTCCATAAGCTATCTCGATATTGTATTGTTTTTAGAATAATAATGCTTGACAAAGCCATGAGCCTCTTTTCGACCAATCATTCGCTGCATCACAGCATACAGAAATCCCATTCCGTAGGCAAAAACTTGAATATTTAAGGTTCCTATGGCCAGTATTCCAACGTCAAGTCGTCGATATTTTATACTCGCTTGTTTGAACGCTAAAGCGCATATCCCTCCATGGCCAATGAGAGTGCACCACAGTATCGGACGTAAGCTTGCTATACTCAGTCCAAGCGTAATCGCTAATACGTAAGACATAACCACAAGAGCTGGTAAGGCATGAATTGGCTTTAACAAGGTTGGGTGCAGACGTTGAAGATTAATGCGTGCCACGCCCCAGTTAAAAATCTGCTTAAAGAATTTCCAAAGATTCGTTCGTCGCTTGTGGTATACAAAGGCTTCACTTATCAATCCCACGGTAAAGCCCGCTTCATAGATTCTCGCACTGTAGTCCATGTCTTGTCCATGGCGAAGGGCATTCATCCCGCCTATGCGATCATATACCTTTCGGCTAATTCCCATATTGAAGCTCCTAGGATAAAACTTACCTACACTTCGCTTTCCTCCCCTTGTACCTCCTGTTCCTAAAAAAGAGGTCATACTGTAGTCAATGGCCTTAATCATAGGAGAAAATGAGGGATGGAATCGGTCAGGACCTCCAAAAGCATCATATCCATGCGTTGAGAGCGCCTCATCTACAGCACTTAACCAATGCGGTGGGAAAAGACAATCTGAGTCTACAAAAATGAAATACTCCCCCGCTGCTTTCTGCATGCCATGATTTCTTGCCGCTCCAGGACCTTGATTGCTCTGATATGCGCAGGCAATGTTAAGCGCAGTATTCTCGCTGTACGACGTGATGTATTCTTTGAACCCATCTGTCGAACCATCATCCACAAAGAAGATTTCGTAGTGTGTCTTATCAAATGTCATCTCCTCAGCTGATGCCAGGAGTTCTTTGACTTCGTCAAGACGATTATATACGGCTATAATGAGAGAATACTTCAACGGCTACTTTCCATGATTTTCATTCACTTGACAGTAAGGCTTAGTCTTGCCATACTGTTATGAAATTGTAGACCAAAAATACTATTTGAAGTCTATTGAATGAAGACGAGTTGTGGATTGATATACGCCGAGCATTATGTACCTTTAAAATTCAAGAAAATTTCTATGCACATTTTTCAACGAATTCTGCCCTACTTAATCGGTGTGTTAACCTTGCTTATGCTGAGTTACATTGTTTCAGGCCCTGAACATGAGGGAAAAGTTATGAAAGGATCAGATACTATCTCATCAATCGCTAAGCGGAAACAGATTAAAGATTTTGAAAAAGAGACGGGATCACCAAGCTATTGGAATCCAGCTCAATTTGGTGGAAGCCCAGCCTATCTGTTAAAATTTGGACGGGAAAACAGTGTATTGAACTTCTTTGATAGCGGATTACGTATGGCACTTTCTCAGGTATGGTACCACTTTTTTATCACCGGATTGTTTATGTATATCGCGCTTTGTCTTCTGCGCATTAATCCCTGGGTAAGCTTGGCCCTTGCCTCAGCCGCCATGCTCACGACCAATGTTTATATTTTGCTGGTCACAGGGCATTTTGCCAAAGTGGCCACCCTTGCGCCCCTTCCCATGCTTATCGCAGGAGTTCTTGCTACCTTTAGAAAGGACTACATCGCTGGATTTGCAGGCACCTTTTTAGGGTTAGCCTTCGCTATTTTACTACTCCACCCCCAAATGGTATACTACACGGTACTTGGCCTTACACTCACAGGCCTTGTCCTACTAATCAAAACAGGTATGGAGAAGAAATGGGTGCACCTCGGCAAGACCGTGGGTGTATTGGTTTTTGCAGGAATTCTTGGCGGCTTGGCAAATTATTCCCACTTAAAGTCCTCTCAAGATTTTGCCAAATCCACCATGCGGGGAGGATCTATCTTGAAGAGCACCACAGAAAAAGGCGATGCCACCTCAAAAGGGCTTGGTTGGGATTACGCGATGAGCTGGAGCTATGGCAACCTCGATCTTTTTAACCTCATCATTCCACGAGTTGTAGGGGGATCAAGTCAAGAAGCCATCGCATTTGAATCTGGAGCTTTCAAACAATGGAGTGAAGATTACCCGCAAGTTGCGCAGAGTTTAAAGACCGGCAGGTTAAACGATGCTCAAAAAAATGCATCACTCAACCCAGAAGTCATCGAGCTACCCACCTATTGGGGGCCTATGAATATGAGCACGGCAGGACCGATGTACTTTGGCGCAGGTCTATGGATTTTGCTTGTATTTGCTGTGATAATAGCTGTCCTCCACAAAGGTCGCTATGGATTGGAGGTGTTAGCACTCTCACTAGGAGCCTTTTTGATTATACTATTTGCCCTTGGGAGCAATGCAAAGGGATTCAATGAATTCTTTTTTAACAACGTTCCATTGTTTGATAAATGGCGGTCACCAAGTGCCGCATTAGCCATTGCTGCCATGATTTTTACCATAATCAGTGGTCTAGGTATTCAACGGCTATTGGACATAGAGGACAGAAAAAGTTTAAAACCCATAGTCATTCGTACGGCGATTATCGGAGCAGGCCTCTTTGTGGTCTTTGCAGCACTTGGCAGTGAATTCTTCAAGTTTACAACCGGCATGCAAGGAGCTAGTGAAGCGGGATATAATGAGCCACTGTTTGTTGACCTGCGCAAAGCGCTGATGACAAGTGATGCTTGGAGATCCTTTATGGTGTCTATTCCTGTCCTTGGCATGCTTTCACTTCTGATTTTTCAGCCTAAACGCAAAGAGTTAACCTATGCCTTTACTGCGGTCGTAGGACTCGTCATGGTCTTTGATTTGTTAGATGTTGGTAGTCGTTATATGACTGAGTACAATTACCTTGAAGAAGAAGCCCTTTACGCGCAATTGGAGCCAAATCGAAATGACAAGGCAATCTATGCTATTGAAGGGGAAGATAATCAAGGATTTTATCGTGTATTGGATTTAAGCACAAACACCTTCAATGATGCCATACCATCTGCTAAGCACTACCAGATTGGAGGGTATGATCCCGCTAAACTTAGAAGGATTCAAGATGTCATTGAAAGTCGAGCGTTGTTTTCACCCGAAGTATTAGGGATGTTCAATGTTCGCCATGTTATCCAACAGGATGGACAGTTACTCTCCTTTGACAAGGATGCAGGCTTTCGCCAATTCGTTTCAGAACCAAAGCCAGTATGGTTTGTCAACAATATACGTACCGTGTCAAGTCCTGAAGAAGAAATCGGAGCCCTCACTGAAGCTAGCTTCCGACACCTCAATACAGCAATTCTTAACACAACCGACTTTGGCACTTCATATACCGCGGGATCGGATACCGCAGGAAGTGTTGAACTTGTAGAAGCTGAGCCAAACCGTCTTGTCTACAAATCCTCTTCAACCGAAGATGAGTTTGCTGTATTTTCTGAAGTTTGGTATGGAGGAAATCCAGATTGGACCGTAACTATTGATGGAAAAGATGCCAGCTTTATTCGCGTCAACTATATCCTACGAGGAATGGAAGTGCCCGCAGGAGACCATGAGATTGTCTTTGAGTTTAAACCCAAACCAAGTGGTGGAGGAATTACCTTAAGTGCTTCACTTTTAGGATTACTGCTTGTCCTTGGAGGAGGTGGATGGGTATTCTACCAAGAAATCAAAGAAAAAGCATAGCATCGCTCCTACGCCCTTGAAGCCTTACACTTCCTCCTCAATCAAATAGTTATTGCGATCAGGGGATGAACGAGCAATAAGTTCCGAAAGGTAACCTGCTAGGAAGAGTTGACTCCCTAATATCATAGCAAGGATAGCACCAAAGAAGAGCGGATTGTCCGTGACCAGACGGGCTGGCTCCTCCCAGACATAGAGGTGAAGCGCTTTGTCGATGATTAACCAAGAGAACATCACAAAGCCAAGAAAAAAGAAAAACAGCCCCCACGAGCCAAAAAAGTGCATGGGCTTCTTCCGAAACTTCGATATAAACAGAACGGAAAGTAAATCTAACGGACCATTGATAAAGCGTCGTAACCCGAACTTAGACACACCGTACTTCCTGGCTTGATGTTTCACGACCTTCTCCCCTATTTTATCAAAACCTGCTTGTGCGGCCATAACAGGAATATATCGATGCATATCGCCATATAATTCTACGGACTGAACCACACGGCGTTTATAAGCCTTGAGTCCGCAATTCATATCATGAAGTTTGACCCCGGACATCCAGCCCGTAAATCCATTGTATATTTTAGTGGGAATCGTCTTAGAAAGCGGATCGTGGCGTACTTTTTTCCAGCCTGAAACAAGATCATAGCCCTCTTCGGTAACCATGCGATACAATTCAGGAATCTCCTCTGGGCTATCCTGTAAATCAGCATCCATGGTAACAACAACATCACCTTTTACTCGGCCAAAGCCGATTTGAAGCGCAGCTGACTTCCCATAGTTCCGTTGAAATCGAATTCCTTTAACAATATCGTTGTATTGCTTGTGAAGCTCGCCAATAATCTGCCATGACGTATCCGTACTTCCATCATCTATAAACAGCACTTCATAGGTAAAATCACTCGATAAGGAGTTGTGAATCCATTCCATTAACTCCCTCAAGGATTCCTCCTCATTGAGTAACGGAATGACAATTGAGATATTTACGCTTGATGTATCAGCCATTGCTATGATATTCTGCATTTACAAAAACTCCAAGTATATACCAAGATGGTGGCGATGAAGCTCGATGAATGTTATACGCTATTGATCGCGCATTGTCTTGAAGATAATCAGAACTGTTTCTTGAAGCAAGAAAGGTAAAATCTGCTGTATTCCCCACCTCAATTACAGCCTCGTCCAAGGCTAACACATTCCGTGCATTACGACTTAGCACATTGACAAGGTGGCCAAAATCAAAATGATCCATTGTGGTAAGCCAATCAATAATTCCGAAGTCTAAGGTCGCCATTCCCGATGCGGCATAACCGAATTCAACTTCTTTATCCTCGATTGAACGGGGTTGGTGATAGGATGTAATCATCCCCTTGAAATCTTTGGACATTACCTTGGCACAGAGCGCTTTTTGTGTTGCTGCATCTTGCCAAGGTGGAGAAATCTTAAAGTGGCTATTGAAATCCCGCAAACATTTCTCATGGTGCAATAAATAAGGCAGACCTACAGAAAAACTAAGATCTGAGCCTAAAGCCATAGCTTCTTGCCAAAGATCAATCGCATCTGGGCTGGTTAGACAAAGGGCATGCAACATGCCGTTTGTGTAGTTATGAAGTTCTAAAAGCCTTTTTACGGCGTAGGTTTCTGCAATATTGGGAATTGTGGGCAATCCAAGTCCGGCAGAAAAAGCCGTTTCATAGACTAAACCATCTTGACGCAAAGAAGGTATATCCGTTGAACAGCCAATACGAATTCCCGCAGCCTTACCATACTGCATCGAAGTAATCATAGGTCCCTCCTCAAGATAGGTATCAAAGCCATTGGTAAAGAGTTTGGCGCCAGCATCTCTCATTTCGTAAACTGCGGTTGGCCCGCTATCCTCATCCGTTATCGATACGTGGGGAATGATTCGAATGGCAGCATCCTTGCTTAACTGTTGAAGCGATCGGAAATGCTCTACGGTCTGCGTTACAGGTTGTAAGCTAGGCATCAAACCCAGGGTGGTAAACCCGCCATGTATTGCACTTTGGCTAAGGCTTTCAATTGTTTCTCTAGCCTCAAAACCAGGCTCTCCACCTTCTACATGGGGATCAACCCAACCAGGCATTACATTGACTTCAGAAAAAGATTCTGTATTGAAAGGAACCTCTAGACTAGGATCATATCCGGATAAATCTGGAGCAATTTGGGTTATACAACCCTCCTCAACCTGGATGTCTACTTTTTGATTATGCCAAGTGGATTTCGGATCGCGAATCACGACCTTTTTAAAGACATATGATTTTTGCTCTTTCACAAACTCAACTCAAAAGTACAAAAGCCTTTCTCAATTTGCTTTACGACCTTGAAAACAATCGCACGATGAGCGTTTCACCTAGAAGGCTAACCAATACAATGAGTAAAATCCATCGCCATAGACCATTGCCGTAGTCAGAGGATTCATTATGTTGTATCATATCTTCTTCACTGCGTAGAGTTACACTTGAAGAAGCTAGCCAAGAAGAAAGTTCATCCACAGTCCAGAATGATGAATCGGCTTCTGCCCGTGAAAGAGCGCAGCCCATCACAAAACGCTTCGAAGAATTTTGATATCCTAACAAATGACCTGGTGCCACCCCATCCATGGCACAGACTAAACCATCATTGGACTTGGACTGCCTTGGAATCCATGTTTTGGTTAACGTTCTAAACTCGACAGGTGATTCAGCATCCACCATAGTATTCGGCAAAATAAACTTCGCCTGATAATCAAGCCGCTTATAGGCAGGAAAGTCCGAGGCGTCCACCATGGCCATCCTGTATAACAGAGGAGCAAATAATGGATCCTCCATGAGATTACTTGATTTCTTATCCATAGATGAGGTAAACACATACGACGCTCCTTTTGCGCTTTGACATGAAAACAGCAAAACATCACCCTTTAGCGTAGTATAGATGGGCGTCGTACGCTGCGCAGATGTACTTCGCCAAGTCAAGCCATCATATACTTCCGGGAATCTAGAGCGAACGGCCTTACCTCTCAGTACACCATTTAACAGATAATGTGACGTATTCAGCTCATTCACCTTGCCGCGATACGGATAGGTATCCTCAAGTGGAATATCCCATTGAGCAAAGGCATCATCATAACTCGCTGCATCCAACGAAGCAGATGGCAAGATGATTAGACGCAATCCCTTGTTTCTTAGTTTTGCTATTTGATCAATCTGCGCTTGAGTAAAAGCCTTAACAGATTCTAAGATGATTACTTCATAATCCGCATAGAACGAGGAATTTTGGGCCATAAACCCCGACAGATTCGTTTGCCCAATCGTGAAATCACTTACCGATTTTAAGGCTTTAATACTCTTGGGGAAAGGATCTTCGGAAACCACCAAGATATCGATCAACTCAGGTAGATAAATTCCGAGTGGAATCGAATTGTTGTATTGATTTGGATCATTTCGTAACGCAAAGGTGAAACTTAACCAACCCGTATCCCTCACTTCAATTTCCAAGGTATCCATAAACAACCCTATGGTATCCATGGGTATGTATAATGAATCGAGGGTGACACTGCCATAACTTAATACCACTTGGCTCGCTATATCCTCTTGATGAATTTGTAATGCAAAGGCCAAAGAACCCGAGCGATTATCCACCGTTGGTCTATCAACCCACCATACACTATCAATTGTAGCGGCATCTTCAGAGGATTTTGATGATTCCTGAATAAATAAATCAACTGGAAGCGAATCGATTCCTGGAATGGTATCAAGAAAATTACGCTGACCGTCGGTAAAAATCTTGATTGAAAGATCAAGGCTATCTCTAAAGGGAAGGATTTCTTGCCAGCGGTCATTCAAGGATCGCGCAAAAGGTACAGGCTCCATTGAGCGTAAGAGTGAAAGCGCTGAATCCTTACCATACCAAAGGTTAGGATCAAAGACTTCCTCGTGACCTAAGACTTGAAATCGCTGGTCGCCACTACTATTATTTAGATACGTCGTGAGTTCCTTAACGGTTTGATCATACGATGAGGCCTCCCCATCATACATACTTAAGGAGTTATCAATCCATAGAATTTCATGACGAGCGATATCGTCAACCAGTGGATTGTCTTCATCAAAGACCGGCTGAGCAAAAGCCATAACTACAAAGAAGATGGCAGCCATCCTCAAGAATAGCAACAAAAGTCTTTTTAGATTGCTCTTAGTCGAGCGCTGTTCCTCCATCTGAGAAAGCAAACGCACATCGGAGAAATACACCGTAGTGTACCTCCTAAAGTGGAATAAATGTACCAAAATTGGAACACTCAATGCCAATAGCCCCCATAATGCCGTTGGATTAATGAAGGTCATTGTTCTTACGCTTCAGCAGTAGGCCCTAAATTAATGTCAGGTGTAACGGATCCACTATCAATCGCTCCATGTTGATTCTCATATCGGCTTACATTTTCAGCTAGAGCATGCGCCAATCGCTTGGCATGTTCCGGCGTCATGATAACCCTAGACTTTACCTTGGCTTTTGGCAAACCGGGTAAAATTCTTATAAAATCAAAGACAAAGTCCGACTTAGAGTGCGCAATCATGGCAAGGTTAGCGTATTCACCATCAGCAACCTCTTCAGGTACCTCAATGTTGATACGATTATTACCCATTTCTAAAGTGCGATCCTCCTGGTCTTTTGCCATCATAGTCACGTGATTCTAGCTATTTCCCGTTTGTGTCTCTTCAGCAGCTTCTTCCTCTGGTTGTGCTTCTACAGCCTTCATTTTAGCCAACTCCTCCTTCGAACCAACGATTAGATTTTGGAAGGCTGGAAGACCTGTACCCGCTGGAATCTTATGTCCTACAATTACATTCTCCTTCAAACCAATCAACTTATCAGACTTCGCTTCAATAGAGGCAGAACTTAGAACTTTCGTTGTTTCTTGGAAGGACGCAGCTGATATCCAACTGTATGCGCTTAATGAAGACCTTGTGATACCCTGTAGAATAGGTGTAGCCGTTGCAGGAACCGTGTCTCTGAATTCAGCTGGACTCTTATCCTCACGCTTAAGTTTCGAATTTTCCTCGCGAATCTTGCGAAGCGTTAGAATCTGACCGCGCTTAAGCATTTCAGAATCACCTGCATCCGTGACATATTTTAATCCAAATACTTTGTCATTAGATGCTAAGAAATCAAATCGGTTTACAACTTCTCCTTCAAGCAAGTTGCTATCTCCCTGATCATTGATAATCACCTTGCTCATCATTTGACGAACGATAACTTCAATGTGCTTATCGCTAATCTTGATTCCCTGAAGTCTGTAGACATCTTGAATCTCATTCACTAGGTACTCCTGAACAGCTTTAGGTCCTTTGATATTTAAGATATCTGAAGGAGTAATGGATCCATCACTTAGTGGGGACCCAGCACGGATATAATCCTGATCCTGTACAAGGATCTGCTTCGTGAGCTTCACTAAGTACTTCTTCACCACACCATCAGCAGATTCAACTCGAATCTCGCGATTTCCACGCTTGATCGAACCGAA
>JAYYPZ010000073.1:0-3931 GCA_036128775.1 Bacteroidota bacterium
ATCGGGTAGGCTCCAAAGTTTTCCATCAGGGTAGTGGGGATTTGTACATCAATCAGTTCAAAATCCATTTGAGTGCATAAATGATGAAGTGCAACTTTGGATGCTCCACTCTTCAGATAAAACATAGATTCTCCGAAGAAGATTGGCCCCATAGCTATTCCATAGAGACCTCCGATCAAGTCATCGTTTTCCCATACCTCAACAGATTTTGCATAGCCCATTGCATGCAATTGACAGTAGGCTTCAATCATTTCAGGATGAATCCAAGTTCCTTCTTGCCCTTTTCGAGGAATAGAGGCGCAGTGTTGAATGACTGTATCAAAGGATGTGTTAATACGGACAGTCCATTGGCTTTTTGCGATAAACTCCCGTGCGCTTTTCGGAAGATGGAAATGATCTCTTGTGATCACGTAACGTGGATCTGGTGCATGCCATAGAATAGGTCCTTTTTGTCCATACCATGGGAAGATTCCATGTTTATAGGCATGAATCAATCGCTCGGGATGTAAATCTCCTCCAACGGCTACAAGTCCGTCTTCACCCAATAGTGGATTGGGTAGGGCATAGATATCATCATTTAGCATTACAATCGGCATGGCATTCTAATGACGATAGGTGATTTTACGGTGTTTCCCTTTGATGTAGAAATGCTCTAATCCTTGACTTAGTGCAAGGTCTTTCCACGCTTCTTGATGCTCTCCTTGATAGAGTGGCTCTCGAATGATTACTTCTTGTATTCTTCCAATGACTAAAATTCCTTGACTCGATGGAATGGTAATGTGCTCTTCATATTGACAAAAGATTTGGACGTCAGCATGATGCAAAGCGGGAATAGAGTGGTTGCCAGGAATAGTTGGCTGAATATGCTTTCCTTCAAACTCTGAGTGATTAGAAGGTAGATTTTCCGAACAAGTCACTATCTCTTCGAGATCTTCCTCGCGTACAGAGTTGATAGAAAAAGATTGATGGGCTATGATGTTTTGAAGCGTATGTCTATGGTTGTTATCTGGCCGGCTTATGTATCCAATCCTTGCTGGATTTGAACTGATATGGACAATAGAGTTAAAGGGAGCAATATTCAGTGTGCTTCCATCAGAGGTGATGATGGCAAATAGAGATTTAATGCCTGATAGTCCTTGTATAAATTCCGTCCGCTGACGTTTGGGCATGGCCTGCAAGTCTTCTGCAAGGAAATGCCGGTAGGACATTATTCTATAGTTGCTTGAATACCTCTTTCCGTTAAGGCCTCACGCTGAGCCTTAAGTTTGTCTTCACTTCCTGTTTTTACAGCATACTTTCCTGTGAAATGGATAAGCATAGCGCACTGCTCCGCTTGAATTGAACTGTGACCGCAGACTTCAATCAGAGAAGAGATTACCCAATCAAATGTATTCACCTCATCATTATGCACAATCAGCTTGGCACCGAGGTCTTCGAGTACATCTTGGTCATAACTCGGACTGTAGTCAGTATTGGGATCCGAATGATTCGAAATCATGGCAATTCGTGCACTGAGTAAGGGGTTGTTTTGAAGAATTATTGGCATCGTATATTGAATATACTATCTTTTAGGAATAGGATTCTGCCTTTTTTCGTAAAGTTTGAATCATAGAATGCAAGCCATTCGATCGTTGTGAACTCAGGTGTTCGTGCAGGCCTATGGCCTCAATAAAGGATAGCGGGTGTTGTTGTACTTCTGCCGGACTTAATCCATCAAGTACGCGCACTAACATGGCAATGATTCCTTTCGTTATGGCTGTGTTGCTGTCCGCTTGTAATACAATATGTTCATCGTGACATTGGACATCTAACCATACGGTGGATTGACAGCCCTTTACAATATTATCGTCTGTTTTTGCTGCTTGGTCCATTGGAGGGAGCTCCTCGCCAAACTCAATAATGACCCCATAGCGATCTAGCGGATCATCAAAGGCAGTCACTTCATTATATATAGCTTGTTCTCTAGTATCCATAGTGCACTTCCTACCTAACTCAAACAAGCAAAAAGTTGTTCAAATCCGTTTTCAAGTTGAACCGATGGTTTGTTGTTGCCATCCGTGGTTTGATTAGGTTGAATTTTTTGAGCTAATGTTACACAGCCCATTGTCGGATAGCTGTAAGATTCTCCAGATAGAAGACTTGCAAAATTGCTAATTCCGGGGTTATGCCCAATGATTATACAATGCTTCTCCTGTTCTACTTCATGTTCATAGAATTCTAACAACTCATATGCTGAGGCATTGTAGAGCCTTTTCACAACTCGCATTCTGTCAAAACCCAGTTGTAATTCACGGATCAATATTATGGCAGTATGAATACTTCGTTGTGCTGGACTCACGTAAAAGATGTCAGGCTCCATTCTCTTGGCGCACATCTTTTTGGAAAACGCAATGGTTTGCGTTATTCCAAAGGCAGATAAAGGACGATCGATATCCTCCACACGGGCGATGTGAGATGGCGTGCTGTCTGCATGGCGTGCAAGAGAAATAAAATTCATCAATAGAAGTTATGGAATTTTTCATGGAATATCATCTACAGGTCAAATAGATTTCCATGATCGCTAATCGACTTAGACCCTTTCTGCAGGATGCACGGCATTACCAAATGACCTACCTATCGATCTTTTTACTGACAGGTATCCTATTTCTTGAATGGCATCATAACTTATCACATTACGCAGTCCTTATTGTTGCAGCACTATGCATTCAGAGCATGGGGATGATCGCCGTCAATAAGTACAATAAGGGATGGTGGAAAAGTGCATTGATCACCTCGCTGGGTCTTTGTTTACTATGCAAAACAGGATCACTTCAGACCACGCTTCTTGCGGCCGCGCTTGCCATTGGATCAAAGTTCATTATTCGATTTCGCGGCAAACACCTTTTTAATCCAGTAAACTTTGGATTGATTGCCACGAGCCTCATTACCCAAGACTCATGGGTTTCTCCGGGACAATGGGGAAGTCACCTCATCCTTTTACTTGTGCTGGGTGCTCTGGGTTTTATTGTATTGGCCAAAGTTCAGCGTTGGGACGCACCGCTAACCTTTTTTATTGTGTTTGGTGGACTTATGTATGCCAATATAGTTTGGTATAAAGGATGGGACTTCGGCGTATTCCTTCACAGCATTACGAGCGGAACGCTTGTCCTCTTTGCTTTTTACATGATTACAGATCCAATGACCACACCGAATCATCGGACAGGGCGAATTCTATGGATAGGTCTCTTGTCGTTTATCTCTTTCGTCTTAGTAACTCAATTCTACTTCTATTCTGCCCCGATTTGGGTACTCTTCTTTATGTCTCCTTTAGTTCCTCTAGTCGATAAATATTGGAAGGCTCCAAAGTATGTATGGGCTTCTAAACCCCCTTTAGTTATTCATTCTTAATCAAATCAATCTTATGAAAACAATTGTTTATTTCCTTTTATGCTGTATCGCTTTTATGCCCCGTTATGCCCATTCGTTTTGCGGATTTTATGTGGCCAAAGCGGATACTGAGCTTTTTAATGAAAAATCAGAAGTCATCTTGACCCGTGATGGCTTTGAAACTGTACTGACAATGTCCAATGACTTCAAAGGAGATGTCAAGGATTTTGCCATGGTTATCCCAGTGCCAACTGTTCTTTCGCGCAACAACATTAAGGTCGTCGATCGATACATCTTTGATCGGCTGAATGGCTACTCTGGACCTAGACTAGTTGAATACTATGACGAGCACCCATGCTATCGTTACGACTATCGGATGATGGAAAGTATGTCTATACCCGCAATGGAAGTTATGGAAGATGCTAGTGGGTCCATGGAGTTTGATGATTATCAAGTGACCATTGAGGCATCCTACACGGTCGGAGAGTATGATATCTTACTTCTGTCTGCGGAAGAATCATTAGGTCTCAAACGTTGGTTGACGGATAATGGCTATCAGATTCCA
>JAYYPZ010000074.1:0-8065 GCA_036128775.1 Bacteroidota bacterium
ATCACTTAGTGGGGACCCAGCACGGATATAATCCTGATCCTGTACAAGGATCTGCTTCGTGAGCTTCACTAAGTACTTCTTCACCACACCATCAGCAGATTCAACTCGAATCTCGCGATTTCCACGCTTGATCGAACCGAAACTAACAATACCATCAATCTCAGATACAACGGCAGGGTCTGAAGGGTTTCGAGCTTCAAATAGCTCAGTAACTCTTGGAAGACCTCCAGTGATATCCTTAATCTTACCTGCAGAACGTGGAATCTTAGCCAAGACTTGACCTGATTTCACCTCACTGCCTTCAGGTACAACGATATGCGCTGCCACAGGAAGGTTATATTCCTTGATCGCTGCGGATTTGCTATTGGACACGACGTGTAAAGAAGGAATCATCTTCTTATCCTTAGATTGGATGACAACTTTCTCTTTGAAACCTGTTTTCTCATCCATTTCCTCACGTGCCGTAATGTTATCTACGATATCTACATATTCGAGTTTACCCGGCGTAGTCGCAATAATTACGTTGTTGAAGGCATCCCAATTACAGATAAGATCACCCGCTTTAACTTTTGCACCATCCTTAACATAAAGCATTGCGCCATAAGGGATATGGTGGGTGTTAAGCACGCGTTCACCATCCTCACGCATCAATCGCAATTCACCCGTACGACCAATAACCACAGCAACTTTCTTACCCTGATCATCTTTAGAAGATACAGTACGAAGACCATCAAACTCGATGACTCCATCAAATTTTGCATTGATCTTAGACTCAGACTCACTTACTGAGGCAACCCCCCCTACGTGGAATGTACGCAGTGTTAACTGAGTTCCTGGCTCACCAATGGATTGAGCAGCGAGAATACCCACAGCATCTCCCATTTCAACCACTCGATTGGAAGCAAGATTTCGTCCATAACATTTCACACAAATTCCTCTACGCGCTTCGCAGGTCAGTGGTGAACGGACTTCGACAGTATCGATGTTTGCCTCGGTGATGCGTTTGGCATCATGCTCCATGATCATGCTACCTGCCTCAAGAATTACTTCGTCGTTTTGTGGATTGACTACATCATTAAGCGCAACACGCCCAACAATTCGATCTTCAAGTCCTTCAACCACCTCATCATTTTGGATTAAAGCAGTAACGCTCAAACCACGAAGTGTATGACAGTCTTCCTCAGTAACTACTACATCCTGAGCAACATCCACCAGACGACGTGTCAAGTATCCTGCATCCGCCGTTTTCAAGGCTGTATCCGCAAGACCCTTACGAGCACCGTGCGTTGAGATGAAGTACTCAAGTACAGAAAGACCTTCTTTAAAGTTGGCGAGAATCGGATTTTCAATAATCTCATTTCCTCCACCACCGGTAGATTTTCTTGGCTTAGCCATTAATCCCCTAAAGGCCCCTAACTGCTTGATTTGCTGCTTCGAACCACGCGCACCGGAATCAAGCATCATGTAGATTGAGTTGAATCCTTGCTTGTGCGTAGCTAATTGCTTCATCAACGTATTGGTAAGTCGATTATCGACCCTTGTCCATATATCAATGATTTGATTGTAACGCTCACGATCTGTGATCAGTCCCATGTTGTAGTTTTCAACTACTTCATCAACTTCTCCCCGAGCATCGGCAAGCATTTCAACTTTTTCAGCTGGAATCAAGACATCTTCTAAATTGAAGGATAGACCTCCTTTAAATGCCCAGATAAACCCTAAATCTTTCAAATCATCTAAGAATGCCACTGTGCGTGGGACATCAGTTGCTTTGATGATATTTGAGATTACCGTTTTCAGGTTGCGCTTAGTCAAAAGGTAATTGATGTAAGGAACACCTTCTGGTACAATCTCATTGAAAAGGATACGACCAACCGTTGTTTCTGTCAATTCCTTTTTGTTCGTTTCATGATTTAGAATCGGCATTTTCACAAAAGCATGAAGATCAACTTTGCCTTCATTCCATGCGATTTTTGCATCATCCGCATTGTAGAAGGTAAGTCCCTCACCTTTCACTACTTCCTCCTCTGTACTGCGCTTTCCATTAGAGATGTAGTATAGACCCAATACCATATCCTGCGTAGGAAGGGTGATTGGAGATCCATTCTGAGGGTTAAGAATGTTGTGCGAAGACAACATAAGCATCTGAGCCTCAAGAATTGCCTCATTTCCTAATGGAACGTGGACGGCCATTTGGTCACCATCGAAATCCGCATTAAATGCCGTACAGACTAATGGGTGAAGACGAATTGCCTTTCCTTCGATTAGTTTAGGAATGAATGCCTGAATCGATAGACGGTGAAGGGTTGGAGCCCGGTTAAGTAAAACAGGGTGTCCTTTTAAAATACCTTCAAGGATGTCCCAAATCACTGGCTCTTTTAAGTCAACGAGCTTTTTAGCGCTCTTAACAGTCTTTACAATACCTCGCTCAATCAGCTTACGGATGATAAACGGCTTGAAAAGCTCGGCAGCCATATCCTTAGGAAGACCACACTCATGAAGCTTCAAGGTTGGACCTACAACAATAACAGAACGTCCTGAATAATCCACCCGCTTACCAAGTAGGTTTTGACGGAAACGACCTTGCTTTCCTTTAAGTACATCACTTAAAGATTTAAGCGCACGACCACCTTCCGCTTTTACTGCACTTGATTTACGTGAGTTGTCAAATAGTGAATCGACTGACTCCTGAAGCATTCGCTTCTCGTTTCGGAGAATAACCTCTGGTGCCTTAATCTCTACAAGACGTTGTAAACGATTATTACGAATGATTACACGACGATATAGGTCATTCAAGTCTGACGATGCAAAACGACCACCATCCAATGGAACCAAAGGACGTAATTCTGGTGGAATAACTGGTAAATATTGAATTACCATCCATTCCGGACGATTTTCTACCTCTGTATTTCCAGCACGGAATAACTCAACAACTTTCAAACGCTTAAGTGCTTCCGCTTTCCGTTGACGAGACGTTTCATTGGCTGCCTGATCACGTAATTGATAACTTAACTCATCTAAATCGATGCGCTTAAGTAGCTCATAAACAGCCTCTGCACCCATTAACGCGATAAACTTGTTTGGATCATCGTTTGCTAATCGTGCATTATCTCTGAAGTCATCATGACTAAGGATAGAGAGATACTCCTCCTCTGTAATCAAGTCCATCTTTGCAGGAGTAATTGTTTCCTCCTCATCTTTTTCATTGATGATTGGAACTCCCTCAGATGCTTTACCAGGTTGAATTACTACATAGCGCTCGTAATAGATGATTGACTCCAAGGTCTTAGAGGAAACCCCGAGCAAGTATCCAATCTTATTAGGTAATGAACGGAAGTACCAGATATGCACGACAGGAATCGCGAGCTTAATGTGGCCCATGCGATCACGTCGAACCTTCTTCTCAGTAACTTCTACACCACATCGATCACAAACGATTCCTTTATATCGGATACGCTTGTATTTTCCGCAGTAACATTCAAAGTTCTTTGTAGGTCCAAAAATTCGCTCACAGAACAGACCCTCCATTTCTGGCTTGTACGTTCTGTAATTGATGGTCTCGGGCTTCTTTACCTCTCCATAGGAACGGCTTAGAATATCATCCGGAGAAGTTAGACTAATTCGAACGCTTGAAAACGATGAAGTGCTTTTATCTTTTTTTAATGGCGCCATTATGATGCTATTTGTAAATGTTTATTATTACTCAAATTTCAAGTCAACTGCGAGACCGCGTAACTCATGTACCAATACGTTGAATGATTCCGGTACGTTTGGTTCAGGCATTGCCTCACCTTTTACGATAGACTCGTAAGCCTTCGAACGTCCAATAATATCATCTGATTTCACAGTGAGTAGCTCACGCAGGATATTGGAAGCTCCAAAGGCCTCGAGAGCCCAAACCTCCATCTCTCCTAAACGCTGACCACCAAACTGAGCCTTACCTCCAAGAGGTTGCTGCGTGATAAGACTGTATGGCCCAATAGAACGTGCGTGCATCTTATCATCAATCATGTGGCTCAACTTAAGCATATAGATTACTCCAACGGTTGTCTTCTGATGGAAACGCTCTCCAGTTTCTCCATCGTAGAGATAAGTCTGACCCAATCTAGGTAATCCAGCCTTATTCATCTCCTCATCAATTTGAGCGATAGAGGCTCCATCGAAGATTGGCGTCGCGTACTTCTTGCCAAGCTTTTCACCAGCCCATCCAAGAACGGTCTCGTAAATCTGACCGATGTTCATACGAGAAGGTACCCCAAGCGGATTCAACACGATATCTACTGGGCTTCCATCCTCGAGGAATGGCATATCTTCTTCACGTACGATTTTTGCTACGATACCCTTGTTACCGTGTCGACCGGCCATCTTATCACCAACTTTCAGTTTACGCTTCTTCACCACATAAACCTTAGCTAGCTTAAGAACACCAGCAGGTAGCTCATCCCCAACAGTGACATTGAATTTCTCACGTCCAAGGCGTCCAATCTCTTTGTTGTGCTCAATAGTGAAGTTGTGAATCAATCGCTTAACCAACTCATTTAGCTTAGCATCCGATGTCCAATTTTGTGGGTGGATGTTAAGGAAATCAATGGTCTTGATTAATTTTTGCGTGTACTTCGTTCCTTTAGCAATGATGGTCTCCTTGTAAACGTTTTCAACGCCTGCAGAAGTCTTACCTGAAAGCAACTCAAAGATTTTCTTGTACATGCGATCTTTAATCGATGCAATACGCTCTTCGTGTGCTGTAACAAGCGTTTCAATAACAGCTTTTTCTTGAGACTTTTTACGCTTGTCCTTACGAAGTCGTGCAAAAAGATTCGTCTTCATGACCACACCATAGCTTGATGGAGGTGCTTTCAAAGAAGCATCCTTAACATCACCGGCTTTATCGCCGAAGATGGCGCGAAGTAGCTTCTCTTCTGGAGTAGGATCGCTCTCCCCTTTTGGTGTAATCTTTCCGATGAGAATATCCCCTTCGTCAATTTTAGCTCCTACACGGATGATACCGTTTTCATCAAGGTTAGCTGTTGCTTCTTCACTGACGTTTGGAATATCTGACGTAAGTTCCTCCTCACCAAGTTTCGTATCACGAACCTCCATTTCGAATTCTGTGATATGAATTGATGTAAAGACATCATCTTTTACAATACGGTCAGAGATTACAATAGCATCCTCAAAGTTGTACCCTTTCCAAGGCATGAAGGCCACTTTTAAGTTTTGTCCGAGGGCAAGCTCACCGTCTTGCGTTGCAAAACCATCACAAAGCACTTGACCGAGTTCAACACGGTCACCTTTACGTACAATTGGCTTTAGGTTAACACAAGTTCCTTGGTTTGTACGACGGAACTTAGGCAATTCATAGGTCGTTAAATCATCTTCAAACGAGACTAGACGGTCATCATCTGAACGATCGTAACGAACAACTACTTTGTTTGCATCTACATATTCAACCACTCCATTGCCTTCGGCATTGACAAGATTCATTGAATCCTGAGCCACCTTACGCTCGAGCCCTGTTCCTACGATAGGCGAATTAGGCTTGAGTAATGGAACAGCCTGACGCTGCATGTTTGATCCCATCAAAGCACGGTTTGCATCATCATGCTCAAGGAAAGGAATCATGGACGCACTCACCCCTACTATTTGGTTTGGCGCAACGTCGATGTAGGCAATTTTTTCGGGTTCTTCTAGTAAGAAATCCCCTGTTTCACGAACAGAAACTCGCTCATTAACGAAACTACCATCCTCAGCAAGTCTGGAGTTTGCCTGTGCAATAAGCTTTTCTTCCTCATCATTTGCTGAGAGGTATAAGCCTTGACCTTCAAGGACTACTCTGCCATTTTCAACCTGACGGTAAGGAGTCTCAATGAATCCCATCTTATTGATCTTCGCATGTACACAAAGCGTAGAGATCAAACCAATATTTGGACCTTCAGGCGTCTCAATCGTACATAGACGACCGTAATGCGAGTAGTGGACGTCACGTACCTCGAATCCAGCGCGTTCTCTTGAAAGACCTCCAGGTCCTAGAGCTGAAATTCGTCGTTTATTCGTGATTTCAGAAAGTGGATTGGTTTGATCCAAGAACTGAGATAACTGACTTGTTCCAAAGAAGGAGTTAATCACTGAGGATAGTGTTCGAGCATTGATAAGATCGATTGGCGCAAATACCTCATTATCACGAACATTCATTCGCTCACGAATCGTTCTTGCCATTCGAGCAAGACCAACTCCAAACTGAGCATAAAGCTGCTCTCCAACCGTTCTAACGCGTCGATTACTTAAGTGATCGATATCATCAATCTCCGCTTTCTGATTGGTTAAGCGAACAAGATATTTAACGATTTCAATGATGTCATCCTTAGTTAGAACACGCATGTCCTTATCCGCATCATTTTTCAATTTGAGGTTAATCTTATAGCGACCAACTTCTCCCAAGTCATAGCGCTTATCCGAGAAGAACAACTTGTCGATGATTCCTCGAGCCGTTTCGTTATCCGGTGGATCAGTACCACGAAGTTGGCGATAGATGTGCGCCAAGGCCTCTTGCTCACTATTAGCTGAGTCCTTTTGCAGCGTATTGTAGATGATGGCATAATCACCACTCTGTTCTTCACGCTGAAGAATTACTGACTCAATATTTAAATCTAGAATTTGAAGGAAAGCCTCTTCATCGAGTAACACGTCGCGTTCATAGATAATCTCATTTCGCTCGATAGACACCACCTCACCTGTGTCTTCATCTACGAAATCTTCTACCCAAGTATTAAGAACACGTGCCGCAAGCTTACGTCCTACAATTTTGGACTTGTTTCTTTTGGTGACCTTGATAGAATCTGCAAGACCGAATAACTCAAGAATCTCCTTATCCGAGTCAAAACCGATGGCTCGTAGCAAAGTCGTAACTGGGAATTTCTTTTTGCGATCGATATAAGCGTGCATGACATTGTTAATGTCTGTAGCGAATTCCATCCAAGCTCCTTTAAACGGAATAATCCGTGCAGAATAGATTTTGGAGCCGTTGGGGTGGAAACTCTGACCAAAGAACACACCAGGTGATCGGTGAAGCTGAGAAACGATAACCCGCTCAGCCCCGTTAATGATGAATGTACCTTTCGGCGTCATGTAAGGAATATTACCTAAGAAAACATCCTGAACAGACGTCTTAAAGTCAATATGTTCCTCATCATTACACGAAAGACGAAGTTTTGCTTTTAATGGTACACTATACGTTAATCCACGCTCCATACACTCGTCAATCGAGTAACGCGGAGGATCTACGAAATAGTCAATAAACTCTAATACGAAGATGTTTCTTGCATCTGTGATAGGAAAGTTTTCCTGAAAAACACGAAAAAGTCCCTCATTCACGCGGTTTTCTGCTGTGGTTTCAAGCTGGATAAATTTCTGGTAAGAACCTACTTGAATGTCTAGCAACGCGGGGGATGGGACTTTTAAATCTATTTCACCGAAGTTGTGCCGAATTTGAGCCATTATTGGGTTTAAAGTTTGTGAGGCTAAAAAAAAACTACAAAGCCATGAGCGGGAATACACCCGCTCATGGCATTAAAATATACTGTGGAACTACTTGAGCTCTACATCAGCTCCTGCTTCTTGGAGCTTAGCTAACATAGCTTCCGCGTCAGCTTTTGGAAGAGCTTCTTTCACTGGTCCAGGAGCTCCGTCTACAATTGCTTTTGCTTCTTTGAGGCCGAGTCCAGTTAATTCTTTAACTGTCTTAACCACTTGAAGTTTTGAACCACCAGCACCATTCATGAATACTGTGAATTCGCTTTGCTCGGCACCGCCGTCGCCACCTTCACCTCCGCCACCTGGGCCAGCTGCCATCATTACAGCACCTCCTGCTGCAGGCTCAATACCGTACTCATCCTTAAGGATATCAGCAAGTTCCTTAACTTCTTTAATTGTTAGATTAACTAACTGTTCTGCTAATTCTTTCATTTCTGCCATTATTTCTAAGATTAAATTTTTACTAATTATTCACTGCCCTTTTCCTCGAGCGCTTTAATAATACCTGCAAGGTTTGAACCTCCAGAAGATAGAG
>JAYYPZ010000075.1:0-12271 GCA_036128775.1 Bacteroidota bacterium
AGTGGGTCCATGGAGTTTGATGATTATCAAGTGACCATTGAGGCATCCTACACGGTCGGAGAGTATGATATCTTACTTCTGTCTGCGGAAGAATCATTAGGTCTCAAACGTTGGTTGACGGATAATGGCTATCAGATTCCAGAAAAAGCTGAAGCTATTTTAGAGCCTTATTTGAAGAGCGATATGAAGTTTTTTGTCGCGAAGGTTAACCTCGAAGAATACGGGCAGTCCGACTATCAAAATCTAAGACCCATTCAAATCCGATATAATCACCCTCGTTTTATGTTGCCAATTCGCTTGGGAATGGCCAACGCTAAAGGAAGTCAAGACCTCATTGTATATGCTATGACCCCTAGAGGGAGAGTAGAGGCTACAAATTATCAGACCGTAGACATCCCCTCTAATTTTAACATACCAACCTTCATCACGGACAAGTTTAGCGCATTCTACAAGGATCTATTTGCCAAGGCTTATCGTCGCAATGGCCGTAATGCGGTATTTGTAGAATACGCCTGGGACCTTTCGTCTTCGAATTATACAAAATGTGACCCTTGTGCGACAACACCACCTGCCTATTCAGAACTTATTGATGCCGGTGTTCATTGGATTCACTATGAAGATATATCAGGGTGGGGTGGCGCAGATTACGAAGGAAATCTGTTTTTTACACGTCTACATGTTCGCTATGATAATCTTCACTTTCCATCAGATCTTGAATTTCATGTCACCTCAAACATGACAAGCCATCAAGGCCGATATGTTATGAACCATATGTATGACGGACCAATCGAATGCGAAGGAGATACAGATCTTCATTATTACTTAGATGTCAAAGATCGTAGAGAAGATGAATTGGACAACCTTGCTTACTATGCCGGCTGGGATAAGAATAAATATCGCTCGTACGTATCTGCAATCGATGCACATTTAGAGCGCGTCGATCCCGAAGGTAAAAGAGGTAACGTATTGTTTTTGTTTAAACACTTTGGGAGAAACATCCTACGCCATTCCTTGATACCGCACTACCAATACGCAATTACAATCTTAGTAGGCATCCTTGGGCTAGTCTTGATGCGTCGTTTTGCTCGTCGCAAAAAAGTACTTAGAGTGCAATAAGCGTCTCAAAAAAACGATCGAGATAGAGACGCAAGTTTGCATTGTTACTGATGTGGTTGTTGATGATTAGGGAAAAGGATAACCATTTTCCCCTGTCGGTTTGGACTATGCCGGTGTAGGAGAGGACACCGGTAAGTCCACCTGATTTCGCAAAAACTCGTCCGACAGCTGGGCTAGTTTGAGGTACTAACTCTTCTAGGGTGCCTGCTCTTCCAAGCACGGCTAGGGACCGCTGAAATGTGCTGTTTGCTTGATTTTGTGAAAAGTGATTGACCAACTGGGTCATTTGGTTGGCTGATATAATGTTTGATCGGCTGAGCCCTGAGCCGTCCATTATTCTGCAGCGTAAACCATGAACTCCATGGTTTCTGGCATAACTCTCTACCAATTCCTGTGGATTGGTAAGCCCTGATTTTAGCAGCATAGTTTTCATAAGGGCGTCCGCGAATACATTGACACTCCATGTGTTTGTTTGCTTAGCAATGTCAAACAGCTTTGGACTTTCATGGATGGATTCTTGGATTAAAAGATGACGATCTTGGTCGAAGAGATCTCCAAGAATGACTGCCTCGTTTCCCATGGCGCGTAGTTTGTCTTGCAGTATGGAAAGCGCGGCAAATTCAGGGTGATGAAGGGCAGATTCTACGCGCATTCGCCAATGCCCATGTTTCATTTTGCCATGAACGAACAAGGCTTTAGATCCCACAGGATATTGTATGGCTAGGGATGAAGTTGAGGCATCTTCTACATTATATATAATGGTATCGAATTGAGCTGTAATGTTTGGCACCAGTTCCAAAGACCAGGGCGTATCAAAATTCTTTTCTCTCTTCAAGTACGTGCGTAGTACATTTTCATTGAGGTTAATGGAATGAGCAACGGCTCCATAGTATTGACCAAGGTCCTCATGCCCGTAATCCACAGGTACTGGGTCAAAGGGCCACTCTCCTGGGTCGAAGTAAATTCGTTGGATAGCACTAGCCTCCGTGGTTAGGAGTAATTCATCTAGAAGATTATACAGTACTTCCTGTCCGTTGGCTTGGTGTGAAAAACGCATCGATCCAAGTGTTGGGTCTCCATTTCCTCGCAAGACTAAACAAGTGTCTCCTTCTTCTATTGTCAGGGATAATGTGGTCTCATAGGTAAAGGATGATCCGAGTTCTTCTAAAGCCATTCCCGTCGTAATGGCCTTTAGTGAAGAGGCTGGACATAGGTTAGCTGATCCATTGTAGTCATAGATAATGGCGTCATTTGATAAATCTCGTACGCTAAGGCCTATGGTTGCTCCATGGAAGGTGGATTTGGTTTGCCATGAATCGATTAAAGAGGATAAGGACTGGGAAAAACCACTCAAGATGGTGAGTACTCCTAAAGACAGAATTAGGGTGATTCTACGAAAGCAACTTTGCATACTCTTTGATTGTTAAAAAGTAAATAAAGTCGTTTTTTCGCGAATCGTGTTTCTTTACACTGATGTTTATGCACAATCTTTGACTATGGAAGATTTAAAAAATGCCATCATTGACCAGATAAAAACAGTCTTCGATCCGGAGATCCCGGTAAACATTTATGACTTGGGCTTGATTTATGAAATCAATGTGGATGAAAAAGGGCAGGCAGAAGTGATAATGACCTTAACTTCACCTGCATGTCCAGTGGCAGGTAGTCTGCCCGGTGAGGTAGAAGAGGTTGTGATGGGGGTTGATGGCGTGGAGGATGCGGTAGTTGAACTTGTTTTCGACCCACCCTGGGATAAAGAAATGATGAGTGAGGAAGCTAAGTTTGAACTTGGCTTCGATTAATAATGTTGTAAGATTTACAAAACGAAATTTAGTACATGTACCCACAAGAGATAGTCCTTCCAATGAAGGCTGAATTAACCGATAAAGGCTTTCGCCAACTTGAAACCCCTGAAGCTGTAGATGCTGAGCTTTCCAGTCAATCAGGAACTACGTTTGTAGTATTTAATTCTGTATGCGGATGTGCTGCCGGATCAGCAAGACCAGCTGTGATTGATGCCATTCAACAGGATGTAAAGCCAGACCATTTAGTTACTGTTTTTGCCGGAGTAGATAAAGAAGCGACCGATAAGGCAAGGTCTTATACTCAACCGTATCCGCCATCTTCTCCATCTATGGCGTTGTTCAAAAACGGAGAGCTTGTTCATTTCATTGAGCGACATCAAATTGAGAGTAATAATGCTGAAACGATTTCAGCTCACCTCAAAGAAGTATTTAATCACTTTTGTAAGTAATGGCAGATTTTCATTCCCTTCAAGTAAGCCGGATTGATCGATTAACGGATCAGGCGGTAAAAGTTACCTTGGATATTCCTGACGAGTTGGCGGATTCCTTTTCGTTTTTACCCGGTCAATATATCACCTTAGACGTATCTGTGGGTGAGGAAAAAGTTCGCAGGTCTTATTCATTATGCAGTGCCCCAAGCATTAAGGGCTCGATTAGTGTGGGCGTTAAGGAAATCCCTAATGGCAAAGTTTCTCCAGTGCTTAATCGACAGATTAAAGTGGGTGATTCTATAGAGTGTATGCCCCCTATGGGTAATTTCACCTGGACGAAAGAAGCTCAGGGAAGTGCACATGTTGTACTCATTGGCGGGGGTAGCGGTATTACTCCTTTATTATCTATTGCCACTACGATCTTAGAATCCAATGAATCATCTAAAGTTTCACTTATATATGGAAACAAAAATGGAGATTCAATAATGTTCTCAGAGGATATTAAGGCCTTTGAACAGCAATATTCTTCTCGTTTTGAAGTCATCCACGTCTTTGATCAACCAAGAAAGAAAAAAGGGCTGTTTTCTTCTAAGACTATGGAAACGATTCCGCATAAGGAAGGGCTGATCAGCAAGTCACTCCTGCTCGGCTTGTTAAATAGTATGAATGTGTCGACCGATTCCGCGCACTTCTACATCTGTGGTCCAAGTCCAATGATGCGTTCCTGTCAACAGGCCTTAAAGAATATTGATGTGTCTGATGAAAGAATTCATGTTGAGTTTTTTACCGAAAAAACAGACGAAGACAAACAAGCAGCTCTTCTCGGGGATAGTGATGATGCATTTGATGGAAAAGCCATGGTTCAAATTCAGCTTGATGGAAACAATCAATCCATTGAAGTGGAGGAACGTGATACCGTGTTAAATGCTGCACTAGATAATGGTATTGACGCCCCTTATGCCTGTATGGTTGGGGCTTGTACTACCTGTAAGGCAAAACTTGTCAAAGGTCAGATAGAAATGGATGATCAAACAGCTCTTCTTCCAAAGGAAGTTGAAGAAGGATATATATTAACTTGCCAATCTCATCCAAAGTCCTCTTATATTGAGGTGGATTATGATGCGTAAGATTCGAGATTTCTTTACTACCGCAATTGTTGGGGGCATGGTTGTTGTCCTGCCTATTGCCTTGATTGCCTTTGCTTTTAAATGGCTCTTTTCATTGATTTACTCTGTAACAGAGAGTCTAGCAAATTCCCTGCATATTGTAGAAGCTTATCCCGATGGAGCGGCTTACATTACGATGGTGCTCATCGTGGTTGCGATGTTCTTTATTGGTCTGGCGGTTAAGACGCGTATCGGTAAATTTCTGTATCACTACTTAGAGAAATACTTACTGAGTAAAATTCCGCTGTACTCGGTGTTAAGTGAGACAGTTTCTACCATTGCGGATAGAGATCAAAAGGCTTTCAGTAAAGTGGTGCTAGTTGATGTATATGGATCAGGCGTCTACATGACAGGCTTTGTTACCGACGAGACGAATCCTGAATGGTATTCCATCTTTGTTCCCACAGCACCTAATCCAACCAATGGCTTTGTATTCTCAACTCGACGTGATGCTGTCATCGAAACCGACCTGAAGCCAGAAGATGCCGTGCGAACGGTCGTAGGCATGGGGGCAGGGTCAACTGAAATGCTTAGCTATCTCTCCGATAAAAAGAAGGACTAGTTCTTTTTACTTGATAGCTCTTACAAAGCGATTGACTCCACTGCTATCCTTGTATTTAGAAGTGGCATACCCTTGGCCCTCAAAGAGCTGGGCAACATCATTTCCTTGCGTAAAGCCACATTCCACCCATATTTCTCCTTTGGACAATAGGGCTATTTGGCCAAGTAATCCAATATGTCGGTAGAAGATTAGCGGGTCATTCTCATCGACAAACAAGGCAAGTTTAGGCTCGTAGGATAGGGTAGTTTGCGCCATTATTGGACGTTCAGAGGGCGGAATATAAGGCGGATTAGAGACGATATACTTCAATTTTCCGCCCTCCCACTCATTTAGTTCCAAAATATCGCATTCTCGGAGGCTTAGGCTTAAACCATGCATTTTGCTGTTTTTTTCAGCAATAGCAAGGGCTTTTGGGCAAACATCTAGGGCATGGACATGAGCTGTTAAATAGCGCTGTTTAAGGGCTAGTGCGATACATCCAGACCCTGTTCCAATATCTAAAAAGCTTGCTTTATCCGTGTTTTCCGCTGGAATATGCTGAAAGATAAGAGCCAAAAGATCTTCTGTTTCAGGACGAGGCAGTAAGACATCCTTAGAGACATGAAGTTTTAGATTCATGAAATAATCGTAGCCCGTGATATACTCAATGGGTTCGTGATTGAGCAGACGTTGAGTGATTATTGACCAGGAAATATCTCCCCTACAGTCTTCTTCTATGACCTTCATGACGTGTTGGATTTGTTTAGAAGTCCATCCTGATTGGTTAAGCTTTTCTATTGATTCTTGTCTAGTCATGGAATACTCTGGCAAGGTTGTATCTTGTCAAAGTGCAAGGTAATAAACGTCATCAGTTTTATATGGATCGAGCTTTTCAGCTTGCTGAACTTGGTAAGCCTTATGTTCGGTCAAATCCTGCGGTAGGATGCGTAATTATACATAATGATACGATTATTGGAGAGGGCTATCACAAGGAATTTGGTGGACCTCATGCAGAAATAAACGCTATTTCATCCGTAAAATCAGGCGATTTAAATAAGCTACAGGAAGCTATATTCTATGTCACCCTAGAGCCATGCTCATTTGTTGGAAAAACACCTTCTTGTGCTAATCATCTAATTGATTCTGGGGTGAAACATGTTGTGATAGGCAGCTTAGATCCTAATCCAAAAGTCTCTGGGAGAGGAGTAGAGATGATGCGTAAACAGGGGGTGCATGTTGAGGTCTTAAATTACGCTCAGACCAATGCCAATTTGAATCCTGGATTCTATTCTGCGATGTTTCAAGATCGTCCCTATGTCACCCTTAAATGGGCGCAATCAAAAGATGGTTTTATTGGCCAAAAAGGTCAGGGATCCATGCCAATATCAGGTCCTAAGAGTCGACACTTGACTCATACATGGCGAAGTGAACACCATGCCATCTTAGTTGGGAGCAATACGATTCTTGAAGATGATCCTCGTTTGGACGTACGATTGGTTGAAGGGGAAAGTCCACAAGTCATTGTTTTAGACCGCCGTGGGCGCCTCACAGGCAATGAAACGATATTCTCCTTAGGTCGGGAGGTTTGGGTTTTTTCTCATCAAGAAAGGGAGATCAAGGACCATCACTGGACTACAGTGGATTCCAATACACCATTAATTCCTAAGGTGTTTGAGCTAATGCTAGCTCATGAGATGAATACGCTCTTTGTCGAAGGTGGGCGTCAGATTCATCAAGCATTTCTCGACCGCCCTATGTGGTGGGATGAACTTCGTTATTTTACAAGCAGAGAGTTGCTAGGTCATGGTATTAAGGCACCTTCCATACCCGCTGATTGTGCTCCGTATGTTAGGGAAGATGTAGGCGATGATGAAATGGTAATTTTACGATCTAAGCAAACATGGCAGAATTTTATCTCATTGTAAGTATTCTATCCTCGGTAGCGATTATGCTCGTTTTTGGCATGTTTGATCGTTATAAAATTGATACGTTTCAAGCGGTCGTTGTCAATTATCTCACCTGCATTGGCTGTGGAGTTGTTCTCAATGGAGGGATGCCTCAGTATTCTATGGATTCTACGGCCTGGTTGCCTTATGCTCTTTGTCTTGGCGTGCTCTTTATTGGTTTGTTTGTACTAATCGGTATCACGGCTCAAAAGCAAGGGGCTGCTATAGCATCTGTCTCGATGAAATTAGGATTGATTTTTCCTATTCTGTTGGCTTATTTTCTTTATAATGAAGACTTTACGATTCAAAAGTGGATAGGTATCGTTTTGTGTTTGGCGGCCATCATTTTCGTATCGATTCCTTCTAATGATTCTGAGGCTGAAGGAAATTCATTTGCATGGAATTGGTCCATGTTATTTCCCTTAATCATTTTTCTGGGAAGTGGTATATGTGATTCAACAGTGCAGTTCGTCGAACAACGATTCTTTGCAGAAGGTGACTTAGAGCCCTTGACTATTGCCCTCTTCGGGACAGCTTATGTTGTTGGAGGGAGCGTCTTGCTTCTACAAGTGATGCTTGGAAGGCGATTATTCGACTCCAAATCACTACTTGCCGGTGTCGTCTTAGGACTTCCCAATTACGCCTCGATTTACTTTTTTATGATGGCCTTGTCCCACGATAAATTCGAAAATTCGTCGTCTTTTGTCTTTGTGATCAACAATATCGGGATTGTGGTTATGACCACGCTAATGGGTATCCTTATCTTGAAGCAAAAGCCTAACCGATATGGATGGATAGGTCTCAGCCTTGCAGTAGGAGCCGTGCTTTTGTTATCTCTTTAACGACGCTTATTCGAATACTCGAATATCATCTACTTCCCAAGTACTTCCGTCTTGGTCACTACCTGTGTATCGGAAGGCAATATGGACGTTTGAACTAATGAAATTGCTCAAGTCTACCGTGGCTGTCACAAAGGCAAATCCACCCTGTGATTGGGTGTAGCTTAACTCGGTCCAAGAGGCGTCTCCAACAGATGACTGGTTGTCAAAGTCTGTACTAACGTAAAGTTGCATCGTTGGCCCTCCATAGTTGTATGCGTTTCTAAACTCTAAAGTGGCTGACTGCACTCCGGATAAGTTCATAGATGGTGAGATGAGCCAAGCTTCGCTTGCATCATTTCCTTGCCCATTCCAATTCGAAAGAACGGCATAGTAAGAGTTACCCCCTCCTTGGTTGCTCGTGGACCAGTCATGAGGTCCTTGGAGAACCTGTGTAGTCCATCCTCCCGAGCTGATTTCTTGATCTTCAAAGTCCTTGTTTAAAATAAGGTTGTCGGCACCATCACAACGTGGATTTTTCATGTCTACGTCGTTTGTATCGCGAATGGTGAATTGATACTCGTCGTTGTAGATTCCGAGAATTCCAACAATTGATCCATTGCCTATAGGAAGTGTATCACCTGCAAAAGCAGCATAATCGCTCATTCGTACGATAACGCTTCCGCCATTGCATCCGTTGGCGATTACATCCTTGCCATAAGTTGCGCTTACAGGAATGTTTGCATAAGTCTGTCCAATGAACGATGGATCAAACTCACAGTTCTCAATAACAAAGAGTTTATTGATCATCGAGGGGTTTAATCCTCCGTTTAATGCAAGTACTTCAGGACTTGGTTCTCCAACGATATCTCCTTTTAGGATGTGTTGATCAATCAGCGGTTCAGCGATGCGTTCGATATCTGAACCGTCAAGTCCTCCGCCAAGAGTAGGCTGACATGCATAAACGCCCGTGTATAGTCCCTCAAGCTTTACATATACCTCACGACCAACTGGAAACTGCGCATTAAGGTTTGTGGCATCTACGCTTAGCGCAATGGCCCCGGTTGCATCTTGTATGACAAGGGTCTTGTAGAAGTTGCCTGCAAAATCATCGGAAGTCACGACACCTTTGATGTATTTACCTTCATAAGTTGCTCCGGATAACAAGGTGGGAGAAACAAGATCGCAGTTACCGAGCAGATTGTTGGATGATAAGAGATCGCCTATATTCATAACCTGACTTGCATCAATACTTGGCGGAATGTATACCGGCGGGGTATCAAAATCATCTTGAATACATGAGGACAGCATGAAAACTGCTGCGAAAAGTATAATGAGGGAGTTTAATCGATTCATGGTCATAATATTAGCCGAAAATAAAGGAGATCATGGCAAAGTAATTTGTGCCAAATCCGTAGAAATATTTGTTTTGAAACTTATCAATACGTCGTTCGTCAAAGTCAAAACGACGTTGTTCAAAGCCATTGGTTATAAAGTTTTGATTGTTGGTTAGGTTGTTTACCCCGAGAAGGAATCGTATCGACTTCCCGTAGCCAAGAGAATAGGAGTAGCCACCAAAAAGATCCATAGTAAATTGGGCAGGAGCTTTTTCTTGTGCGATGATTTCGTTGTAGGTCGTTTCATCAAAGACATCTTGGGTAGCATCAAAGGTTCGTCGAACAGGGTTGAATTGCATCCAGATACGATCTGTCCAGTTAAAGCTCAGGTTGACAAAGAAACCATAGCGGCTTCGGTAGTTTAAACTCGTCGTTGAGGCAATCTCAGGCGTTCCCGAAACATGGAAGTTTCTTGCGTATACCGTTTGTACATCGACAATGGTATCTACATTGTCTTGGGTAATCGTTGCATTGGGTCGGCTCGTGTAGATGTTCTCTCCAAGACTCAATGCCGTATTCACAGAAAGCTCAGAGTTGATCTGCCATAAAGTAGCGAACTCTAGGCCGTAGTGGCGCTTGTCAATACCTGTTTGTGTATAGTTGACAAAGGTTTGCTCTTCGTCGTGATAGAAGCCAATGGTTTCTATTTGATCTTTAAACTCTACGAGATATCCGGTCGCTTGAATCTTAAAGGGCTGGCTTCGATAGATGTAGCCTCCTTCCAAGCTCAAAATTTTCTCAGGAACTAAGTCTTCGCTGTTCACGGTTTGGTTACGTGTACGAGGACCTAGGAAAACATTTTGAAACAGCGGAGCGCGACTCTCTTGCTGGACATTCACAAAAAGATAATTTCGACCATTGATTTTCCATGTCACTCCTCCCTTTACGCCGTACGTGTAGAAGTTGATGTTGTCCGACTTCCCAAACGAGTTATCAGGGAAAAGCCCCACGCGATAGTTACCTATGCGTTGCATGAGTTGGTGGGTAAATCGACCTCCCCAATGAAAGTCAATCTTTGAATAGCTGTATTGTGCTTGGGCCCAGGCTTCATTGCGATAAACCCTTGCATTGTAGTTGTATCCGAACTCTTCGCCTTCATATACGAGGTAGTTTGGATCATCCATATTGTTAAGCCCTGCCTGCGGATTCGTAGGGAAATCACGCTCAGCAAACTCGTTTAAATCCACATAAAAGTCTCCACCAAGTAAGTCATCAAGGACTTTGTAGTTTCTTGTGTCTTGATATTGAAGAATTAATCCGCCTTGAAACAGGGTGTGATCTCCGATGCTTGTATAGTATCGAGTGGCAAGATTAGCTCGTTGAACGTCCATCACCTGCTCCTCAATTACATAACGGGAGGCAATGCCTGTGGTAGAACTGCCGTCAGGTAAGTTAAAGGTTTGAGCATTTGCTGGATCGGTATTGACTTGGTAAAACTTATCCCAATCTAACTGAAGCTCGTCAGGGTTGTTTTGAAAGAAAGTTTGAAGTCTATCGAACTGATAGGGATCATTGTAGTAATAAGTTGGTAGGTATCGATAGTAATCCGGTCTTGGATCTGAAGCATTATACCAATCCATTCGCGTATTGCTCTCCTTTCCTCCCTGGTACATCGCTGTCGTGATAAGCGAAGATTGTGGACTAAACTTAAGCTCATGGGTGAGCGCTACGACAGGTTGGATTCGAGTATTAACTCTTGAGTTTCTTTTTTCTCCATTTTGCCACCCCCAATTAGGATTGTAGAAATTACTTCCTGCCAAATCGTAGGCCTCCTGCGTGGTAGGCATCATCTTTCCTCTGCGCGTAGGGCTTCCGAATGCGGTCATAGCCAATCGGTGACGTAGGTTAAACTTCTTTTCAACGCCTACAAAGGCCGCATATCCTTCATAGAATGTGCCCTCAACGTAACCCTCATTTCCGAGGCGAGTGCTCAAACAAAAGCTTGCAGCCCATCCTTTTTTATCAAAACCAGATGACCACGCGGCCATAAGTCTATGATCATAGCTTCGATTGGAATTCATATATGACGCTTGAATGCCGGTTCGTTGGTTTCCAGCCCGCACATCGAAGTAGGTATTTCCTGCCGTCGCAGAGAAGGCGAAGGTTGCCGGAGCAAGACCCTGGGTTCCATAACTGCGACCATTGAAGACGGAGTTTAATCCACCCCAAACCCACCATTGGGCTCTACCTGTAATGAGGTCGTTCATAGGGACGCCCATTAACATATTCTGCGTGTATTCCATGTCGAGACCCCGTCGACGAAACCAAGCTTCTCCTCCTAAGCCAAATCGAGCAACGTCTCCATAAATATCTCGCCAATCGTTCAATAAACTCGGCGCAAAATCAACTACTTCGGATTGAAGTTCCTGTAATTCGAAGAGATTGGATCCGGTATCCGATTCAATAGTAATGGTATTGACGGTTTGTGCATTAAGCACCGACACCATGCTGCAGATAAGTATACTGAGCCAGGAGCGACAAATCATGGTTTTCATGACTTAAATATAATCCTTGTCAAGCACTAATTTTTACAATCAATGTCAAGTTGGTCTACTTTTTGCCTTCCCCTCTCCGTATTGGTTAATTCGCTGAGAACTTACCTATATTTAACCCGTTAAGAATTCCTATGAAATACTCACTCATACCTGCTCTTTTCCTTGTTTTGGCCTCCGGAAAATTATTGGCCCAGCAAGAATATCAAGTGGTCACTGTAGGCTTTTACAATGTCGAAAACTTATTTACGCCTCAAGATGAAGTTGATGTAATCGTGGTGGAGGATATGATTAAAGGCGATCGAAGCTCAACCCTAGTTCTTCCCAAGACTCCAGAACTTGAGGAAAAAATGCGCAGCCAAGAGTATTATAGCCTGTCGTCTTCTGATTGGTCAACGATTCCTTATGATACCATTTATCGGGACACAAAGGATAGTGATAATACGCCAGATGGAGATCGAAAGTATGATGAGGCGGTCTACCGCGATAAATTAGATAAGTTGAGTTATGCTCTCGGCCAAATGAAAACGGATATGGCACCTGACGGTCCTGCGATTAT
>JAYYPZ010000076.1:0-3396 GCA_036128775.1 Bacteroidota bacterium
TTGCTAACATAATTATAGGATGTACCACAACCAGAACCTCCATATGTTCGACCAGCATGTAATTCAAAGTCTAAAGTTCCAGTTCCACCTTGAGCAAAGGTTAAACCTGATCTTGAGTAGGATTGACTTCCACCGGAGCTACCAGATCCACCATAAGTTGAGCCTTCATTAACACCTAATGAAGAGCACCCTAAAAAGGATCTCTGTTCACTTTTCCATCCTCCACCTTGAGCAACCATTTCATACTCAATACTAACACTGTCTACTTGAGATCCTGCTGGTATAGTTACACTCACAGATGATGGACAGGATGAACCCGCAGAAGAAGAAAAACTGCGATCTGTTGGGCTATCACCACCCGAATATTCAGCACATACAGCTCCGGAAGGACAAGAGCGTGCAGTTGTAAAAGAACTAGCTGCACTCCAATCTGAGGTATCACCAACACCACAAATTGCACGTACATAAACCACATAGTTTGTTTCTGCCGTTAGTCCACTAATCCCTGTATTTGTCGAATTCTCCAAAGAACTATTAGAGGCGTCCAAAGTGGCAGTAGTCGGATCGAAACCTGTTGTACCCCAGGCAATCTGCCATTGCGATGCAGAGGCATTATCTGTAAATGTGTAATCCACTGTGGATTGGGTAATCCCAGAAACAATAGGGGTAGTAGGTGCTGCACATGCTGCAGGCGCAGAACAAGAAACAGAAAAGTTAAAAGTAGAACCATTTACGCTATAATCAGAATTTACATAAAACGATATAGTACCTGTAGTGGACGTGTATGTCGTCGTAGTTGAAATAGCACCATATCCAGAAGCTATTACATTACCAGTACCTCCTGCCCCATCAGTAATAACCCATTGGTCACAACACGATTCCGTAGAACCACTAGTGAAATCCATGGAAATGAGATCAGTAGGGTTTGCCACAACAAAGTCGACAGCGTCGGATGGGCCATAATTAATGTCATATGTGTAGGAAGAAGTAGTTGGACAAACAGTTGCTTGAGCAACAGCACTTGATTTTCCTATGAAAAATGTTAGGAAGATGACTGCTGTTAATTTAAAAAGGAGTGATAAACGTTTCATGTTTGGTGATTTACAGAAAAATAATTGTTATGTTGTATTTGTTATTAAGTGACTGACCTTAAAAGACTTACATCTGTGATTAGAAATAAAAAGCAGCGCTTAATTGTAATAAAAGCACTAAAAATATCCGTGGATGAGTAAGATTTTGATCTGGTCATACGAGGTCTGAAGTTACTTTACAATTTATTAACATCCAAGCCTTGATAAGGCTAAAAATTTTACATTTCCATATAACTAATTGTAATTGAACGCTTTAACCTGCACAAAAAAATCTATTTTAGTGGACGAAACTTCTCAATAGGTGTAATTCATTCAGAAACTTGCAGAAGTCATCTATCCTGTGTTTAATTAAAATTCATGATGAGACTAAAAAATGGTTTGATGACATGAATTGTGCAAAGAAATTTTAGAACAATAGTAAATTTAGATTTCTAAAGCACAAGGTATGTTTCAAGACTTGTTCCAACATCATGATTACTTCAATGTAGATGATTTGCTCACCGAAGAGCATAAGATAATCCGTGAATCCGTGCGTGACTGGGTGAAGCAGCGTATGAGCCCTGTAATCAACGATTACGCTCAGCGTGCAGAATTTCCAGAATGGGTTGTTAAAGAACTCGGTGAAATTGGAGCCTTTGGACCTAATATCCCCGCAGAGTACGGAGGTGGAGGAATGGATGAGATTGCCTATGGCATCATCATGCAAGAACTCGAACGTTGTGACTCAGGTTTGCGCTCTACTGCCTCTGTTCAAGGTTCATTAGTTATGTATCCTATTTGGAAGTTTGGCTCAGAAGAACAGCGCATGAAATACCTTCCAAAGCTTGCCACAGGTGAACTATTCGGATGCTTTGGCCTTACCGAACCTAACCACGGATCAAATCCAGGTGGCATGGAGACCAAGTTTGTGGAAGACGGAGACGATGTCATTCTGAATGGAGCTAAAACTTGGATTTCAAACTCTCCCTTAGCTGATGTAGCCATTGTTTGGGCAAAAAATCCCGAAGGGAAAATCCAAGGGTTGATTGTAGAGAAGGACATGGAAGGCTTTTCGGCACCAAAAATTGATAACAAGTGGAGTTTACGCGCTTCCATCACAGGAGAACTTGTCTTCGACAATGTACGTGTACCCAAGGCCAATATTCTTCCCGGCGTAGTTGGACTGAAAGGACCTTTATCCTGCTTATCCTCAGCGCGCTATGGTATTGCATGGGGTACAATTGGTGCAGCACTTGACTGTTATGATACAGCACTGCGTTATTCCAAAGAGCGTATTCAGTTTGGTCGACCGATTGCGGGTTTTCAGCTCCAACAAAAGAAACTTGCTGAAATGATTACTGAGATCACCAAAGCCCAACTTCTTGTGTGGCGATGTGGTAGCCTTAAAAATGAAGGGAAAGCAAGTCCAGCGCAGATTTCGATGTGTAAGCGAAACAACTGCATGATGGCGCTCGAAGTAGCTCGAGAAGCCCGACAAGTACTGGGCGGAATGGGTATTACAGGAGAATACCCCATCATGCGTCACTTGATGAACCTCGAAACAGTGATTACCTACGAGGGAACCCACGACATTCACTTATTGATTACCGGATTAGATATTACGGGCGAGAACGCCTTCAAATAAGACCCTAGACCATCTTTTTATGCAGCGTATCGTACCTCTAACCTTAGTAGGCACCATCCTTTTAGTCCTTCTAAGTCACATTGGCTGGGCGCAACAATCAGTCTATTTTTCTCATAAGACGCTTACTGTTTATCCTAATATTCACGAAAACAGTGAGTGGCAGGACTATTCCGTGGAGGAAGTCGAGGGATATCAAATGGGATGGGTCACCTTCCGTCATATACCCGACCCATCGAGCTTACATGCTTTGGAGGAGGCAGGTATTATTTTACAGGAATACGTAAAAACCAACACCTATCTCGCTGCAATACCATCGCATCTATCCCCTTCAGCCTTACTCGACTATGATGTAGAAGCGATTTCTCCTATTACAAGTGAGCACAAAGAACATAATAGAATTTGGTCAACGCCCTACCCTGCTTGGGCCCTTGAAGGGAATGATATCAAGCTATCGGTGCGCACCTATGCTCACGTCAACCTAATGTCTACCATTGATCAGATTGCGAAAATCGGAGGACAAATAGAAGAAGTTATCCCACATAGCCACTTACTTGCGGTGAGAATTCCCCGTCAGGCATTAAATGATTTACTCTCTATACCGTCGCTACGATCGATTGATCTGCAGTCTGAACCTGGCAGGCCAGAATCTGATGAGGGAAGACATCTTCACCGTTCAAATGC
>JAYYPZ010000077.1:0-6187 GCA_036128775.1 Bacteroidota bacterium
TGCGGTGCTATTCGTTATGCGAATTTGGGTAGTTATCCGTGCAGAACCTTTGTGGTCAACTTTGATAATGTCTGTCATTACAGTTGCACCAATTTGGTAAGTCGACATCAGATCGTGATTTATGAGTCTACGAATGCTATAGAGGTTTATGTAGAAAGCAAGCCGACTTGTGCCTCTTGGAATTCGGGGAATGCAATTATCGGCATCCAAAATGCATCAGGTAATGTAGCTTTTACAGCACCTAATCGTAATACAGGACCATGGTCGATAAATACACCGGAAGCTTGGCGGTTTTTGCCCAATGGCACACCGAATTATAGCATAGAATGGACGGATCAAAATGGGACGGTAGTGGGCAATGGAGCAAACGTCCAAGTATGTCCTACGACAAATCAAGTCTATACTGCAGAAATCACCTACACCAATTGTGATGGTGCGGTTGTAGTGGATACCGATAATCAAGCGGTCAACTTTACGTCAAATCTTACCTTAAGTACCGTACTTGTGGATACTAGCGACTGCGGTCAGTCCAATGGTAGCGCCCAAGCTAGTGTTGTCTCTGGCGGTGGGGGAGGGGTTCAGTGGCAATGGGACAATGGAGAGACTACAGCATTAGCTGTGAATCTTTCCGCTGGATTTCATTGTGTAACGGCTACCGACGCAAGTGGTTGCTCAGATTCCTCTTGTATTTTTATTCCCGTTCGAGGCCCCTTTATTGACTCTATGACCTCTCGTCCAGATACCTGCATAGCCGGTATTGGCTCGGCAACGGTAAACTTCACCGGCGGGCAAGCACCGATAACTTTTCAATGGGACGATCCACTAGGGCAGACTGTTCCCACAGCAGTTGGGTTATCACCAGGTTTTTATGAATTGACCCTTACGGACGGTGCAGGATGTGTGCTCGTTGATACGGCGGAAGTTTTGCCACTTGGTGCGGTTCCTTCCCTAACAGGAGGAAGCGATACAACTTCTTGCAATGGCAGCAGTGATGGAAGAGCTTGGGTGCTTCCAAGTGGAGGAGATGCGCCATATTCTTTTCAATGGAATGATGTGTTAGCTCAAACAACAGATACGGCTCTATCACTTTCCGCAGGGCAATACCAGGTCGCTGTAGCAGATTCAAACGGTTGTTCTGCTTCGATCAATGTAGAGGTCTTCGAGCCAAGCCCACTCACTATAAACTCTTTGGTTACCGACGAATCTTGTGGGGTGTTGGCTGATGGTAGCATTACTCTGCAAATTTCAGGGGGTAGCGCACCTTATCAAACCATTTATCAAGGCCAGTCTACCGCGGGATCAACATTTACTGTAGACAGCCTAGTTATCGGGTCTTATTTCTTCCGAGTTTTCGATGCATCAGGATGTTCTGATACCTTAACTCTATCTGTTGGTGGTAGTGGTCCTGCTCCAGATAGTGTTGTTTTAGAGCCTGACACATGTCTTGAGGGCCGAGGTAGTGCAACATTGTTTATTTCGAATGCAAGCGCTCCAATTACCTATCAATGGAATGATCCATTGGGTCAGACTACGCAGACTGCCACAGGATTATCGGCTGGGGTTTACACCGTTTTAGCAACCGATGCCTTAGGCTGTGAGATACGCGATACAGTAACCATTGATAGCCTTGGAGAGAGTCCTTCCCTTATCATGAGTTCTGATTCGGTAAGCTGTTTTGGCTACAGTGATGGTATAGCCGTGGTACAGTCCTCGGGAGGTGTTCTTCCTCTTAATATACAATGGAATGATCCACTAAGTCAGTCTGTAGATAGTGCTTTTGGCCTTTCAGCAGGTTTGTATAACGTGGTCGTTTCGGATGCCTTTGGATGTTCGACGATTGATTCAGTAGAAGTGAGTAGTCCAGCACTTTTAACCATTGCTGAGACAATTACTGACGAGACTTGTTTTGGATCTGGGGATGGCAGCTTTGCTTTCAGTGCTACTGGAGGTAGTGGACCCTTTACCTGGGACGTGGATACCGTAACAATAATTGGTGTGAATGTCCTCTTTGACAACCTGCAACCTGGTACTTATCAAGTTACTGTAACTGATGGTAATGCATGTCAAGCCAATGGAAGTTATTCAATTGCACCCGGTACAAATATCAACCTCAATCTAGGAGGTAGTAACGTCGCCTGCCAGGGTGGTAGTAGTGGCCAGATTACCGTCTCCTCTGCTGGGGTAACTGCCTTTCAGGCTCGTCTATTGGACAGTAATGGACTTATTCTTCAAAGTAACGCCATAGGCATATTCAATAACTTATCAGCAGGTACCTATCAAATTGAATTTGTAGAAGATGGTACAGGGTGTCGAGGGGATAGCATATTTACCTTGTCTGAGCCATTATCCAATGGGTACAGTGCGCAATCCACAGCTACAACCTGTAATGGTGATGAGGATGGCAGTCTAGAGGTTTTTGTGAATGCTGCAGATACCTCAAGAACATTTACGTACCAGTTATTAGATGTAACAGGTATTCAGCCAAGCCCATTTTTTGAGAACTTACCCTCAGGATTATATGAGATTATTGTAACGGATGATCTTGGATGCTCAGACACATTAAATCCTATACAAGTAGCCCAGCCTCAAGCAATTGGCCTTTTTATAGCTGATCAATACCTTGACTATGGGGATACGATCAGCTTAGTGCTTGATAGTCTTTGGAATGGTCAAGCTCCCTTTGAGTATCTATGGACACCATCTTTTGGATTGAGTTGTGATGATTGCAGCAATCCAATAGCTACACCATACCTTACAAGTGATTACACCGTATTGGTTACTGATAGTCTAGGGTGTATAGGATCCACTGATTTTACGTTGTTTGTGGGTGAGCCATTAGATCTCTACGTACCCAATGCCTTTACGCCAAACGGTGACGGTCAAAATGATGTGTTTGAGGTCTACGGCGTGGGTATTTCCCAAGTTGATCTTATGGTCTATAATCGATGGGGGCAAGAGGTATTTCAGGCATCGAGTAATAGTCCCCAATGGGATGGCATGTATAAAGGAAAAATGCAGCCTCCTGGCACGTACTCCTATCTCGTGGAGGTGCGGTTTTTAGGAGATCATGTTGTAAAGCAAAAAGGAAGTATAGCCCTTATTCGCTAATGCCAAGGCTTTATCTAATTCCCAGTGACTTAGGCAATCCTGATTGCATGGACTCAAGACTCGTTGAGACCATTGCGCCAATAGAATACCTTATCGTCGAACGTCTCCGAACAGCCCGTCGGTTCTTACGCAGAATAGGAGACAAACGAAACTTTGACGACGATATATGCTGGCTTGAGTTAGATAAGCATAATCCAAACGTAAAACACATTCGTAAAACCCTTCAGGAGGCTAAATCCAAGTCCATGGATGTGGGCGTTCTGAGCGAGGCTGGTAATCCATGTATTGCCGACCCGGGATCAGTAATTGTATCAATTGCTCATGAGTTAAACTTCGAAATTCATCCCTTAGTGGGTCCTTCAAGCATTCTTTTGGCTCTGACAGGTAGTGGATTAAATGGTCAGCAGTTTGCATTTCATGGATACCTTCCAGTAGAACAGGCTGCTCGTAACAAACGAATCCGTAATATGGAACAGGCTGTAAACGCCTACGGTGCGACTCAACTTTTTATGGAAACACCTTACCGCAATATGGCACTATGGAAAGCCCTGTTACATCAACTTAATCCTTCGACTCTCTTACATGTTTCTTGTGATTTAACCTTAGATACCCAGTGGATTAAAACAAAAAGAGTCTCAGACTGGAAAAACGAAATTGTTGATTTACATAAGCGTCCCTGTATTTTTGCCATTGGGAGAAAAATGCGAATGAAATGATTTTGTTTAAAGACAAGCTTTTAAGTGAGGCAATTTTTGAAGAACACTTTGTCTGTGACTTAAGCGCCTGTAAGGGAAAATGTTGTGTTGAAGGTGATACAGGAGCTCCATTAGAGCCGTTTGAGTTAGCCGAACTTGAAAATGTATTAGATGCTGTTCGACCTTATCTAAGCAAGGCTCATCAGGATGTATTGGATGCTAAGGGCCCCTATACGCTTGATGAGGAGGATGGAGTATTTAAGACTTCATTACATGGATCGAAGCATTGCGTGTTTGCCATTGAAAAAGGGGGTGTTACTCTATGTGGTATAGAGGAGGCATACAACGAGAAAAAAGTAACGTTCCGCAAACCGATATCCTGTCATTTATACCCCATACGAATCACAAAACTCAATGACACGGAGGCCCTAAACTATGAGGAATGGGAGATATGTAAAGCAGCCTGTGCCCTTGGCAAAAAATTAAAAGCTCCTGTCTATGCCTTTGTAAAAGATGCATTGGTCCGCAAGTATGGTGAGGATTTTTTCAAAGAGCTCGAGCAGTTAGCTGAGTATCTCGAAAATGAAAAATCCTAGTATCCTCTTATTTCTTCCACTGCTCTAAATAGCGTTTGGCTTCTTCTGCCTTTTCCGCATTGAGGTGAACCACTTCTTGCATGATTGCTGTGGCTTGGTTAAGATTGCCTAGTGCATAGTAGGCACGTGCTGCAAAAAACATTGCCTCTTCATTTGTATGTTGTTCAGCCCAATCAGCTTGCTCAAATCGTAGGGTTATCTCCTGAAACTGTTGTTCAGCAAATGCGATACGCCAGTCATATAGTGACTCCTCTACATCAGAATCCGCCTTACCCTCCATGGATAGTGAATTTTTTTCACTCATTCTGTAAGTCATCTCTGGTAACATTTCATCAGCCATTACGTCATTTGGCGCCATCTCATTAGGCGTGAACGCCACAGGTGGATTTTCCTCTTGCTCTATAACCGCAGATCCTTGACTTGATGAGTTATCCGACTCATCATTAGGGAGTTCAAGAACAACCATGTCTTCGGAGGCAACTTCAAAGATCCTTTCCTCAAGCTCTGTTTCTGTCGTGATTTCCTCTTCCACGGCGTCTGTGCGCAGGGCGGGCTCAGCTGGGGGTGGAGGAGGTGTTGTAGGGACAGCATTGTCTTTTACTTCCGTCTCTGAATTGGGACTACTTGTCGCATCATCTATCACACTATCTTTCATGGAAGACGATTCATCAGCTATAGATTCATCCGCAAAAGTCTCTTGGATTGCCTCGGTTGAGGGTGCTGAGCCTTCGTCAGACAGAATATCTTGAGCTTGTGTCTCTTGGGCATCATAGGAAATGGGCCCTTCGTGGGTGGTAGAATTAATGAGTTGATTGCCGATAACAATCAGAATTCCTGCACATGCAGCGGCTGCACCATACCGCCATAAGGGGATTACAGTTGGTTTTTTTGATTGTATTCTTTTTTGCGATTCTATTCGATTTTGAATGCGTGCCAAGGCTTCGATTGCACCCTCTTCTCCTAGCTGATCTAGTCCCTGCTTAGCTTCCCATTCAAGATCGGTATAGTCCTCTTTAGATTGCGCTTTAGAAAAAACCTTGTTTAGGAAGGAATCGCTTTTTGGAATATGTTGTTTGTGCTTACTCATGATTCTTTCTGGCTTCTACGCGAAGGGCTAGGTTTCGCTTCCCATTTTGAATATAACTTTTAACCTTTTTGAGTTCATACCCTTTTATTGTTGCTATCTCTTTGTAGGAATGTCCCTCGAGATACATCATTCGAAGGCAAATTTGTTGTTCTTCGCTGAGGTTCTTTAATTCTTCTTCCATGATATCAAGCCACTGATCTTCAATATATACTTGATGCAAATTATCAGTGGATTCCATATGCTTTAACTCGGTGATATCAATCGAGTACTTGCCCTTTTTTTTGCGAAGTATTTGTAGGCAGTGGTTACGGCTTACCTGCATGATCCATGCTTTAAAGTGCTGAACGTTTTGATGGCGAAGTGGTCTTTGAATATGACTGTATATATCCATTACCGCATCTTCTGCATCGGCAGAATGCTTAAGGTATTGCATGCATAAACCCAACACCTGTGCAGCGTAGCGCATAAACAACACAGCAAGGCTATCGTGATCCTCGAGGGATTGATAGGCCTGCAAAAGCTCTGCATCAGATTTTTTTTTCATAAACTCTTAAAACGCCACAATAAGATAAACTTTCTCACGTATTAATAGTACTCTGTGCGAAAGGAGAGATCGCTATAGAGTTCATAGTCTTGGTTCGGTGCGGCGTTTCAGTAAAAAGAAGCGCCGCATCTTTTTTATGCCATAATGTTAAGGCTTG
>JAYYPZ010000078.1:0-4194 GCA_036128775.1 Bacteroidota bacterium
GTTGCCTTAAGATCCACTACGAGCAGGGATATTTTTACTTCATGACTTCTTGTAATCATGAGGGCCGGCAGTCCACTAGCAAATTCGCCTGCCATAGATAACACGGCAAAATAGGTGGAGCGAAATGGATTTTGATTGAGCCATTTAAAGGGAATAGTCGTCTCGCATCGTTCCATGGAAAGGTGCTTCACACGAAGGCCCGCAAGCCAAGCCATGGGGAGTTTTTTCAGCAGAAAAAACCGAAATCCAATCGATTTAACCTGACGTTGAAAGCGATCTATACGTTGTTGTTGTTTACTTGTTAGCTCGAATGATGGTTCCATTTTAGGATTTGAATGCAAGATACGGAGGATTAGAATTACCTTTGCACTATGGTGCATCTTACAAGAAAAGAACATTTTAATGCGGCTCATCGCTTATATGTCGATGCTTGGAGTAAGAAGAAAAACCAAGAGATCTTTGGTAAATGTGCCAATGAACACTACCACGGACACAATTTTGAGGTCTTCGTAACCGTAAAAGGTGAACCAGACCCTGTAACCGGATTTATTATGAATGCTCATGAGTTATCTCAAATCATGAAGCGTGAAATATGTGACGAGTTAGATCACAAAAATCTCAATTTGGAAGTTGAATGGTTGAAAGGACTTAATCCAACCTGTGAGGTCGTGGTTATGAAAATATGGGAGCGTATTGAACCACTTATCCCTTCTGCGCGTTTACACAGTATACGATTGCAGGAAACTCCGCGTATTTATGTGGAGTATTTTGGTCCTAAACAATAAGGTTTTACTATGAAGGATGACAACTATAAACTTGGAGAGAACTTTGATGGCTATTCACGTAGTGAGTATCAGGAAGAGCGCTCGAAAAATCCTTCAATAATCCGAAAGGAAAGCGGGCAATCATCTGCTTCCCAAGAACCGAGTAGAGACTACGATGCGCAGTATCGTCCTACAGAAAATGATATTGAGAACTTCCCAGATCTTCAAAATGGACCGTCATCCTTGATCCAAGGATCGCCAGTTGAAATTCAACAAGTTGGAATTCATAACTTTCGTTTACCCTTACGCTACAAGAAAAGAGATGGTGGTGAGGTTGAACTAGAGACTAAGGTTACTGGAACCGTTTCTCTCGAAGCGCACAAGAAGGGCATCAATATGTCTCGAATCATTCGTTCCTTCTATGAATTCAAGGAGGATGTGTTTAGCATTGATACACTGGATTCTGTGCTCTCGCATTACAAGGAAAAGCTAAACTCTTTTGACGCGAAGATTGCACTGAAGTTTTCCTATCCAATCCTACAGGAATCCCTAAGGTCTGGACTTGAAGGATATCAATACTATGATGTAACCTTAGAAGGTAATCTCGACAAAAATGGTGTCCTTAAAAAGATTATTCATTTTGATTTTGTTTACTCTTCAGCCTGTCCTTGTTCGTATGAATTGGCTGAGTTTGCAAGAAAAACCCGAAACAAGGCCACGGTATCGCATTCTCAGCGTTCGGTCACTCGTGTTTCCGTTGAGTTTGATGAAGCCTTATGGATTGAGGATCTAAGAGATATGTGTGCTAAAGCCTTACATACAGAAACTCAAGTCATGGTTAAGCGTGAGGATGAAATGGCCTTTGCTGAACTCAATGGATCTTACCTCAAGTTCGTAGAAGACGCTGCTCGATTATTGTATGAGCAATTAATCAATGATAAGAGAATTAAAGATTTTAGGGTCATCTGCTCACACCAAGAGTCCTTGCATTCTCATGATGCAGTGTCGGTTATTCTTGCACCAAATAGTAAGTTTTGTGCCGAGGTACCTCATCAAATGTGGTCTAGCTTAATCCACAATTCGTAACTTGATTTGTATACCGTTCGGCAGCTGCTGGATGTGATTTTTCTCCGAATACTTTTTCTAAGAGCCAAAGTGCCTACCTCTTTGTACTTTCATTGAAAATTTAACCACATGTTCGTATTTGTATTTCCTGGTCAAGGCAGCCAATTTCCTGGAATGGGGAAGGCACTTTATGATGAATCAAAGCAAGCGAGGTCTTGGTTTGAAAAAGCGAATGCAACCTTAGGATATTCTCTAACCGAAGTAATGTTTGAAGGAACTGAAGAGGAACTAAAGCAAACTAAGTATACTCAGGTTGCTATATATACCCACTCTGTCGTTGAATCACTTTGCCAAGCAGAGTTTGAGGCCGATGCTGTGGCGGGTCACTCGCTTGGTGAGTTTAGCGCGCTTGCTGCGGCAGGCGCTTTTCCTTTTGAGCAAGGCTTAGAGTTGGTCAACGCGCGGGCACTTGCTATGCAGGAAGCTTGTGAAGCAAGTGAATCGACTATGGCAGCTGTTTTAGGGCTTAGTGATGAATTAGTCCGGGATACATGCGATGAAATCATGGAAGAAGTCGTTGTGGCGGCAAACTTTAATACCGTTGGTCAAGTCGTCATATCGGGAAGTTTAGCTGGTGTAGACCTTGCTTCAGAAAAACTTAAAGAATTGGGTGCCAAGAGGGTGGTACCACTCCCAGTAAGCGGAGCTTTTCACTCGCCCTTTATGGAGCCTGCTCGCGCAGCACTTGCTGATAAAATTGAAGCCACCAAGTTTTATAGACCAACTTGTCCTATCTATCAGAACGTCACGGCCAAACCTACCCAAGATCCTGAGGTTATTCAGAAACAGTTAATTGCCCAGTTAACTTCTCCCGTCTTATGGACTCAATCGGTACAACAAATGCTCGCAGATGGTGCGTCTGATTTTCTTGAAATTGGACCAGGTAAAGTCTTGACAGGGCTTATTCGCAAAGTACAGCGCTCCACAACGTAAGTTTTTATGGGCCATCTTGCTGCCATCACGTGGAATCCTGATCCTATCGCTTTTGAATTGTTTGGGCCGTTGGCCTTTACATGGTATGGCTTGACTTGGTCACTATCAATGCTTGTGGGCTACTACTTTGCTACCTGGATGTTTACGCGGGAACATGTTGATGGTGCGGATCCTTCCAATGTTGTGACAACCATCTTTTTGAGTTGTCTTGTAGGGGCGAGATTAGGTCAGGTTATCTTCTATGACTTGGATTATTTCTTAGAGTACCCTTCAGAAATTTTCAAAGTATGGAATGGGGGGCTCGCAAGCCATGGAGCGGTCATTGCCGCGATACTCTCCGTGTATTATCTGTCAAAGAAAAATACGTCAATCAACTTCTTATGGCTGGTTGACCGCATGGCGATTATAGTGCTTGCTGCAGGAAGTTTTATTCGATTTGGGAACTTTATGAATTCCGAATTGTACGGTACGCCAACAGGTAGTGATTATGGCGTGATATTCACCATGCATGATATGATTCCAAGGCATCCAGTTCAACTCTATGAGTCGGTATGGCTTATGGTATGTTTTCTAACCTTTATGGGGCTTTACATGAAGCTTAAAGAATGGAAAGATGGCTTTTTTGCCTGCCTATTTCTCTCTGTTGTATTTACAGGCCGACTCCTTCTTGAGTTTATGAAGGCCAACCCTGATTTGGCACTTGGTTTAAGTCGCACCCAATGGCTTAGTGTGCCAATGATATTGATCGGCTTAGGTGGTTTAATCTACCTTAATCGTCACAAGATACATGCTCAAGGTTAAAATATCTCAGCTATCTAATCCGACCGTTTTTACCAATTAGTGGTTGTGACCATCGCCTTCAAAATGCCCTTCATCTTCTCCTGCTTCGCGCTGACGACGTAATTCTTCGATAAGATCCTTGAGTGGTCCAAAATCATCTTCCGCGCGATCAAACCGCTCGCGGTCATTGGACGACCAATAACTTCGAATAAATTGTTCAATTTGCTCGACACCCAGACGTTTACCAATAATTCGTTTGTCAGCATCAAGCACGAAGACTACAGGTGTTGCTGATAGGTCATAGTTGTCGCGCATACCACGATTGTTGAACAAATCAGCCACGTTGTAGAACTTCTCTAGTCCCTTGGATTCGATGAATTCGTGCCATTCTTCGACTTGTGCAGAATCATGTACGGTGGTGGATACGGCATAAACACTGATGCCATAGTCCATGAATTTTTCATGGAAGTCAACCAGTTTAGGGGTGGCTTTTTTGCAGTGCCCACAATCAGGATCATAGATAAAGAGAATGGTATAGTCTGATTCTATATTGTCGAGGCATACTTCATTAAGTCGATTAGCTGGAAAAGTA
>JAYYPZ010000079.1:0-6596 GCA_036128775.1 Bacteroidota bacterium
GTAGTTACCTGCTGTGAGGCTAGCCGCTGATGAAGACAGTCCTCCTGAGGTTGTCAAACCATGAGACCAAGCGTATGAGATTGGGGCTACGGCCGATGTATCTGGAGTCACAGAAGCTGTTCCATCATTACCGCCGTAACAAGTGATGTCCGTTTGAGACGTCGCACTAAATGAAAAAGTTGCCCCAATGGTAATAGTAGTATCCATAACCGGACCACTACAACCTGTGGTGACATTTCGTTGTCTAACAAAAATGGTTTGGGTTCCCGGACTCGTTATAGCAACAGAAGATCCAGAACCTACAAACACATCAACTCCCTCTTCAAACGAACCATTGAGATTGTCATCTCGATAAAAATCAGCTGTATAGCCTCCAGAAGAAATTTCATCGGAGTTAGCAGTTAAAAGCAATGAACCACAACCTGAACCACTACTTGTGATGCTATCAATGGCATCAAGAAGTGGATTAATTGATACTGCAGCGCTGTTCGTGTAATTTGTTCCGCAGCCTGGTCCTGCATCATCTATTCTCAGCCTGTAATCTCCAGCTGAGGATAATCCTGTTATCGTAAGACTCGTTGTATTGGCCCCAGCATAAACTGCTCCTAAAGGCACGTCATTCACTACATCAGCGAAACCACTCCCATCATCATACTCCCATTGATATGTTGGAGAAATTCCATTATTGTATGAAGCAGACAAATTGACCGTTTCTCCTTCGCATATTGAGGTTGATGCTAAGGGAGAAGTAATCACTGGGTTCGTTATAATCACATCAACAGAGGTTTCAGCACCCCAACAATCATAGGTTGCATTGTAGGAGCGGAAGTAATACGTGCCCGAAGCTGTAACCACTTGAGAAGATGAAGGCGTAGCGGTAGAAGTCCCACCAGAAGTTGTTCCTTGCCAATAAATCGTACCTCCTGAACCATTAGAAGCATTTAATGTCGCAGAACTACAATACGTACCTCCTCCACTTATAACAACCTGATCAGGAGTTCGGTTGTAGACGGTTATCGTAGATGTTGCTATACAGCCACCGTTATCAGCCGTAGCTCGAAAAACGCCTGAAGAATTTGCAGGAATACCACTAACAGAACCCGTATTGGCATTCACTGATCCATCACCACTTACGAGATCCCATACGATAGCACCATCACTATCATAATCCTGTGTTGCTGATAGAGAGGCAAGTCCGTTGCATGTATTTACTTCACTACCCTGATCTATAGATAAATTAGGAGTTGCTTTTCGATACGCTAGTGTTGCAGAGCCCTGGTTACCATAACCCTGACAATTATATTTTGTAATCAACAAATCAATTTGACCCGTATAATCGGAAGTCCAAACTACCTCGGATGCAGTACCACAAACATCATCATTATCGAAGGCGAGTGTATTGATATTATTACCACCATCATTTTCACGAAAACCTGTGATTTGAGTATCCCAGTTAGCATTCCCGCCTCCTTGGCAAAATGACCAAATATATGTTACCCCTTGATTGACATCAAAATCCCACTCCTCTCTAGGTCCAACCTGTAGTGTTGACCAATTGCAAGAGGGTGTTCGTTGGCCCTGATAATACCCGAAGTCAGGACACTGGGCTGACGTGGTTTTCGGTAAGAAAAAAACAATGTATAGGGCGACAAAAGCTCCCGTCGCCAAGGGAGATAGCTGACGTAAAGTCATGGTTTTGTAGATTGGTTCAACCTGCAAGATACTACGAAAGTTTGAAGAGCAACAATTCTAGACCAAAAAAATGTTCACTATTGCCTTTCCATTGGGGCCTTTTCATCCTCACAAATAGCAATACGACGCTGTAAATCATTGAGTTCAGGATTGATTTCAAATGCTTTATTTAAATAGAGAAGTGCATTTGAAAAATCGTTATATGTCATGAATAAACTCCCATAATTAAAATATAACTCCGCGCTATTAGGGTATACATCAATGCCATATTCTAAAGTCCTTTCTAAAATTTCTTTGACTCCGGCATCTGAAGAAAGATATAGACTTAAATTTCTTGAATATTGCGTAAAATGAGACGCTAAAGGTTCTGCTTCGATGAGCAGTAGGAATCCCTGATATGAGGCTTCAAAATTGCCTTTATCCATGAAATTCTTAACCAGGTTTAGATACCTTGGAGCACAATTCAATGCGTTCAGTGTGCAATATTCTTGAAGCAATTCTAATGCCCTTATGTCCTCTCCTAACTCGAGATTCAACCTGATCAAATCTTCATATATTCCATTGCGATCCTCTTCCCACTCTGCCCTGGGATAAAGAGATATTGCTCTGGTGTAAGACACCAATGCCGAATCTAAAGATGTTCTGAAAATTTCACGTGCATTCCTTGACTTATTGCTGGATTCCCATGCCACAGCCGCTTGGCCAGCCCTTGTATCTGCCAATAAATAATGAACTTTAGCCGCTTCAGGAAATTGTTCTAAGCTTGAAGTATAAAGGGATTCTTTACTTTCCCATGAGGGAATCCTGTCGTAACATCTCCATGTGAGAGTTATAATGCATAATCCCAAGACTACCATGATTCCCTGACGCTTTAACGCCTTCAATTGCCTCAACATACCCACAAGCAAGATAACTATTCCAAGACTTGCCGTAAACGTATAACGGTCGGCAACGCCCCCTGCCATAAGCACAAAAAGATTGACAAAAGGAAGCAGCCCAAACCATACCACACATGCCCCTATCCACCACGAAGTATGGCCCCTTACCCACCCCATAATTAGAATAACTAGCAATAATATCCACAATCCAAGGCCAACTAATGCTTCGAAACTAGACCATGAAGCACCGCTTATTGCACCATAACCGTAATAGGCTGACCAAGGAGCACTCAAAAACATTTGCCGATGGTAGTGATAAACATTACTAAAAGTAAACGCTACCCTCTCAGAGAAATCATCAACACCTACCATTGGATTTTCTGATATATCCAATGGTCGCCCGAGTTTGGATACAGATATTGAATCATTATTGGCGGTATCCTCATTGAATCCAATGCCTTTGCTCACCCCATCTCCACTTTGCACAAATTGTTTAGCACCTTCGTTGTGCATCACAGGCTGAATATGGAAAAAGAAGCCCATGATAAGTAGTAACAAACTTCCCATTCCAATGCGTTGAAAGGACTTATCTAGAAAGCCTGTTTTAGGCCAAAGGCCTAACAGCAGGCCAATATATATCGGTAATACATCCGTGTAGAAGTGAGCTGTAGCTATTTTGTACGTTATCAAAAGGCCAAAAACAATGCCCGTAATCCATAAAACAATCTGGGGCAATTTTCTTGTCCATCTTTTGATTAAAATGCTAATGGGGAACACCCAAAGGGGAAAAGTATAAATCAATACGATATAAATGATGGTCCTTAACTCCCATAATTCAGAAGCTGTCAATACCAGCGCTGATAAACCCATCGACGGCCCAAGATATGTCAACAAATACCGGAAGTCCCATGGGTCATTTTCCTCGTTAGACGAATGGAAAAGACGAACAACAATAGGCAACAAAATCAAATTGTGACCATTGAAATTCATTTGCAAACCAATCCCCCCCAATAATCCTAAAACCATATAGTATGGAATAGGAACCCAGAAGATTAAACACGTAAATACAACTGCTACACAAAGCGCATAAAAGAAGCTAGGGCTTATGTATTGACCTGCTAAAATGGAAACCAAAATCAGTGACAACCCTGAGATAAATGACCAATGCTTCCAAGTAGTAGAGGAATCATTTTGGGGCATTTTGTTTTGTACTGTTTGTCGAAAAAGCTGAAATTGCTGATAAAGAAGTTTAGCTTGGTGGGCCATCAAATTCCGATTTTCTTGACTCCACATTACGTGAAAGATGTAAAGAAGAAATAGGCCCACGGTTAGCAGAATAAGAACCAGTTCCAGCGACCATTCCATACGAAGCGCCGCGACTCCTACCGTGCCTGCAGTGTATAGAATCACATCACTCAATGAAAACTTTTCATGCCTTAACAAATACAAGGCAATCACCCCGGGCATGAAGAGCAAAGACAGCTTGCTGTAGATGGATAGCGCAAAACATAGAACTCCCAATAGAATACTCAGCCGAGGTTGCTTACTGTAGTGGAGCATTAAGTACCAACCCAATAGAAAAAATAAAAGGGCTAGAATCTCATCCCGGTTTTTGATCGAGGCTACCACTTCTACATGCATGGGATGAACCGCAAAAAGAAGCGTAGCAAGTAGGACAACCACATAATCCCATTGAGGGAAAAGCCGGTGAAGCAGAAGCGCTAACATCATGCTTAACAAAGCATACAACAAAGCATTCATCGTGTGGCTTACCCCAGCGCTTTCCCCAAAAAATTCGTGCTCTAAGGCAAAGGACACATGTGTAATAGGTCGGAAACCATAGCTGTTTCCATCATTGTCTTGATAATAGGGTTCGGTAAAGATGCGGCTGAGTGAATCCAAGCCATAGGATGTGTAGTGGGATACAGGCAAACCCTTTTCCGCGAAATCTTGTCCTTGCGTTACGAGATAATCATCAAGATTGTAATCATACGATATCGTCGGATAATAAAGACAAAAGGTTAATAGTCCTACAAGATATAACCCGTATTTACGCAAAAAAAGCATGTATTAAAGGTATGATTTCAAGGGAATCTCAAACCCCTAAATCAAAGAAAACCATATCATGAGCGATTGACCCTTGCTTCCAAGCGTCGAAGGCGTTCCTCAATAAATTCGATATCCCTATTTTTTGAAGGAGTGGCCATATCTGTTGGGACTTCATGCGTTGATGTCTGGAAATATTGTGATTCCTCCCCTTCCAACTTCGTAACCACCTTCCAAAGCTCTTGCACATCGGCTGTACTGACCATAAACGGTGGATACCTCCGATTGTCCGAATGAAGACTTATTCGCTGACCGTTAACTTCTTTAACCACTCGCTTTATGAGGACTGAATCATGGAGAACCACTACGTAAACGCTTTGGTTTTGGACATCCATCAATGAGTCTATCGCTCTACCAAACACCCAATCTCCTGCATGAAAACCAGGCTCCATACTATCTCCTTCTATCTCGAAGCCGCGATAACTCCCTCCACGAAACATTGGTAATGGCATGTTAAACAAGGGTTGTTGATCGAACCATTGTTGATCGCCAAGATTCAAGGGATACCCGGCTGCTGCCTTCGCACTTACCAACATTATATTTTCCTGTCCTTCACGATCGAGAACTAAGGTCTTTGGCATAACAGAAGTCTGCGCCTTGTATTTTTCAAGTGATTCCCCAAAAAGCCACAAAGGATTGATACCATACAGTTTTTGGAGTAACATAACAGCCTTTCCGGAGATTTTTGTTTTCCCTCGTTCGATATCCGCAGTGGATTGACCTAAGTCTAGCATTTGAGCAAACTCTGCCTGAGTATACTTTAAATCTTTACGCACCTCGCGAAAGCGGTGACATTCTACTGGTAATGACATGTTTGCAAAATAAGGAATATTTCCATACTAATGGCATTAATCCATATATTCAAGCTAATCTTCACTCAAATTCATGGATGTATTCCATACAAATCATCGTAAAAGGTCGTCAACGAGCGATTAAATAAAACCTCACTTGTGCCCCCCGAACGAGGTCCTTAAAATCATCGATTTTCTGCGACATTATAATGTAGGGTTTTACTATATTTGCAGGCCGTTTAAACACGTAGAAAAGATATTATGGCTAGTAAAAATCGCACAGCGAATCCTCTGCTTCTCGCCTTCATTATTCCATTGACCCTTGCTTGTCTATGGACTTTGATCCCTACTTATGTAAAGTATAGCGTCAACAAAGACGCCGATGCTTATGCCGAAAAGCAGTTAGAAAACATTGTCGCAATCAATCAAATTGACGAATCAAGAGAAGCTGTCCTCCGTGATAGTTTTGAAAACATCTACCGTCAAGAGGTAATTAAGGTGAACTACAAGTTCATCCAAGACGAGTCTGAAAGCCGAGCGCAAGCTGCCTACAGAACCGCTAATAACTTGGATGAAAGTGAAGCTTGGGAAACCATTGCTCCTAAGGATAGCTCTTCAACAGCGGCCTACGAGGCACAAAAAGCCGAGGCACGTCAGACCGTGGAGACTGAGTTGTTAGAAGATAGCGCTAACCTAGCCAAGGTGCAAAACGCTACGGAAAAGGCGCTTGCCCAAGCAACTGCCTATAATAACCTTAATGCGGAACAAGCCAACACTATTCGTGAGGGATACGCAAGATCCTACAAGGATTCAGTAAGAGACATTGAGGACAACATGTTCTTGATTTGGAATTACAAAAAAGTAGAAGCTCAGTCAATCAACTTAGGGCTTGACCTCCAAGGAGGACTTGCAGTAACCCTAGTTATTGACCAGGCTGATGCCTTAGCCAAGTTGGCCACACCGACCAAACAAACAGAAATCCGTGAGATCATTAAAAAGGCTGATGCGGAATTCAAAGCAGGTAGTGAAGTGGACTACCTCACCGTATTCCAAAAGGTCTTTGAGGAATCTACGGACGAGCCAATGGGGAGCTTCTTCAACACAGAACGCTTAAGCACCATATCGAACA
>JAYYPZ010000080.1:0-17288 GCA_036128775.1 Bacteroidota bacterium
CCAACCCAAAGAAGCTATTGAAGAGTTGGAAATGCTTAATGCCGAGTTCCCTAGTCTTGGCTACCTGTGGCAAATTGCTAATTTACAATACCAACTACAGCGGAATTCTGAATGCTTGGAGTCCCTAACGGCCATCATAAACGATAGCGCGTCAAGTGGAATTGCTGTGCCTCAAGTTGTCGGAGAAAATCAACAACAACGCACATCCCTTCTTGCTGCAAGCCTAAATATGGTTGGGCTGATGCTAGCACAGCAAGAGGACTACGCGAATGCTATCAAACTTTTTGAATCAGCAAGCCAAGCAGACCCAGAATTTATCCTTCCAAAACAAAACTATGCTGCCGTAACTGAGCTAATGCAAGGAGAGGCTGCAGAAGAAGGTGAAGAATAAATTTTAAGTAAAACGAAATACTCTATGCAACCATTTCGGGAATGGTTTGACCATACAACATTCGGCATATGCAATGCGTTAGCAGGGCCGCTGGGCATACCTAGCCGCACGGTAAGGATGTACTTTGTCTACGTATCATTTTTTACGTTGGGAAGTCCGATAATACTCTACTTTATCCTTGGTTTTTGGTTTGAAATCCGAAGCTACTTTCGAAAAAAGAGACCCTCTGTATGGGATTTGTAAAGTATATCGCTACAATGCTTTGCTTGAGTCCATGGTTGATTCAAGGTCAGAAAATCACCTATCCTCAGGATTCCACTGCATTAGTCTATGTTATTCAGGGCCATGCTCGAGCAAGCGCAGCCTATTTTGAATCAGGATTACCAATAAAAGCGCAACAGATCGAAGCAGAAAGAGCCATTGAGCGACAACATGTAGTGTACACCCTGACTTCGGACTTCTTCGATGCCTTTCCCGTATATTTTATCCATCAAGAGGATGTTGAACTCCTTCAAAAGGATGTTCGAAAGGGCCTTTTCCTAGATGCTTCATTACAGCCACAAAGTGATTTAGTCTGCCAGGAAAAATATATACTCTTAGCTGAGATTGGACCGGTCTATGGAAGCCAGCTAGCTGATCCATACCATGATGGCAAGACCAGTACTACGACCCAAACACCCCAAATTCAAGAAGCTTTTGTCTTAAATGATATTGAAGGCAATCAGCTTCATGATCTCATGCCTAGCTTTGCAGCGATTCGGAGTATCAGCAAAAAGAGGCTACAAGACTGGTCTTTATTTTATGAGGAAGGTGGCTACAAGGTAGACTCCCTAATATTTCAATATCCATCCAATCACCTCCTTTTTGCAAGGCCCGATAAAATTGAACAAGCTGATTTAGCCATCGAACGCATGCGCCAAGGAAAGCTCAACGAGTGCCACCCCATTGCCAAGGCCATCATACGCCTCAATGCAAGTCTTGCTGCTTACTACAATCCAACAGATTAATGCGGTCCTATCTAGTCAACGATACGCCCCAAAAATATGAAGTTGTCCTCCGTCAACAGGAAGAGCTTTTTAATGCGCTGATAAAAGCAAAGCAAGTTGATGAAGCATCAGAAAAATCAAAGGATGAATATTGCATCCTCTGCGTACATGATCCAATCTATACCATTGGAAAACGCACAGTAGAAGATAATTTTCTACTCAATACCCAATCCCTCCCTGCACCTGTTTATAAAACAAATCGTGGAGGTGAAGTGACCTTCCACGGACATGGTCAATGGGTCGGCTATCCCATTTTTGATTTAGAACAACATGGTATAGGCTTAAAGCATCATATAGAGCGTCTTGAAGAGGCTATCATTTTTGTGCTCTCGCAATATGGAATCAATAGCCATCGCAGCGATAAGGGAGCTGGAATTTGGGTTGGCAACGCTAAGATTTGTGCCATCGGGGTTCGAGCAAGTCGCTATGTTACTATGCATGGCTTTGCACTCAACGTAAACACCGACCTATCCTACTATAACGCCATTGTGCCTTGCGGAATTCGCAATGCCTCCGTGACCTCCATGCAAGATCAACTTGATCAAGACATAGACATGCTCGAAGTAAGCCAGTGGATCATTCACGCGATGGATAAACTCTATCCTTAATAGAGGCTGCGCTCATCGCCTTTTATTACGAGGAAAGAGATGTATCTTTACCCATGGAATGGCAAAGGCACTACATAACACGAAAAATCGAAAGGAGTTAATCGAAGAACGTCTGCGCGAAGGGAAACCTATGTATACACTCTCCTTTTACGCTTATGCACATATTGGTAATCCCCAAGTTTTTCGAGATCACCTCTACAGTGCTTGGGAGCCCCTTGGAGTACTTGGCAGAGTGCATGTCGCTCAGGAGGGAATCAATGCACAAATTGCCTACCCTACAGAATCAAAAGAGGCTTGGGAGGCCACGATGAAGAACATCTCTTTTTTAAAAGACATTCGGCATAATTATGCCGTGGAAGAAAAGAACCTCTCTTTCTACAAACTCACCATCAAGGTCAGAAACAAAATCTTAGCTGACGGTTTACATGATGACACCTTTGATGTGACCAATAAAGGGAGACATTTAGATGCCCGTGAATTCAATGAAAAGCTTCAGGATAAGAATACCATTGTCATCGACATGCGGAACCACTACGAGCATGAAGTCGGTCGTTTTGAAAACGCTGTAACACCGGACGTTGACAATTTCAGGGATTCCCTTCCTTTCATCGAAGAGACTATCCTACAATCCAATAAGGATAAAGAGGTCCTTTTGTACTGCACAGGAGGCATTCGATGCGAAAAGGCTAGCGCTTGGTTCAAGCATAAAGGATACAACAATGTTTACCAATTGGAAGGAGGCATCATCCATTACACCCATGAAGCCATGGCACAGGGGCTTGATAATAAATTCAAGGGTAAGAATTTTGTTTTCGATCACCGCTTAGGCGAACGCATCAGCGAAGATATTCTCAGCACATGTCACCAGTGTGGATCACCTTGTGATGACCATACAAATTGCGCTAATCTTGGATGCAATTTACTATTTATCCAATGTGCATCTTGTGCGGAAGATTACAACGCGTGCTGCTCAGACACGTGTAAGGAAGTCATTACTTGGCCAGAGGAAGAACAATCCATATGGCGAAAAAAAAGGAAAGAGGCAGAAGCAAAATCAGGCCAGCGAAACGTTTTCCGTAAAGGACGGTTCCCCAACAATGCAGAACGGGTTTAAGACTGCTGCTGTTGGCGTAAGGCTTCTACCTTTTGCCACACTTCTTCAGCTTCTCCCTGTTTGGCATCCGAAGCCTTGCGGTCCGTGTGACTGAGTCTGTGGGCTTCTTTGACTAATCTGTCGTATTGCTCAATCAACTTTTCTTCCTCTGTTTTTTTCTTAAACCAACCCATAAATGCATTTGAGAAAGAAACCCCTCTAGGAAGTAAATTGTTTTTGGTCGATGTTCGTTATTTGTGACTAAGCCAAGAGCTTCTCTCATAAAATCAGTTATCTTTAGAAAGAACCAAAGTAATAATCCATGGCACGATACCTCCTATTGTCCATTGTGGCCTTGCTAATGCATGCAAGCTTGTTAGCACAAGACGCCCACTTTTCGCAGTACTACACCTTTGCTCAAAACCTAAATCCCGCCCTCACAGCAAACTATGAAGGGTCATACAGGGTTGCATTGATGCATAGAAATCAATGGGCATCCTTTCTTGACAATAGTGGCTTTATGACCACAGGCGCTGCATTAGACCTCAGTATTCTCGATGGACAATTGGGATCCGACAAATTAGGACTAGGATTAGTTATGCAGCATGACCGATTTGGCCAAGGAAGCCTAACCTCTATCCAAGGAGGCCTATCCCTGGCATACCACAAAGCCATTGGACGGTTCAGTAAACATCGCATATCTATAGGAGCTCAAACGGCCTTTCAACAACGTAGACTGGATGAGTCAAGTCTCTTATTTTATGATCAATTTGACAACTACAGCCACGGAGCCTTCGGTCCTACCGATGAGGCAATCGTCCAAGGGAACTCAATGTTCTTTGACTTTGGCGCCGGTATCTATTGGAAGGCACGATTGAGTGACAGACTTTTGATGCAAGCGGGATTTAGCGCTTGGCATATTCATAAACCAACCGAGTTTTTTATCGCGGAAAGCCAAGATGCCTTTCTGCCTGCGCGCTACCAAGCAGACCTTGGAGCGGAAATATTCCTCAACGATAAAATGAATCTCAGCATCCAGCCTGATGTCTTGGTAAACTTCCAAGGCGAGGCACAAGAGACACTGATTGGGGCCTTTGTTGGCCATTATTTCAGCACTGGATTTCGCAATCGCTCAGGAATTCATGGTGGATTTCGAGCGCGGCTCAACAGATTTGATCAAGTCGATGCATTAATAGCCATGCTCGCAGTAGAGTTTAGAAACTTTCGAATTGGTGGAGCTTACGACATCAATCTGTCAGGTCTCAGCACCGTGTCGCAAGGGAACGGAGGATTTGAGATATCTCTGGTATACATTGGTGAGGGAATCAGCAAATTCAAAGCTGATCGTAGTTTGCCAGCGCGTCGATTCTAAAATCCAGCTTCATGAAATCATTCCAATTCAATCAGATTGCGTGGATCATCTTTTTGATCACGTCTAGTCTTTCCGTAGAAGCTCAAAGCGATATCGATGTATCGAGCACATCTAATCCAAAGCGTGATTTACGATTGGGGAACACCCTCCTGAATCAAGGATATTACTATGATGCTGGAGATTATTTCCTCTTTGCACTTAGCAACCTTGAAAGGGGGTCTATGAACTACCGGAAGGCTTGCTATGGGATGGGCATGGCCTCCTTAGCGTCAAGAAACTACGCTCAGGCATACACTTATCTGAAGGAGGTAGCCCTCTATACACCGATAACACCAAGAGAGAAGAAGCAGTGGGAAAGACTTCAATCCAATCTATTTCCTTTGATACATTACCACTATGGCGTCGCCGCTAAGCAAGCGATGCAATACGATGAGGCAACCAATGCCCTCAATCTTTTCATTGAATCCTATGAAGGAAAGGATGCAGAAGCCATGAAATCTGCCGCTCAGGTTGAACTTGAGGGAATAGGTCTAGCCCTGCTAAAGATTGCACCTGCCAGTCTAAGTATTAAACCTGTTCAAGGAGTTAATGGAATCTATAATGAAATGGGGCTTGCCGCTTGGGAAGATGAATTGTACTTCACCTCTATAGCAACGCAAAGCCCTCTTGAAATTGATGAAGGACAGTACTCCCTCTATGTTCAAAATGAAGAGGGGAAAATTACGGTTGATGGCTTAATCACAGACCCCAGTCGGTCAATAGGAAGTGTGGCCATTAGTGATGATGGAGCCGTAATGGTTTTTTCCGAATGCTTGAGTGAAGTCCGAGATAATACATCTCAATGCCATCTTCGTCTAGCAACAAGAGATGACTCTATTTGGGTAACTAAACCAGCCTTTAGCGAAGCGGTAAATCATGAAAACTTCACCTCTACCCATCCAACCATCCGTCAAGAAGACAATTACTATGTGGTGTACTTTTCCTCAAACAAGGATCTCGGTAAAGGAGGGTTGGATTTGTATGAGTGTATTCTTACGGATAACGGAGGTGTAAAAGGCCCTAATGCCCTACACTCAGTGAATACTACTATGGATGACATTTCGCCCTTTTATGATCAGTTTACCAAGAGACTCTACTTTTCCTCAAATGGATACCCCAGTCTTGGAGGATTTGATATCTTTTACAGCTCCCAAGATTCCTTATCACAGTGGAGGACGCCTCAAAATTTAATGAGGCCATTAAACAGTTATGCAGATGATGTATTTTTTAGAAAAGCACAAGGTGAAAGCCTGTTGGATGAATCAGAACGTGGATATCTTATAAGCAACAGAGAAGGAACAACGCATTACAAACACGCAACATCGAATGATGATATATTCGTTTTTGATGTCTTTACTTTTGATTTTGAAGGTTTTGTTTCAGAGAGTCGTAAGGATGGAAGCTTTCCATTGGAACAGAGTACGGCGATTATAGCGACCCTAGATTCATTAGATGAGATTGTCAGTTATGATACGCTCATCATGGAAGAAAGTATTGAGTTTAAAACTTCCTTGCGAGCAGGTCGTAAGTACAAGATTACCGTGGAGCAAGAGGGATTTAGCAAGGACGAAGTAGAGATTAATACTGCCGAGCTAGCGGAAAATGCTGTCGTTCAGCACAACTTTGCGCTGAATCGAGTGAATGCAGAAATTGTTGGGACTGCCCGTGATGCCAGCACAAAGGAACCTTTGTCTAAAACCGTAATAAAGCTGATTGATGTGAGTAGCGGGGCTACATTGTCTTTGCGGCAAACGAGTGACAACGGTTCATTCAGCTTTGATGTGAATACGGCAAAGGAATATCGACTTGAATTTGCCCGTGCATCTTATTTCATGCATAAAATCTCCACCTATGTCGATAGCGATAGCCTTGTTGAAGGGAAACTCTTGATTTATGCAGATATGAATGCCATTCAAAAAGATCAGGCCTATGCCATAGATGATGTCTTGTTTGCTACGGGAAAAGCTGAATTGAATGCCCGATCCAAAGAAATTCTTGATGAATTGATTGTAACGATGCAAGAAAATCCTACCCTAATCATCGAAATGGGCTCACATACCGATGATGTAGGAGGCGATGCGATGAATCTAACCCTATCTCAAAACAGAGCTGAATCCTGTGTCAACTACATGGTTGAAGGGGGAATTCGAGCTGACCGACTGATTGCTCGAGGCTATGGCGAGGCAGTTCCTGTCGCTGACAACACCTCTGAAGAAGGCCGTTCTAAAAACCGAAGAACAGAGTTTAAAGTGATTGGAGGTTTGTAATAGATATTCTTGATTTTACTGCTTTTTGATGCAGAAACTTTTTCATCTATTTAGGACAACATTTATCCTCTTACCCTTAATCTACATTGGATTTTCATTTCTTGGAGAGGACAATCATTCCTTACCCTTAGAAATACTATATGGTTTTCCGTTTATCCTATTCGGAGTCTATTTTATCAAAGAACAGAAGTCCTCTATTGTCTTGCTTGCCTCCCTTTATCTCATTCATATAGCTTACGATTGCTTCAGTGAAGATTTAACAAACAACATTGGAGTATTTTATCCTTACAGACAATTGTGTTCTGTGTATGATTTCTTAGTAGGATGTTTTTTATTCTACTATGCATTTCATGTGAAGAAAAATGCGAAATCTTCAGCACATATTTAGACGATAAATCTATTGCCCCCTCAACCCACCACCGCGCAATTCTGGTATAGATAGAGTGGTTTATGAAAACATTAACCCGCCTGCTGTCGTTCTTAGTATGGAATAGTACATTTGCCTCAAAATCAACGGAATGAAACGCCTCTTACTTCTTTTTCATCTACTTTCCTTCAGCGTGTTAACTGCACAGCCACCATCAGGAATGTACGGCGGTGGTGGAGACCGACCTGCATGGATTATCAAAGGAGAGATTGCTAATGAGGCCAATGAAGCACTACCTTATGTTAACGTCGAGTTAATCAAGTTAAGTGACAGCTCCGTGTTAGTCAGTACCACAACTGATGGTGAGGGCAAGTTTTTTCTAGGCGCAGAAGAGGTTGCGCCTTCTTTTGTAAAGGCAACCTACCTCAGCTTTTCACCCCTCATCATTGAGGAGCTAAATATGAATAGTCCATTTGTTAATCTTGGACGACTCACCATGAAGGCCAATAATGACTTACTTGATGAAGTTGTCGTAGAGGGTGAACGCTCAACCTTTGAGTTGCGGGCCGACATGCGTGTGTTTAACGTAGGTAACGATCTCGCAAACACAGGAATGGATGCCTTACAAGTCCTAGAAAATGTTCCTTCTTTAACCATTGATCAAGATGGCAATGTAGAGCTTCGAGGAAGTGCTAATGTGCGCATTCTAATCGACGGAAAACCTTCGAGCTTACTTGCCAGCGGAACCGACGGCCTACGCCAAATTCCAGCAAACCTTCTAGAAAAGGTTGAAATCATAACCAATCCATCTGCTCGTTACGATGCAGAAGGCGAAGCTGGCATTATCAATATCGTGCTCAAAGAAGAAAAAGATCTTGGACTCAATGGCTCAGTAAAACTGCAGACAGGCTACCCGAACAATCATGGTTTTACAGGAGTACTCAACTGGAATCCTGGCAAGTTTAATTTCTTTTCCAGCTATGGATTCATGTATCGAAAGATGCCCGGAGAAAGAGAGTTTCGACAGACCTACACAGCAAGTGATGCCTTAGATACAAGCTACAGTTACCTCACCCAAGGAGAACACTTTCGAGGAGGCCTAAGACACACGGCACGTCTCGGCGTTGAGTTTAAACCCACTGACAAGACAACTTTTGAAATCAGCGGGGTATTAGGGCTGCGAGATAACAGCAATGGAAACACCATCGTCTACACTGACTTTAATGATGCAAATGCTATCAATACGATCGCACAAAGCACTCGAACAGAAGATGAAAGTGAACAAGCACTCAACTGGGATCTTAATGCAAGTTTCGAGCAACAATTTGGTGACAACAAGGACCATACATTAAGTATTGAAGGTCGTTACTCGGATTCAAAGGATGAAGAAGCAGGAGTTTTTACCCAGCTGTATGATACAACGATATCGACCTCCTTCTCCAATCTCTACCAGATTAACACCAATACTGAGAACCAGGTGGATTGGTTAGCTCAAGCAGATTACATACTACCAACAGGCTCAACGGGCAAGATTGAACTCGGAGGAAAAGCGACGGTACGCATTTTAGAAAACAGCTATGACGTCCAAGAAAGCCCATCTGAAAATGGGGCTTACACTTCAATTCCTGGGTTAAGAAACACCTTTGGGTATGACGAAGGGGTCTATGCTGCGTACATCCAAACGAATCAGACCTATGGGAAGTTTAGTTTCAATGTAGGGCTACGAGGAGAGGAAACCGTAATCAAAGCCAACCTTCTCAATACCGATACCTTTAGTTCAACTACTAATTTCGATCGACGATATTTCCAGCTTTTCCCAAGTGCCAGCCTTTCCTATGCGTTGTCGGACAAGCATAATATTCAGCTGAGTTATAGTCGTCGGCTCCGTCGACCTTGGTTCCGCTACCTTCTCCCCTTCTCATCCTATGCCGATGCGAGAAACTTTTGGAGAGGGAATCCTGACCTGAATCCGGCGTACACCAATTCAACGGAGTTGACCTACCTCTACCGAACGATGAAGACCACACTCATGGTGAGCACCTACTACCGCTACCGAACCGGTGTTATTCAGCGTATTCTTGTTGGAGGGGATGATGGAATTACTGAAAGTATCCCGGTCAATCTAGCTACTGAAAATGACTGGGGGCTTGAATCCAACGTCAACCTTAACTTCTCAAGAGCCTTTCGTGTAAATATGGGGGGTACCTTCTTTTACTCCAACCGTCAAGGAAGCTATGAAGACCAAGATTTGTCTGCAGAGACCTTCGGATTCAGAGGACGAGTTTCGCTTAACCTTACGCTCTGGAAGAAACTTAAAATTCAATCCGGTGTAAACTACAGTTCGCCTATGCAAACTCCACAAGGACGTAGTCTAGCCTTCTCTATGTGGCAAGCAGGTTTGTCAATCGATGTGTTTAAGAAAAATGCCACATTAGCCTTAAATGTCAATGACATATTGAACACGGGACGCTGGCGTTGGGAAGTTGAGACCCCAACTCTTTCAACCAATGGCATGTTCCAATGGCGTCAACGTAATGCCACCATGACCTTTACCTATCGTTTTAACCAACAAGGTGATCGCAGATATTCAGGACGTCCTGGAGACGGTATGGATATGGATATGGAGTTTTAACTGCTAATAATTAAGCAGTCATTAGACCTTCTTCAGTGATTTGAAGGGTTGTCTTGATATGTGCGACCTCTCTTTCTTCATTGCTTGCAATCAAGAGCAGCCGATCGTTAAACAAGGACTCTTGGCCATACAAAACCGATTCAATCCATTGTTTTCCCTCTTCATCTAAATTGGACATGGGCTCATCCAAGGCCACGAGCTTTGATCTGCTGTAACAGGCCTGCGCCAACTTGACCCGTTGAATCATCCCTGTGCTAAACTTGGACAGGCGGACATCCGTAGGAAGGGAAAGCCTCTCAAGTATCTCATCTAATGGCACCAGAAATGGTTTGAAGGTTTGATGCATATGCATAAACTCCTTGAGGGTTAAATGCATGGGTAGCTCCATGGAGGGGCTAGCGTATGTAATATGCTGGCTGATATCCATTCGATCAATCTCTTTTTTGTCTATCGACCAGGTGATACTACCCAAGGTAGGTTCAATATATCCTATGAGTAATTGAAGTAAGGTGGACTTACCTGAGCCATTGCGTCCCTTGATAGCCCACATTGGCGAACCTTCTAAGGAAAAAATCGCTTTGTTATACAGCCAGCGTTGTTGACGTTGAATATCAATTTCCTGCGCCTTAACCTGAATCATCGATTGCGTTCTAAGTGGCTAAATCCTTTGACAACCCCTCGCACAGAATCACGAACAAAAGTGGTTATGGCATCTTTAGCTTCACTATCAGGGATCTCTGCCTCGATGATCTTAAGAGCATTGGTCGTATTATACCCCCGCACAAAAAGTATACGATAGATATCGAGTACGTGGTTAATCAAATCGGATGACCAGCCACTGCGGCGCAGTCCCACCGAATTTACCCCTATATAACTCAATGGAGTTCGCCCACAACGGATGTACGGCGGAATGTCCTTGTTAACGAGGCTGCCCCCAGATATAAAACAGTGATCACCAACTTGAGTAAACTGTTGAATATTGACAGCTCCACCTAAGCGCACAAATTGACCAAGTTCGACGTGACCTGCCAAATTCACGCTATTGGCAAGTATACTATTGTCTCCAACCTGGCAATCATGTGCTACATGGACATAGGCCATAAGCAAACAATTTTTACCTACAACAGTCTTATTAGCATACTCCGTTCCCCGATTAATGGTCACACATTCTCGAATAATACAGTTATCACCGATTTCAACTCGAGTCTTTTCCCCTTTAAACTTCAAATCCTGTGGCACAGCAGATATAACTGCACCAGGGAAGATTTTGCAGTTTTTACCAATATGTGCACCCTCCATAATCGTGACATGGGGACCAATCCAAGTCCCCTCCTCAATCACCACATTCTTATCAATGGTCACAAAGGGTTCAACGACGACATTATCTGCAACCTGTGCTTCTGGGTGTATGTACGCTAAAGGTTGTCGCATTACTCACGCTTTTGAATTTTTGCCATAAGCTCTGCTTCAACAACAAGCTTTGACCCAACAAATCCTAAACCGCGCATTTCCACAAGGCCTCTTCGGATAGGCGACATCAGGATACACTGAATAATAAGCGTATCACCCGGAACAACCATGGCCTTGAAGCGCGCCTTTTGAATTTTCAGGAAATAGGTATCATAATCGCCATCGTCCTCGACTTGAGATAGAGCAAAGATTCCACCAACTTGTGCCATAGCTTCTATTTGAAGCACTCCAGGCATCACAGGATTATTAGGAAAATGTCCTCGGAAGTAATACTCATTAAATGTTACGCTCTTAACCCCAACAACTTCCTTTTTGTCCAAGTGAACAATCTTATCCACCAATAAAAAAGGATAGCGGTGAGGAAGTAGTTTCTGAATCGCAACTAAATCGTAGAGCGGCGGACTATCTTGATCGTAGGTAGGTGCTTGCGGAGCCGCTTTCCAAGCCTTGATTTTAGCTTTAATCGATTTTGCAAAAGCAACATTCGTACTGTGCCCGGGACGCGTCGCAATAAAGTTTCCTTTGATTGGCATTCCTGCAAGCGCCAAGTCTCCCACAAAATCAAGGAGTTTATGCCTTGCGCACTCGTTGGGATAACGAAGCTCTACATTATTAAGAATCCCTTGCTCAACCTCCACATCAGGCTTATTAAACAACGTGCGTAGTCGATTCAGTTCATCTTCTTCCAACTTGTGATCGACCACCACGATAGCATTGTTAAGATCCCCTCCTTTTATCAGGCCGCGATCTAATAAGGATTCCAACTCATGGAGAAAACAAAAAGTTCTAGCCTCAGAAAACGATTCGTTAAATTCCGATACATCTTCTAAGGAAGCATGTTGCTGTCCTAAAAAATTGCTCTGATAGTCGATTAAGACAGTCGACTTAAAGGTGGAATCCGGCAATACCAATATTTCAGCATCCTTTTCCTCGTCGTAGAAGCGAATGGTTTCCCGCACTTCGTAATACTCCCTTTCCTCGCCCTGTTCTTCAAGACCAGCTTCAAGGATGGCATCGACAAAAGGTTTCGAGCTTCCGTCAAGGATTGGAATCTCCTCTCCATTAATTTCTATCACAGCATTGTCCACTTGACAACCAAACAAAGCAGCCAATACATGCTCTACTGTCGCAACTTTTACACCTTGTCGTTCTAATGTTGTACCCCGTTCAACCGATGACACATAATCAACATCCGCCTTAATCCGGATATCGCCCTCCAAATCGATTCGATGGAAGATAATTCCCGTATTGGCTTCACTTGGACAAATTCTAACCTTGACAGATTGTCCCGTATGTAGACCTATACCTTCAAGTTCAGCAGGTTGTTTGAGCGTATGTTGAAACTCATTCATAATGTATTTTCTATTTGTTCGGTGATTGGGTTAGTTTGCGCAAGGTAGCCATCATTTTGTAATGCTCCCTAAACGGTCTAGCAGGAGATCCCGTAAGTCGTTGACCTTTTACATCAATTGATTTGGATACACCACTCTGAGCGTTGATATGCACTCCATCGGCAATGGTGATATGACCCACAATTCCAGCTTGGCCTCCTATAAGCACAGATTTTCCGATGCGCGTACTTCCTGAAATACCCACTTGGGCTGCAATAGCGGAGTGTTTATCAATCTCTACGTTATGCGCTATATGTACAAGGTTGTCGACCTTGACACCATCCTTTACAATGGAGTCACCAATACTTCCTCGATCAATGGTCGTATTTGCTCCAACTTCCACATCATTTCCTACGACCACATTCCCTATGTGTGGCATTTTCTGAAAGGAACCATCTTTTTGGGGGACAAATCCAAATCCGTCACTCCCTATAATGCAACCGGCATGCAGGATACAACGATCACCTATACGAGTGTTTCTGTAGATTTTTACCCCACTATGAAGGACGGTACCAGCGCCTACAACACTTCCCTCTCCAACAAAACAATGAGGATAGATTTGAACATCAGGGCCAATAACAGCACCGGCATCTATATAAGCAAAGGCCGCAATGTAGGCCGTGGGATCAACTTGAGCTGTTTCATGCACAAAGGATGATGGCTCAATGCCTTGACGAAGCTGAAGTCCTTCAGACAGATTACTTAAAATGGATTGAAGGGCTTGATAGGGATCAGCCACTTTGATATAGGTAATGTCCGTTCGATCAGGGAGGGATAAATCCTTTTGAACTAAGACAACAGAAGCTTGTGTATTCTCGAGATACTGCTCATATTTTGGATTGGCCACAAAGCTTAATGCGCCCTCTGAGCTCTCTTGGATTCTTGAAAATTCTCGTACTTCGCGACGGTCGTCTCCAATGATTTCACCACCTACCATAGTAGCAATATCTGCTGCCGTATTTAACATACTTGAAAAATAGGGAATTATCCCAATTTAGGCGTACATAAATAGTACTTAGTCGTATTCTTTAGCCACGACTTCTCATCCCACTGCTCACTGGCCTCTGATATCTCACGAACCTTGCCATTTTTATAGAGAACTTTAATCCGTGTTTGATTTTTATCATATAGCGAATGACTCATAGCAAAGGTATATACGGCATGCTTAACCGCATCCTTATGCGTATGCAATGCCTCCGCGACTTCTTGACGTTTTAAATCAAGATCAAAGCCCACGGCCTCATCAAAAACTTCAATCTTAAACAGCTTGCGATCAATCAAGCATCGGCAGAGATAAGAAAGGACGGCATCCTCATGATTCATCCATTCTTTTACCGCGGAGAAGATATCGTAGTCATCCAGCTTAGCAAAAGTATCCAAGACCATGTCGTCGCGAAGAAAGCGATCAACATCTACTCGATTATCCAGGAAAAATTGCAACACAGGACTCACGGTTAGCTTGCCCGTTTCTTCATGAAGTTCTAAGGCACGCTCCATAATTTTTACGAGCATACTTTCTGCACAAACCACCGTCTTGTGCAAGTAGACTTGCCAATACATAAAGCGGCGACTTTGAAGAAATTTTTCAATGGAATGAATGCCTTTAGCCTCCACCACAATATGATCATCTAACACATCGATCATATCAATGATTCGCGCATGATTAACATTTCCCTCATTAACCCCAGTAAAGAAGCTATCGCGCGAGAGATAATCCAAGCGATCCATGTCCAACTGGGAGCTCACTAAGTCATGAAAGAATCTTCTTGGATAACGATCATGGAAGATATCCAAGGCTAAGTCTAGTTCACCATTAAATTGAGCATTAAGACGCTCCATAAATAATATGGTGATGCGCTCATGATTGACCTCAGGAATCAGACATTTTTCCAACGTATGAGAAAAAGGGCCGTGCCCCATATCATGAAGCAGGATGGCAATAAGTGCTGCCTCTTCTTCTTGCTTGGAAATCTCATGCCCTTTACGGCGCAAAGTCCAAAGGGCCTGTCGCATAATATGATAAGCTCCAATCGCATGATGAAAACGCGTATGAATTGCACCTGGATAGACATAGTCAGTAAGTCCGAGCTGTTTGATTCTTCGTAGGCGTTGAAACCAAGGATGCTCAATCAATTTAAAAATCAAGGCACTCTCAATACTTATAAAGCCGTGAATAGGGTCGTTAAATACCTTGAATCGATTCAAATCATTCCATTTTCTAGCATCAAAGGTATCGCCTTTTCCATGTATATTTAAACAAAAGCGATTATGAGAAGATTTTGGACCCTTGTTCTGACGATTAGTCTATCTCAGTTTTCTGTAGGACAGCACGTCATAAAATGCTATGAAGACCATGTCCTAACCAACTATTTCGAGCAGAGTTATCCGGGTTTCCAAGAGGCTCGTGAGGCCCTTTTTCTCAAAGCACTTGATTATGCCTCTCATCATGCTGCAGACCAGCATGCAAAGCAACAAAGTCCTGACACAATTTATCGCTTTCCTGTAGTCGTCCATGTCGTATACAACGAGGCCGCTGAAAATTTGGACGAACAGTTGATTCAGGATCAAATCGATGTGCTCACTCGAGATTTTCGAAGACAAAATGCAGACACCTCTGACTTACGGAGTATTTTTCTTCCTGTGGCAGCCGATGCAGGAATCGAATTCTTTTTAGCTGACATTGATCCCGACGGAAATCCTACCAATGGACTTACCAGAACCAATACGTCTACTACTAGTTTTGGAAGCATTACTTCGCTTGACCTAGTCAAGGATAGTACAACAGGAGGTAAGAATGCATGGCCCACCGATGAATACTTAAACATCTGGGTATGTGATTTGTCTATTCCCCTGCTCGGCGATGCAGCGCTTGGATTTGCCTACCCGCCCATTGAGGCTCCCAATTGGCCATCAGAATTACAAAATACGCAGGAACAATACGAGGGAATCGTGATCCATTACAAAGTATTCGGACCGAATAACCCTCTAGCAACAGGGCTCCTATCCATTGCTGATCAAGGACGCACACCGGTTCATGAGATGGGGCATTATTTAGGTCTGCGTCATATATGGGGTGATGCAGGAAATCCACTGCTTGGAGGCGTAGACTGCGACCCAAACCTTGATGACGGCTTTGACGATACACCCAATGCAGGCAATAACTCGCAGGCAACGGGATGCGATAAGACCAAAAATTCTTGTGGCAGTGGAGACCCGAATGATCTTCCCGATATGATTGAAAACTACATGGACTACTCTACTGAATCGTGTCAAGTTACGTTCACAGAACAACAAGTAGGTCTCATGCGCGCGATGGTCGTTCTCGGAAGAACAGGTATGGCAGATGTTTACGTCAATAACGTCCGAATTATAGACGGTAAGTTTCGAGAAAACGGCCCAAGTACAAATCTTCACGCACTAGAGGCAGGGAAGTCTATGATATACCCTAACCCAAGCGCTGATGAAATCACCATATCATGGACTTCAAACATTCCTGGAACAGACATCTCCATTTACTCCATTGCTGGAACTCGCGTGGCATCTAGCATGCCAGAATCAAACGGGACGACAATGGATATCTCTTCACTTTTGCCGGGACACTACATGGTTCAAATTGAATTTACAAATGGCATCAAGGAATTTATCCCATTGATCAAGCAGTAATGAATACCTCCAAAAAGACCATCATGTGGGTCGATGATGAAATCGACCTCCTAAAACCTCAGCTACTTTTCTTAGAATCGAAAGGCTATGAGGTTATTGGCCTCACCAATGGAAGGGATGCCATAGATTACTTAGAAACCAATAAAGCCATCGACATTGTCTTATTGGATGAGAGTATGGCCGGGCTAAGTGGATTAGAAACCTTAGATATCCTCAAAACAAAGCGACCTCAACTCCCCATGGTCATGGTCACAAAAAATGAGGAGGAAGATCTAATGGAAGATGCTATCGGAGCACAGATCTCCGACTACCTCATCAAACCTGTAAAGTCACAGCAATTACTGTCTAGCATTAAAAAGCTTACCGAAGACAAGACATTGATTCGAGAGCGAACGACCACCAACTACCAGCAGGCCTTTCAAAAGATGTTCACCAAAATCCAAGAATTGGAGGACTGTAAAGGGTGGATTGATTTCTATAAAGAACTTGTTTGGTGGGAATTGGAACTCGATAAATCGGCATCGGTCGATGTCCACGAGATTTTCCAGATGCAAAAAAGAGAGGCCAACCGGGCTTTCACAAAATTTATTGAACGCAATTATGTTCGACTACTTAATGATGAGAACGAGGTAATCTTCTCCCATCAGGTATTGGAAAAGTGGTTTCTTCCAACCTGTCACAAAGCAAATCATACCCTCTTACTTGTCATAGACAATTTGCGCTATGACCAATGGAAAGTGCTCCAGAAGTTTTTGACGGATCAATACACCATACAAGATGAATCCCTGTATTTCAGTATTCTTCCTACAGCAACTCAATATGCTCGAAATGCCTTGTTTTCAGGTTTACTGCCCAATGACATTATCAAGCACTACCCTTCCCTTTGGATTGATGAACTAGCCGAAGGCAGCAAAAACAAACATGAGGAGCAACACTTTAAGTCATTTAT
>JAYYPZ010000081.1:0-38780 GCA_036128775.1 Bacteroidota bacterium
TGCAGTAGCGGTTGGGGCGACGAAGAGAAGAGTGCTTACTTGGATGCTTGTACTATTGATGCCGATATGGAGGATTATTGCGAATGCACACTAGATAAGGTTATGGAGGCTTCTCCTAATCCTGCTGATGCTGCACAGGTCGATATTATGTCTATTGCTGATGAATGCATGCATTTAATGCCAGGAATGGAGGATTATCAAGATTTGTTGGAAGACCAAGATTTAATGGACGAATATGGTGCATGGTCTGATGAAGAGAAGAGTGCTTACATGAATGCCTGTGCTATTGATGCAGATATGGAAGATTATTGCGAATGCACACTAGATAAAGTAATGATAGCATCTCCTAATGCTGCTAATGCTGGAACAGTCGACATTATGACCATTGCTGAGGAATGCATTCATTTAATGCCAGGAATGTAGGAGTTTTAAGGTTTTATAGAATAAAATGACGTAAGCTAACTCGTCAAGTTTGTTCATAACTAATTGATAACCCGCCTTTGCGCGGGTTTTTTTATCTCCACTGAATATGATTCATATGAAAATGTATTTTAGTCCAAACTCTCTTTGCTTAAATAGAAATTGTACTTACCTTGTCATATACTATGAAACATTTAACTACTATGGTAATCGCTACGCTAACGCTTGTTTCTTGCAGTAGCGAATGGAGCGAGGAAGCGAAAAGTATCTACAGAGATTCCTGTGCCGTTTCTCCTGAGCTGGAAGAATATTGTGAGTGCACACTAGAAAAAGTGATGGAGGCATCTCCAAATCCTGCTGATGTTGGCAATCTTGACATGGAGGCAATTGGTGCTCAATGCATACATCTCCTTGGATGGAGCGAGGCTGATAAGAGCAGTTATATGGAATCCTGTGTAGAATCTCCCGATATGGAAGATTATTGCCAATGTACACTGGATAAGATCATAGAGGCATCTCCAAATCCTGCGGATGTTGGAAATGTTGATATTGCAACCATTACTGAGGAATGCATCGATTTAATGCCAGGAATGGAGGATTATTATGATTTAATGAGAGAATAAGGCTTAGATTATCTTGTCAATTTGACTCTGTTTAAATAACCCGCCTATGTGCGGGTTATTTTGTATCACAAGGGTATGTATTGACAGTAAACTAAAGAGCTTCGGACTTTTCTTTCATTCAGTTTGTCCTTACCTTGGATATACAAATTTTCATTTATGCGTTATACTGTATCGATCTCAATTCTTACTATTCTCATGATTTTTTCTTCATGCAATCCTAATGGAAAAGGACAAAAGGAAGAGGGTACGTTAGATGATAGCTCTTTGGCTTACCCTAAAGCCGAAGTAAAGACCGCTGATATGGCCTGTCAATGTTTTAGTCCTCTAGCAGAGCATAGTGTAGCCATGCAAGATTGGGCGGCAGAACATTATGATGAGATTTTTTCTCAAGGAAACGATATGGAAGAAGCGGTGACAAAACTTCGTGAAATGGAAAAAACCTATTTTGATTTGCTTGAAGAAGCAAGAACTTGTTATGAAGACTCTTTAACCGCCTATGGGGATTTTTACTTGCGTGGAGCTCCTGCATTTCCCTTTTTAATGCAAGAACAGTGTAAAGAAGTCTTTTATGTGCTTATGCTTGATGGGGGGATGGCAAAGCAGGCCCTCTATGGTCAAGAAAGTACAGAGAATGTACCTGCCGAAGTAGAACCTCTCCCTGAGGAGTAGTCGCTACACTGCAAAGTTTAAACCTTATCTCGAGCTGTAGTTCGGCGCTTCTTTCGTGATTTGAATATCGTGCGGATGGCTCTCACGCACTCCGCTACTTGTGATACGCACAAATTGAGCTTGTTGTAACTCTTCGATGGAAGCTGCGCCACAATAGCCCATTCCTGCGCGGAGTCCTCCGATATATTGGTGAATTACTTCGGCAAGATTGCCTTTGTAGGGTACCCTTCCTACAATGCCTTCAGGAACTAGCTTTTTAATATCGTCTTCAACATCTTGAAAGTATCTGTCTTTTGAGCCCTGATTCATGGCCTCAATGGACCCCATGCCTCGATAGGTCTTAAAACGACGACCCTCATAGAGCACAGTTTCTCCAGGAGACTCTTCAGTTCCTGCAAAGATTGACCCAGCCATAACCGTGCTAGCTCCTCCTGCGATTGCTTTGACAATGTCTCCAGTATAACGAATACCTCCATCTGCAATTAGTGGAATACCTGCTGGTTTGCACGCTTTTGCGGCTTCATGAATCGCACTGAGTTGGGGAACGCCTACTCCGGCAACAACACGTGTCGTGCAGATGGATCCTGGTCCTACACCCACTTTAACGGCATCAACACCTGCATCAATGAGGGCTTGACTTCCTTCTTTTGTGGCTACATTTCCTGCAATGAGTTGCAGGTCCGGAAACGCTTTTCTCAAGTCTTTCACCACTTGAATAACACCCGCTGAGTGCCCATGGGCCGTATCAATGCAGACCACATCGACTCCAACATCGACGAGAGCTTGTATTCGATCTTTAACATCTGGAGTCACTCCGACAGCCGCTCCAACAAGTAGTCGTCCATAGCTGTCCTTACTTGCATTGGGGTAGTTTTTGACCCGAAGAATATCTTTGTAGGTGATAAGCCCAGTTAAGGCACCTTCGTCATTTACAACAGGAAGTTTTTCGATTTTATGTTTTTGCAGTATCGATTCAGCCTGTTTGAGATTCGTTCCTTCTGGCGCTGTAACCATATTACCTGTTGACATGGCCTCTTGAACAAGTTTTTCGCTATTTTTTTCAAAGCGAAGATCTCGATTGGTTAGGATGCCGATTAGTTTTTGTTGTTCGTCTACAATAGGTATTCCTCCAATCTTGTTTTCCTGCATAAGGGCTTGTGCTTCACCAATGGTTGCGTGAGGGGGGAGAGTGATGGGGTCAATGATTAAACCGCTTTCTGATCGCTTGACCTTGCGCACTTGCATGGCTTGATCTTCTATGGTCATATTCTTATGTAAGAAGCCAATACCACCAATTCTAGCCATGGCAATGGCCATTCTCGCCTCAGTTACGGTATCCATCGCCGCGGAGACCATAGGCGTCTGCAGGGTGATTTTGCGCGTTAATTTGGAGGCAATACTTACTTCTCTTGGAAGTACGTTGGATTCAGCAGGAATAAGGAGAACGTCATCAAAGGTGATGCCTTCATAGGCATACAGCGATCGGTCGTTAGTCATGAGCTTCTTTTAACAAAGATACACCATTAGACGTTTCCTACGAAAAATTTCTTAGCGAACTACGATGACCGTTCCTGTTTTTTGAATTGCAGTTCCATCGCGAGCATCAAAGGAGATTTGATAGGCATATCCACCGGCAACTGCACTCTCTCCATTAATTCTGCCATCCCATCCAAAATCAATATCACGGCTTTCAAAAATGAGTTCACCCCATTTTGAATAGATGCGCATGAGATAGTTCTGCGGATTGTCAAACACAACGACAGGTTTGAACTCATTATTGATCCCTTCGGGTGCTACTGCATTCGGAATATGAATCACAGGCCGCTGATCTAGGCAGATGGTATTACTCGTGGAATTAAAATCCTGGGGTCCTGCATTCGGAGTGTTTAACGTGTAGTCACAGGATAACCGATAGCAAAATGTTCCTTCAGCATCGCTGTACGCGGTTAATGGATTGATTGCAGAGAGGGTAGAAGGAGTATAGGTGTCAATCAGTATTTCACCGGGTTGTCCGGGAATCGTCATAAAGAGATTACACTGGTTTACTGTTGCATTTTCCAATTCATAGGCATTCCAACTCAAACTGTGCTCGAAAAAGTCGGTCAAATCGCCTTGTAGCCTTATTGTGCGTCCCATTGTACTCGCTAAGGCATCATCGGGGCACTCATCATCAGCTAGAATTTCAAAGTAGCGAATGAAGACGTTGGCATCATAGGTGGAATCTATGAAGATGCCTCCTCCTAAGCCGAGAAGTGTAGCAACTTCCCCAGGATCGGTGACATACGTAATACGGTCAAGGCTGCTGGGTATATCTCCGCCCAAGAGCTCAAAGTCCTCGATTTCTCCAGTTGGATCAATAGCAAACTGAATCTCTGCGTGTCCATCGCTATTAATGGTGATATAGGATATATAGAAGTAATCAGGGGGCTGAACACCTTCAGTTACGAGATTAAGCGGTGGAGTAGAGGACAGGATGTTTCCACTGGAATCGATGGCGAGTATCCGAATCTCATACAAGTCCCCATCTTCAAAACCAAATAGATTAGTACTTGGCGTAAAGGGGTTAAAAATCGTATCTCGTATTGTATCTGTCCCATTGACGACGGCTTCAACTACTTGAAAAAAGCCATAATCTGCAGCGTAGGGATATACAAAAGGCACCCATTCAGGGGTGATGATTTGGTCACAACGGTCCACCATATTGGCGGGATCAGAAACCCATTGCATGAGCGGAAAGCCGGGCTCCGAAGCATTGCTCAAGTTTGGAGTCGGGCAGCCGTCGTAGGCGATAAGCATATAGCTTAGATTCGGATCGTTTACATTACTCACTGCATCAAAAAAGGATGTGGTGTTTAGCCCGGAAACATCTGCTAAATAGGGACTGACTGGTGCCCCTGAGCTTGGATCTGCATAGGTTACAAAATAACCCTGTACCGCACCATTGCTGTTCGCAGTCCAGTTGATTTCTACTCCACCACCATTGACTTGTAGGCCATCGATAAAGGTTGTCGGAATGTTGTTGCTGGCAATGGGTGACAAGTTCACTGCCTCTCCCGGGCAGTCATACACAGGCTGCATATAGTAATACCACGAAGCCCCGCTAACCAAAGCATTGCTATGAGTGAAAGAGAGGGTGGCCGTATTGTTAATACTTGTTAGTAGATTAAATGGTCCTGTTTCGGAAGTGGATGCATAAATATCCCAACTTAAAAAAGGACCACAACCATTGACAGGTGCCGTCCATGAGATTACAAGATCACTTGTTCCCCCAGGATTGTCTACACATTGAATAAGTGGGGGATTAACCTGGCCTTGGACAACTATGGATGCCATAAACAGACATAACGTAAAAATCTTAGTTGCTCGGAAGCATGATGGGAAGGAAAGTAAACGCTGTACCATAGTTTCTCTTTTGTTTTAGCCTTAGGAGATGATTACCTGTGAGAGTTGGTCAATGTCAATATGTTTTCTTGCAAGCTCTCTTACCTTCGTTGGGTTAAGGGATAAACTAATCTCTAAATCCTTGTGAATGGAATCTAATGGAATTCCTAATGCGGTTAATCTTCGATAGGTTTTAGCTACGGAAAATGCGCTATTTACTGTGCGAAGAATTAATCCATTATAGTAGTTCTGCATCATACGCCACTCTCCTTCTTCAATCAGCTCATTTTGTAAACGTTGAATCTCATGGAATATTTCCTGTAATGTCGCCTCTGTATATTGATGAGCAACCTCTGTTCCAATAATCAAGCTATTACCATACTTCAGCTGATGAAGACTTGACTGAATACCATAGGTATAGCCTTTGTCCTCTCGGATGTTTGACATAAGTCGAGATCCGAAGAATCCACCCAGCACATTGTTTACAAAGCGTAAGCCATAAGCATCTTTATGATGGGCGGAAATGGTCGGATGCGCAAGACGGATAGCATGTTGAGTGCTTCCCTGTCGTTGAGTAACAATTTTTTTTGCATGGTATGCTATGGCCTCATGTTCAGGGATACTTGATGAAGGATGCTTAGTTAGTCTAGATAACCCCTTAGAAAGATGATCAATCAGGCTGCGATTATAGCATCCCGCAATAGTCCCTATGCAATCCGAATTCCAGGATAGCCATTGATTTGCATGTTCTCGAACGTCCTGCATCTTGATTTCCTCTAAATGTTGGATATCTAGGCTTCGGCCGTAGGGATGGCTCTCGCCGTAGAGTAATTTGGAGATTTCCTTGGAGGCTCTGTATTCGGGTTGTTGGTGAAGGCGTCGCAGTTTATTGGAGAGAATGGTAACTCGTTTGGAGAGCTCTGATTCGTCGAATATAGATTCACTCAGCATATCGAAGAGTAGGTCCAGGAGAATTTCGACACTGTGGTTGAGGCCTTGCACAATGACGTGAATGTAGTATGTGCCCCGTTGAATTGCGATATTTCCACCGGTTTCTTCAATCAATGCATTTAATGCCTCACCAGAGTGATTGCTTGTCCCACTTTTAAGTAGGGATACCATCATTTGTGCCGCACCATATTGAGATTCAAACCATGTTCCCGCTGGAATCAAAAGATCGATTTGAATAAAAGGTTGCCGGTCATCATAAAAGCCTTGTATTCTTCCTACATCTAAAGGAATGCCTTCCCCTTGGTGAAAGGAGAGTTGCTCAGTAAGTGCAATCTCGGGTGGCTTGATACGCCAGGAATTCGAAGGATTGGTCATGGCGTTTATGATGTTGAGCTAGCTCCGGTTTTACAATAATGAATTACAGATGCATTGGATTGGGAAAGAACTCTGCAAGCGGCTTCTTGAATATCCGAGGCCTTGAGCTTGTTATACAGGTCGCTTTCCGTATTTATACCATTCGTGTCGCCTTGGGATGCGAAGAAACTTAAGTTATAGGCGATATTTTGCAGTTGGAGGTCATCCATTGCCTGATCGGTGAGTGTCTTGTTAATCACCTTCTTAAACTCTTGGTCAGTTAGGCCTTTAGTTTGTAAAGTTTCTACCATTTTCCATAGAGCGTCTTCAGCCGCTTGATGAGAAACACCATCATGTAATCTGCCTTCAAAAACCAACAGTCCTGGATCTAAACTTCCTAGGACATAGACATTGAGATCAGCAAAAAGTTGTTGTTTGTCAATTAGCTCTTTTTGACATCGAGAGCTTCTCCCACTTCCTAAAACATCGCTTAGAATATCTTCAGATGGGTAGGTTTTTGCCATGCGTGCTGAACAATGCCACATGACAATTAAGGCATTACTCTCCACAAAGGCATGATGTTTTATGCGTCGGAGTTCCTGTTGCTTCGGCTCTTTAGGTAACTGCCGGTCTGGAATATTCTTAGAAGGAATACTTCCAAAGTAGGTTTGAATCCATTGGCGCACCTGCTCCTCGTCGAAATTTCCAGCGATAGACAAATACGCATTATTGGGGGCATAGTGCTTAGTAAAGAAGTCTTTGATGGCTTTCATGTCCATCCCCTCAATATGGGATAAATTTTTACCAATTGTGGGCCATCGGTAGGGGTGGTGAGTATAGGCTAAATCAAGCATTAAATGCCACTGATCTCCATAAGGCTTATTGAGGTAGTGTTCCTTAAATTCTTCCATGACCACCGATTTTTGAGTGGCCAAGCTCTCCTCCTCAAAAGCCAAACCGAGCATACGGTCGGATTCCAACCAGAGCGCCGTTTCTAGATTTACTGCAGGTAATATGTTGTAATAGTTTGTGCAGTCTGGATTGGTAAATGCATTGCTATCACCCCCCGCTTCTTGCAACGGAATATCATAGTTCGGAATATGCTGTGACCCTTCGAACATAAAGTGTTCAAAGAGATGGGCAAATCCTGTTTGATTTTCATCCTCATCTCGCGAGCCTACATCATAGAGCAAGTTAGTGACAGCAATGGAGGAGTTTTCATCTTTGTGAAGTACAACATGAAGCCCGTTGTCTAGGGTATATTCTTTGAACTTTATCAAGAGATTCTGTTATCTAGAAGGTTTTTTAACATCATTTATTCAAAAAATATGGTTAGCTCAACTCGACGATTTATTGCTCGATTTTCTGGACTATCATTGGGCACAACCGGTTTCGTTTCACCATAACCTTCGACTTCTAAACGCGTTTCTTCAATACCTTTTTCAATGAGGTAATTGGCAACAGCTTGCGCTCTATTTTGAGAGAGAATGGTATTCATGCTCTCAGTGCCTACGTCATCTGTGTGCCCCTCGATTCTAAGTTTAAAGGTCGAATCCGCACTCAGTACTTCTACTAGTTTTTCAAGACTTGCATAGGATTCTTCTAAGATGATTGCGTTACCTGTATTAAAGCTAAGATTGTTAAATGCTGTGTCAAGTACTTCTTTAACTTCTTCTTCTACTTTAGGACATCCTTGAAGTTCGATAAGTCCAAACGTTTTAGGGCACTCATCCTCCATATCATTGAGTCCGTCACCATCAGTGTCTGGGTATGGACAGCCTTTATTATCCATTGGTCCAAAGATTTCAGGACAGTCATCAGCAGGGTCGTTAACTCCGTCACCATCAGAATCTGGATAAGGACAACCCAAGTTATCTGCAGGGCCAAAAGTCTCTGGGCACGCATCTTCGCCATCATTTAAGCCGTCCCCATCTGCATCGCCGTAAGGGCAACCGTTGTTTTCGATAGGACCAGCAGCAAAGGCACAAGAATCTTGTGGGTCAGGAATACTATCATTGTCAGAGTCTGGACATCCATTATAGATGAGCATTCCAAATCTTGTTGGACAAACATCTTCTGCATCAGTAATTCCGTCAAAATCTTGGTCTGGACATCCATTCATCTCCCGCGATCCAGCTACTTCTGGACAGTTGTCTTCTGCATCGGTAATGCCATCGAGATCGGTGTCTGGGCATCCATCGAGTTCAATCAATCCATAAACGTCTATACAAGAATCCAAATGATTCGCTATACCATCGCCATCCAAATCCGGACATCCATTTAATGCTAATAATCCTGAATCTCTCGGGCACTCGTCCACATCGTCATTGAGTCCGTCTTTATCTAAGTCAGGGCACCCTAAACCTTCCCAAGAGCCCGGGACTCTCCTGCATTCATCAACTGAATTGGAGACATGGTCACGATCTTTGTCGCGTAGACGCTTACGAATAGGAATGTTCAGCGCTGCATAAAAATTAGCATCATAGGTGGTTTCTCTAAAGAGCGGGGTGAAATCATTTGTCCCAACGACCAATGGTCCAAAACGCATACCGGCACCTAAATGAGCATTGCCATTTGTATTAATCGATACAGGAAGGTAAAAGCCAAACCAATGGTTCTCATATCTAGGGGTTAGAGAAAACTCGCTGATGTCTCGGCTCTTTTCTGGATTTTTCCGAAAGGCGGGTGCAATGGACATGCTGAAGTTTGTGTAGAAGTTTTTACCCATGGCATAATCGGCAAAAGCATTGATTCGGAAGGGTAGGGTCATGGTGAATGTCTCGCTACCTTCATCCGTAACTACATAAATGGAACTTAGACTATCCGATAATCCATCAAGACCATCATTTTGAAATCGATTGATAGCCACAGCAAAGTCATCAATCAAAACGTTTGGTGCATCAGCATAGATGGATTCAAGGCCTCCATTACCTTGGAGGTAATCACTTCTTGAATATCGTGTATTTCCGATGTCCATGATACTTACGCCAAGGCGCAACTTGTATTTGTTTCGGTCGGGTCGGAAATAACTGGTATCTCCATCTAATGTGTACCGATAATCTTCAATATTAGGTCGCCATTCATATACAAATCCCAAATCCATTCCTACACTCACACCATTTTGAAAAAAGGAGGATACATTTTGAAATCCTGCTCCAGGTTCAAAGGCATCAATGTTTGAAAAGAGGTCAGCATACCCAAAACGTATATCGCTGTTTGTGATGGATATGGTGCTATCCGAAGGAAACGTAACATCGAGGTTGTCACTGTATAGGTAGGCCGCAGATCGTCCACGGGTGATTTTTAAGGTCGCTGCACTGCTTATAAAGTGCTTTCCATTGTCAAAGACTTGTCGTCCATAACTTAGGCCATATTCTTCCCAAGCCCCTGCGTCGATCGATATGTCCTGACTGACAATGCTTTGATTGAGCAATTCGTCGATGGATAACTCATTGTAAACCATTCTTGCTAAATCCTCATCAAATCCATCGATACTCGCATGGCTCCTGATAGCCGAGTAAAACCCTAAGGACTGTTTCTTCTTTTTTCCGAAGGAAATCATAAAACTTAGCGGCAAGGTGTAATTAGCACGCACCAAACCATTTTTCTCTTTGCCATTCAGGCGCTCAACAAGAAAGTCATCCACGAAATTGGGGTTGTTTACAGCTCCCTCAATATCACCTAGAAAGGAAGGGGCATTAATACCGATGTAGTTATTGGTGACGGTGAAATGACTCGAGCTTAAATTCATTTGGAAGGCAAGGCGATTATCCACAAGTAGGGCTGGATTCCACTGGAGGGAGTGGACACCGCTGTAGTTATCGGAATGGAAGCCCATAAAACCTTGCGCCATCAAAGCGCCTTGTCGATTGCTCGCCGTGGCAGCAAGGATAAATATTGTGATAATGATATTCTTGAAAAATGCTGAAGATCCAAACCTCATAGAAAGTAAATTTTAAGGCTTACAAGGTAGAAATATCTTAAGAAAATCTCAAGAAGATAAGCGTGCTTAAATGGCCTCTAACAAGATAAAAGGACTCATGTTGATAAGTCCTTCTAAAACTTCGATAATTCACTCGAAAAAAGTAAAAAGCTGTATACCTTTGGGGCACATTAAACAAAGACGTATTTGATGGGTCTTATGGCAAAAAAAAGAAACACTACTACGCGATGGTTCTCGGCCATCATGCTGATGTCCATGTTGTCTTTGGTTTTCTTCTTTGTGCCCACCATGGTGCAAGCTGAAAAAGATGCTTATCACGAGGATCACCACCATGCTACCGAGGAAGCATCATCCCACGAATCACACGGGGAAGGCAGTCATAAAGACCATTCCGAAGACCACTCATCTGATGAGCACGCAGCGCATGAAGAAGGATTCAATGCTGGCGAAATGATTATGCACCATATTGGAGATGCTAATGCTTTTCACATTGTCGGAGATATCTACATTCCTCTTCCCGTTATCATTTACAATAAAACCGAAGGATCATGGTTTACCGGTCTTTCTACTGACTTTGACTTAGATCACCATGGGAACTCGACAAATGAGGTCGAAGGATTTCATATGCACCACGGTCGTGTTTTACCTATTAATGAGGAGACTGCAATTATTGACTTTAGCATTACAAAGAATGTCTTTACAATGTTGCTTTCTAGCCTGCTTCTTATCGTTATTTTTACAACGGTGGCTAAAGGATATCGTCGACGCGAAGGGCAGGCACCAAGAGGTGTACAAGGTTTCTTTGAACCGATTGTGATTTTTATCCGCGATCAGGTGGCAAGACCATACTTAGGTAAGAAAACAGACGCTTACATGCCGTTCTTACTTACTTTATTCTTCTTTATTTGGAGTCTTAATCTGTTAGGCCTTATTCCAATCTTCCCAGGCAGTGCGAACGTTACAGGAAATATTATGGTGACTGCGGCCTTGGCCTTGATCATCTTAGTGGTCATTCTTTTACGCGCTAACAAAGACTATTGGAAACATATTTTAATGCCTGATGTGCCGTTATTGCTTTATCCAATCGTAGTTCCTATTGAGGTAATAGGCATCTTCACCAAGCCATTTGCGCTTATGGTGCGTCTTTTTGCGAATATCGCAGCGGGACACATTATCATATTAAGCCTTGTAAGTCTCGTCTTTATTTTCGGGAATTCGGGGGAAAGTCTTTCAGGAGGGATAACCGGGGGATTAGTTACCACGGCTTTCGGACTCTTTATGAATGTAATGGAATTGCTGGTTGCGGCTATTCAGGCATTCATTTTTACGAATTTATCTGCCGTGTTTATCGGTTTAGCTATTGAAGATCACCATGAACATGCAGAACATCACTAATTTCTTTTTTTTCACCAGGATAGCACATGCTATCCATAAATCATGTACACTATGTTAATGGCTGCTGTTGGAGCCGGACTAGCTGCTATTGGAGCTGGTATCGGCATTGGAAACCTTGCTGGTCGTGCCATGGAAAGTATTGCTCGTCAGCCTGAGGCTACGGGAGATATCCGTGGACTAGCGATTATTTTTGCCGCGTTTATTGAGGGTGTTGCCCTTTTCGCAGTAATTGTAGCGCTACTAGAAGTTGTATCCTAAGTGAAAAATGGGGGGAGGCTTTGGGATAGCCTTAGTTACTCCCCCCTTTAAATAATTATTCTATGTTCAATCATCTCATAATACTTTCAGAGGGTGGCGGATCTCTTCCGATCATGGATCCTAATCAACTAGGACTTCTGTTTTGGACGCTCTTTATTTTCCTTGTTACTTGGATAATCCTAGGAAAGGTAGCCTTCAAACCGATTGGTAAGGCCTTAAAGAGCCGTGAAGAAGGAATAGAAAAAGCCCTGAAATCTGCTGAGCAAGCGAGAGAAGAAATGGCGTCGCTGAAATCAGAAAATGATGCGATTCTAAAGGAAGCTAAAGAAGAACGCGCGGCAATCATTCGAGAAGCGCAAACCGTGAAGAAGGGTATAATCGATGAAGCTAAAGAAGCCGCCCAAGAGGAGGCTGCCAAAATTATGCAGCGCGCTGAAGAAGAGCTTACGATTAAGCGAGAGGCGATGATGGCTGAATTAAGAAACACCTCTGCGCAATTAGCCTTAGATATCGCTAAGCGCGTGTTGGAACGTGAGTTAGAGGGAGAAGCGAATCAGCAAAAATATGCTGAAGATTTAGCCAATAAAGCAAAACTAAACTAGATGGCTAATCAACGTTTAGCAAGTCGTTATGCCAAAGCAATGCTTGGATTAGCCACGGAGCAAAATGTGGTTGATGCGGTATATGCTTCAGTAAAAGAACTTGAGGAAAACCTTAGTTCATCAAACGATTTCAAGGCCTTCTTTAGGAATCCAGTAATCGACAAATCAAAGAAGATTGCTGTATTTGATGCTATAGATAATGGACGTTTCCATAAAGTATTATCGGGTTTTATTCATCTGTTAATCTCTCGTGGACGAGAGTCTTTTGTTCATGAGATTTTGCTCGAATTTGAGCAGCAGGTGTTGAAATTAAAGGGAATTGTTAAGGCGCATATTACCTCTGCGGCTCCCCTTAATGAGTCGACCATCAAAACCCTTGAAGAAAAAATTAAAGCGATGGGTGGTGCTGAAGTAGTGACCACCCATGAAGTGGATAAGAGTCTTTTAGGAGGATTTACTGTTCGCATTGACGACAAGCTCCTTGATAACTCTGTCAAACGCAAGCTTTCCTTATTACAAAATGAATTTTTAACCGACGATTACGTCGAAATTATTGATGCTTAAAATCTGAATTATGTCTAGTGTAAGACCAGAAGAAATTTCCTCGATTCTCCGCGAACAACTCGCTGGAACAAATACAGCCCAAGAACTTGAAGAGGTTGGTTCCGTATTGCAAGTAGGAGACGGTATTGCTCGGGTTTATGGATTAACTGAAATCCAAGCGGGTGAGCTTGTCGAGTTCGAAAATGGTGTTCAAGCCATCGCCTTAAACCTTGAGGAAGATAATGTAGGGGTTGTATTGATGGGACCGGCAGAAGGTATCAAAGAGGGTGATGCTGTGCGCCGTACGAAGCGAATTGCTTCGGTAAAAGTGGGCGATGGTATGTTAGGGCGTGTCGTGAACACGTTAGGTGAGCCTATTGATGGTGATGGACCAATCCAAGGCGAGTTATACGAGATGCCTATCGAGCGAAAGGCACCTGGGGTTATCTATCGTCAACCGGTTGACGAGCCTATGCAAACTGGGATTAAGGCGATCGACGCCATGATCCCTATTGGACGTGGTCAACGGGAGCTTATCATTGGTGACCGCCAAACAGGTAAGACCGCGGTGGCTATTGATACCATCATCAATCAAAAAGAATTTTACGATCGTGGAGAGCCTGTTTTCTGCGTATATGTAGCATGTGGTCAAAAAGGTTCTACGGTAGCTCAAGTGGCGCGCACGCTTCAAGAGAACGGTGCCATGGATTACACGGTAATCGTAGCCGCAACGGCTTCGGATCCTGCACCCCAGGTATTCTACGCTCCGTTTGCGGGAGCAGCGATTGGGGAGTATTTCCGTGATACAGGTCGTCCAGCGCTTATCGTCTATGATGATTTGTCAAAGCAGGCTGTGGCCTACCGAGAAGTTTCTCTTCTCCTTCGTCGTCCTCCAGGACGTGAAGCCTACCCAGGGGATGTATTCTATCTGCATAGCCGCTTATTGGAGCGAGCTGCTAAGGTGAATGGTAATGATAACATTGCTCAAGCCATGAATGACATTCCTGATTCGTTACAAGGAAAAGTCAAAGGAGGAGGATCGCTTACGGCACTTCCTATCATTGAGACACAGGCTGGAGATGTTTCTGCCTACATTCCTACGAATGTAATTTCGATTACTGATGGCCAGATTTTCCTAGAGTCCAATTTATTTAACTCAGGGGTACGTCCTGCGATTAACGTAGGTATATCTGTATCGCGTGTAGGTGGATCGGCTCAGATTAAAACCATGAAGAAAGTAGCGGGTACGCTCAAGTTAGACCTTGCTCAATATCGAGAGCTAGAGGCTTTCTCTAAGTTTGGTTCTGATCTTGATGCATCAACAAAAGCAGTACTCGATAAAGGAGCTCGAAACGTTGAGATTCTAAAGCAGGCTCAGTTTGATCCATTCTCAGTGGAGCTGCAAGTTGCGATTATCTATCTCGGTACAAAGAATCTATTGAGAGAAGTTCCTGTGAATAAGATTAAGGCCTTTGAAAAAGATTTCCTTGATCAGTTAAAGGCACGGCATCCCGAGACCTTGGAATTGATTCGTACGAGTAAAAAAATGGTTCCTGAAATCACTGATGTTCTAGAACAACTAGCGAAAGACATCATTCCTAGCTACAACTAAAAAGTCCTATGGCGAACCTGAAAGAAGTTAGAGAGCGTATATCCTCAGTTGTAACTACACAGCAGATAACAAAGGCTATGAAGCTTGTTGCCGCTAGTAAATTAAAGCGTGCTCAAGATAGCATTACCCAAATGCGTCCCTACAGTCAAGTTCTGTCGAATATGTTGGAGAACGTAATGGCGAATCTTGATGGAGTGGAGCTAGAACTGGGTCTGAATCGTTCCGTGGACAATCCCAAGCGTGGCTTATTGATTGTGATGACTTCTGATCGAGGCCTATGTGGCGCCTTTAATGCGAACTTGATGAAGCAAGCGAAGGAGGTGATGGCGAGCAATAGTGACATTCGCTACGATATACTTCCAGTAGGTAAGAAAGCCTACGAATTTGCTCAAAGAGAAGAGGTTGAAGTCATTGATTCCTATTGGACAAGCTTTGGCAATATTGAGTTTGAAGGGGCAGCGGCGATTGCCGAATTCGCAATAAAAGGCTTTTCTGACGGTACCTATGATGAGGTGAAGGTGGTCTTCTCAGAATTTGTGAATGCGGCGACTCAAAAAATTGAGGCAGTACAATACTTACCCGTCTCTATGGACAGTGAGGAAAGCGATGATGCATCTTCCACTTCAGCAGATTATATCTTCGAGCCGAATCAGGCTGAGTTACTCGACATTTTAATTCCGAAGATTCTTCGCACGACCATGTTCCGCTTTATGTTGGATACCAATGCTTCGGAGCACGGGGCCCGAATGGTTGCCATGGAACAGGCTACAGAAAATGCGAACGAGTTATTGCGTGATCTGAAGCTTCAGTACAACAGAGAGCGTCAAGCAGCCATTACCAATGAAATCCTAGAGATTGTTGGAGGGGCTGCAGCACTTGAGGAAGGATAATCTTAGATTCTCTAAGTACGTCAGGCTATTCGTATTTTCCCATTATGGATCATCCACACCAACAGGATAACGCTCTATTGTCGGCTGTAGAGGCTTTGCTTTTTGCCTCGGATACTGGGCACACCCTTGAAGAGTTAGTGGATATGGTCAATAGTTATGCAGAGGCCACTGCAAAGAATACAAATGCCGAGAGTACCTTGTCGCTTCAGGAGGTGACGCACGAGGACATGAAGAAGGCCTTAGAGGAGCTAGGTCAACGCCTTCGAGAAAGACAGGCCGCCATAGAAATTCATTGTTATGGTAAGCGTTATCAATTGTTGACTAAAAAGGATTTCCACCCAATCCTATTGCATGGACTGAAGCAACTTGCTCAAAAGAAATTAAGCCGAAGTGCGTTGGAGACCCTTGCTATTGTCGCCTACAATGAACCGACAACAAAACGTACCATCGAATCCATACGCGGTGTTCAAAGTGATTATGCCGTGCATAAGCTGCTTGAATTGGAATTGCTCAAAGTCATCGGTCAGGCGGAGGAGTTAGGGCGTCCTAATCTCTATGCGGTGACGCAACGCTTTCTCGATCAATTTGGCATTGAGTCGTTAGATAAACTGCCCAAGTTAGAACTTGAAGATGCCCTGTTGGCGGCGAATGTTAGTCCTGATACTCAAGAAGAGGAGGAAACAGAGGGTTCCGAAGCACCCCAAGAATAAGATTGCCGATCTACAGGTTAAACTCAATTCCTTGAGCTAACGGAAGATCCGTTCCGTAGTTCACTGTATTGGTCTGACGGCGCATGTAGGCTTTCCAAGAATCAGAACCTGATTCACGACCGCCACCCGTTTCTTTTTCACCTCCAAAGGCCCCACCAATTTCAGCTCCTGACGTACCAATATTTACATTGGCTATGCCGCAATCCGACCCACTTTCGCTGAGGAAGAGTTCCATCTCACGAACATTCTGCGTCATAATCGCTGAGGACAATCCTTGAGGTACGCTGTTTTGAATGTCAATAGCATCCTCCAAGTTATCGTACTTCATAAGGTATAGGATAGGCGCGAAGGTTTCTACTTCAGCCATTGGGTTATTAGGCTCAACTTCAGCAATAGCCGGTTTTACGTAACATCCTGACTCATATCCTGCGCCTTGGAGTACACCACCTTCTACAACAAACTTTCCGCCATGCTTAGTGATGTTTTCTAAGGCATCAGAATACATCTTGACGGCATCAGTATCGATAAGCGGTCCAATGTGGTTTGAGGCATCGAGGGGATTACCAATCTTAAGTTGCGCATAGGCCTGAACTAAAGCGTCTTTCACTTGATTATACTTCGAGCTGTGGATGATTAAACGTCTCGTTGAAGTACAACGCTGGCCGCAAGTTCCAACTGCGCCAAACACCGCGCCAATCGTAGTCATTTTAATGTCGGCATGTTCAGAAACAATGATTGCATTATTTCCTCCGAGCTCGAGTATAGTTTTTCCAAGTCGTGCTCCAACGGTTGCAGCGACAGCTTTACCCATTCGAGTAGAACCGGTAGCTGAAATCAGGGGAAGACGATGATCTTCAGTCATCCATTGTCCCACGGAAGCATCTCCGTTGACAAGACATGAGACACCCTCAGGTACATTGTTGGCGGCAAAGACGTCTTGAACAATCTTTTGGCACGCCACACCGCAAATAGGTGCTTTTTCCGATGGCTTCCATATGCAAACATCACCACATACCCAAGCAATCATGGAATTCCAGCTCCATACAGCAACCGGAAAGTTAAATGCTGAGATAATACCCACGACACCTAGTGGATGCCACTTTTCTGAAAGCTTGTGGTTTGGTCGCTCGGATACCATAGTTAATCCGTACAACTGACGGGATAATCCTACGGAAAAGTCACAGATATCAATCATCTCTTGTACTTCACCTAGTCCTTCCTGGTAACTCTTTCCCATTTCATAAGAAACGAGTTTGCCTAATGCTTCTTTTTTATCTCGAAGGGCATTTCCAATCTGTCGTACGATTTCCCCTCGTTTAGGAGCTGGCCATGTACGCCATTCCTTAAACGCCTCTTCTGCGGCCTCTACGACGTTTTCATAGGCCTCTGGCGAAGTCGAGTATACTTGTCCAATTTCCTTTCCATCAACAGGTGATAGAGAGGTTATGATTTGAGAAGCTTCATCTTGTTTTCCCCAAGTCGCTCCTGTGCTTGTTCCGGAGTTCAGCGTACTTAGACCAAGCTCTTTTAAGAAATCTAAATTCATAGTGTGTGCTTTCTAGCGCACTAAGGTAATGGTTCCTTTGAGGGTTTCACTACTCCCATCAAAGTAATTTACTTCAATCGTGTAGGCATAACTTCCAACCGAAGCCATCGTTCCATTTGGATAGCTTCCATCCCATGCATTTCTTGGATTATCGCAGTCCAAGGCATCAGGATCTGATGGACCATTTTCTTGTGCTTTGTTTTCAAATACTTTATTACCCCATCGATCATAAATGGTTACGTGGCTTGTTAAACAACCTTGAATATTGTATTCAAAGTATTCATTAAGACAACGGCCATCTGCGTTTCCTGGGCTGAATGCAGTAGGTATATAGGCTAAGGCTTCTTCATTTACGACAAGTTCTAATGTGTCGTAAAATGGACAACCATCTTCAAAGACCACTACGCTTAGCATATCATCTTCTGTAGCTATGATAAACGGATTCGAGCAAGAAGCGGCATCAAGACAAGCAGCCGTATCGATGGCTCCCTCTTGGCCTTCTCCTGCTGGATCCCAAACATAGGATGTAACTACACCACTTGGCGTAAAGAGATTGACTCCGAGGTTAATTTGCTCGCCGCGGACAGCGGTGACAACATCTGTACGTGTTTCTCCTGAGGTATTGGTGCCATACATTTCTATGGAAAGGGTAGATAGAGGATCAATGGTGAATGTTCCGTATTCCGTACAGCGGAAAACATCTTCTACATACACCGTGTACACACCAGGCCCCAAATCTGTAAAGACGGAATCATCTTGAGCAAACCCATTGAGTTCATAGACAAAAGGTCCTGTTCCTCCAATAGCGGAAACCGTGACCACACCATCATTGCCATTCAGGCAGGTAGCCCCCTCTGTGGTAAAGATGAGTTGAATAGAGTCGGGTTCAATAAGATAGATTGAGTCTTGAGCGATACATCCATTGGCGTCGACAGCAATAGCTACATAGGTAGAATCTCCAGAAAGGTTGTTTGCTATGAGACCACTTACCCCATGATTCCATGTTAACGTATAGGGTGAAATTCCACCGCCAACTTGGGCAACAGCAATTCCATCATCACTGCCAAAACATGAGGGTGAGGTTCCTGAGATAGAAACTGCCAGGGAATCTGGTTCGTTGATTGTGGCCGTTGCACTATCTGCGCAGTTATTGTCATCGATAACGTAAATAGTGTAGGTGTCAGGCCCTAATCCTGTTATTGAATTTTGGTTGTTTTGCCCATTGGTCCAGCTGATTTGATAGGGTAAAGTACCTCCGGAAACCAAGGCATCAATACTTCCATCTGCCTGACCAAAACAGACAACATCCGTTGAGTTCAAAATACTAGCATCAAGTGGAGCGCTTGGCTGATTTACTAGACCAGAAAGAGGAAGAAGACAGCCATTTCTATCAATTACCAAGACATTGATAACTCCAGCCCCAAGGTTGTTGACCAAGCTACTTCCTGTACTTTGACTCGACCATTGATAACTGTAAGGAGTGGTACCACCGCCAACTGTGGCTTGAGCACTTCCCGTTTGATCTCCATAGCATAATACATCAGTAGTAGACATAGAGCCAATCAATGCGGAGGTTGGACCGTTGATCATCGCGGTATCATCGAGCGTACAGCCATGGGCGTCTGTTACGCGGATATAGTATTCGCCAACTGGAATGCTAATTAAGTCCTCACTAAAGGCGACATAACCATTATTGCTAGTCCAATCAAAAAGGTAGGGTCCTGTTCCTCCATTGACTGAGAAATCGATAGATGCAGAGGAATCTCCGAAACACAGCACATCATCGATACTTGAGATATATCCGGTGAGTTCAGAAGGATTATACAAGGTAGCTGAATTGGAGGCCTCGCAACCGTTGATGTCTCGAGCGACCACGGTATAGGTTCCAAAAGGAATGGCTATTTGATCTTCTGCTATACTGCCATTCGACCATGAGTATGTGTAAGGAGCATTTCCTCCTATTGCTGTGATATGAATCTTACCATCTGTACTGTTATAGCATAGTGGATTGGCTAAGGAATCAATAACTACTTGAACGGGAGTCGCATCATCTACAAATGCTGTTACCGAAGCCGAGCATGCTTCAGGATCTTCCACGGTTACGGTATAATGACCCGGAGTAAGCCCAGAGAAGACTCCGGTACTTTGGGAAGTAATTCCCCCATCGATAGAATAGGTATAGGGGCCTGCTCCTCCTGTAGCGGTAACGATTAATTGTCCATCGGTAAATCCTGCACATGATATGCCTACAGCTGTATCTAAGGCAAGATTTAGAGCGTAAGCAGGGTTTATGGTTTCATCACGTGTGGTGAAACATCCATTAGCATCGATGGCATTCACAGTGAATGTTCCAGTATCAAGGCCTGCGAAGCTCCCACTTCCCTGATAGGCGTTGGGTAACAAGGCAAACTGATAGGGTGAAGTTCCTCCGGAACCAACTACTGAGATACTTCCATCCGAGCTCATAGCGCAGCTTGCATCCGTCGCAGTGGTATTAATGATAAAGGGATTTGAGGGTTGATTTATCAGTACAGGTAATGTGGTTTGGCAACCGTTGGCGTCCGTAGCCGTAAATAGATAGCTGCCTGATAACAAATTGCTAATATCTTCTGTATTGGCGATAACACTCCCAGCTAAGTCCCAAGCATAGCTGTAGGCAGGACTACCTCCAGCCACATTCACATCAGCGCTACCTGTACTATTGTTGTAACAATCAACATCTACTTTATTGTTGAGCGAAACGATAAGTGGTGAGGGGTGTGATAGGGTAGTAGATGCATTGCCATTACACCCATTAGCATCTGTGACAATTAGATTGTAAACCCCTGAAGTCACTCCTAGAAGCGTATCATTGGAGCTTCCATTCGACCAATTATAAGAATAGGGTGCTGTTCCATTCATAACAATAGGATAGGCCTCTCCGTCGGAGAATCCAAAGCATGATGGAAACTTGACTGAGTCAATCATTACTACGAGAGGACTACCTGTTCCTATCGAAACCACTGTTGTAGAGGAACATCCATTAATATCTTCAACAAGGATATTGTATACTCCGGCGTTAAGCCCGGTAAAGAGCGAATCAGATTGCACGGTTACTCCGCCATCTAGTGAGAAGGAGTAGGGTGCAACTCCTCCACTAACGGAGAGCTGAACACTCCCATTGACTTGGCCAGCACAAGAAGCATTTCCAACGGAATCAACGCTAACAACAAGTCCGTACGCATCAAAGAGGGTATCTAAAAGTTGGAAGGTACATCCACGACTATCGATAATCTCAATGGAGTAGTTTCCTGCAACTAAACCATTAAATGTCGTACTTGGCTGATAGGCATTTCCATTGAGGGAGTACTGGTAAGGTCCTGTTCCTCCATTTGCTGAAACAGTGATACTTCCGTTTACAGAAGTTGCACAGCTTGGATTGGTGCTCGTACTTGTGCCGCTAAGCGCATTAGGTTCATCAATTACCACAGGATTTAAGGCATAACTTGCAGGACATCCACCAATATTTTCAACAACGACGTCATAGTTGCCAGCGGCTAATCCACTAAAATTAGGACTATTTTGATACGTCACACCGTCATCAATGGAGTAGAGTATGGCATTGACTGCAGCGATAGAAATACTACCAGAACTATTACCATTACAGTCGACATCCGCACTGGTAACGACACTAATGCTCGGTACAGGATTAAAGGCGAGATAGGCTTCGTTGCTAACAACCGTACAAGGTCCACTGGTGACCACTCTCCTGAATACTGTATTCGTAGAATAAGAGGACATGTCTAGATCCTTAGTGTCTGAATTTGGAACATCGGTAAATACTGAAGAGGACATGGGTTTTGCCTGCCATAGATAGGTATATGTTCCTGTTCCAAAACTTGGCAGGTCTCCCACTAAAATTCCTGGAATAGACCCTGTGCAGATCGTGTCTCCTAGGGCAATTGTATTCGTTGGAGGTGTTATGACATTGATGGTCAAGGTTCCCGACGTATCATTCGAGCAGACCCCATTTGCAGTAATAACACGCACATAAGAGGTTTGCATAAGGGCACCCAGGGATGAACCGCTTACAGAACTCAGTCCACTTCCGAAGGCTACAGGATTTGTGAAGGATGCATTTGTGTCAATCTCCCAAAACTCAATACTCCCTAGCGTCCCGGATACACTCACGGCACTCGGAACATCTCCTTCGCAAATCGTTTGATCAGCGGAGATTGATCCTGCCACAGGATTAGCAGTGACCGTAACGGATTTGGTAGATGTAGTTATTGAATTACAAGGAGCATTTCCCAACGTGGCTCTGAAATAGTATGTAGAGTCACTTGCGCTAGTATTCGTTAGTACCGGTGTGAGAAGTACAGAATTTGTCTCATTGCTGAGGGGACTGAAATTTACATTGTCGGTCGATATCTCCCATTGAATACTTCCGATAGGAGATATAAGTCCTAGGGCCGTAGTTTCTCCCGTACAGATTACAGGATCCTGAATCTCTATGGTTACATAAGAGGGTTGCGGATTGATATTTATGGAATAGGGCAGTGTGGTTTGTGGGGCACACACACCGTTGGAAACCTGCACACGATAATTGTATAGCCCTCCACTCAAGATTACTGGTGGATCATAGGCTGCACTCCCGGATGTTCCTACTAATGGGGCATACGATGCGCCTCCATCGGTGGACACCTCCCAAAAATCAACAACACCTACACTACCAATCAAGGCGAGTGGAAGTGGATCGTCTCCTTGACATAATACACTTTGGCTTCCAAAAATATCTCCAGGTACAGAGGGTTGGTCAACTACTACAGTTACGGGCATGCACGCACTGGAATAACCGCAGACACCTCCTGAATACCAACGGGCAAAGTAGGTTGTCGTACTTGTCGGGGATGGAATCGAAATTGGATCACCGTTGAGTGCGATGGCAATAGGTCCTGAAGAAGCACATGCTCCACTAAACCAATGAACTTCCTCTCCGCTTCCACCAGTAGCAACTAATGTAATCGAGCCTGGATCGTTCGAACATACCCGGTTAGGGCTTGCTGTAGCAGCTGTTGGATTGGTGGGTTGGTCACAAGCGCAAACTTCGACTTGATAGGCACTCACGCATAGTGGATCAGTAGTTACGTTATCTCCAATCCAAAGCGACCAAGGTCCAAAGGGAGAGCCCCCTATGCAGTTGTCAAGATTTCCGCTTGGATTATAGGTGGTCGATGTCGGGGTTCCCGCGACAATGTTTGAGGATGATTCATCAAATGTGGTGGTAATTGTCGGAATGTCCGCACCGCCAGAAAAGTCTCCATCCACCAAACTTGTGTTGGAACATGCGGTAGATGGTCCTCTCAATTCCATAAATGTCTCGGCATGAAAAGCATTGCCACTGGATTGAGAGCCACAAGAACCATCAGTTTTAGTCCACGTTACTGTCACATTGACGTCAGTAATAAGACTGTTATTGGCAAATCCAGAGTTTTGGGTATTGAAGGTGACAGGAATCAAGTTTTGCGCACTGCCGTCGACGCTTTGAACGCTAGGAAGCTGGGCAATTTCCGTATGACAATTGGGAGAACACCCTACTACGTTTACATCGATTTCTTGATAGCAATTTGATCGTATTCCTCCATTAGTTGTGTATACACGGTAGGTTGTGAGGACAGTTGGACTTACGAGGATACTTTGGCCACTTCCAATTAATACTTCATTACCACTATTTACTTCGTACCAATCATAGTCTCCTCCTTGCACAGCGCCGTCAGCGTAGAGTGTGACAACTTCTCCTGAACATGCAGTCTGAGGACTCGCGAGTATGGAACTAGGACGAGGTGAAGTCCAACGAGTACGAATTTCTGCTCCTGGCGCAGCACTTCCTCCGGCGATATATTGACTTATGTTGTTTGAATTTGGCGGACCAATTGCCCGATAATTTATGCTGTTGGAATACACTTCATCGCGATAACGTTCATCGGGAGAAAAAAGGCAGGTAAATGAGTTGTCATTGTAATCACATACACTACCGGTACCACAATCATCTCCCCAATATCGCCCTCGAAGACTGAGAAATTGAGGAACATCGGATGGAATGGCACTGCCATTTACACCATAAGAGTTGGTAAAGAGTGTTCGATCTGCGTGATCTAACCAACCTGCAAGAACAATACCTAGTCCATCTGTAGTAATACATCCACTCGATCTCCAATCTTGTCCGTCGAGATCTCCAAGATCTCTCCCATACCAATACCAAACATGTTCATCGCTTCCATCAAGTACGAAGAATTCATTATCCTCCGAGGCAGATATATATGATCGCTCGACAACCATGGTGATATCCATGCACCCGTCGCCAACAGTTTGGGCTAAGGTTACCTTACTCAAGCCAAGGACTAAGGCAAGCGTAGTTGTTAATCTTAATTTCATAGTGTTTTAGTTCGGTTTGGATTACTCGGATTGTTCTTCGCTTGACATAGCTGCTGTGCGCTTAGCAAACTCTCTAAATACTTCTTCGTCAAAATCTTTTGGGAATTCTGGATAGAATCCATAAATCGACTTGAATGTCTGTGGTTCAAAAATGAAGTACCATGACTGGAGTGCAATCTCCTCGGCTAATTCTGATTCATTTGTGGCAGGTTGCAGTATCGAAGGTTTGGTTGAATTAGGAAGGGCTTGCAAAAAGGCAGGTACCTGATGCACATCGAGGTATTCTGAATAGTTAGGATTGATAGCAATCATTGCTTCATGGTTGATAAGCGCCTCATATTCGTGACCAAATAAAACTTGCCATCTTCGAATAGAGAATTCCATAGCATCATAATCTGCCTTTTCAAAAAATGGAGCATGGGGGGCTACGTGGTTAATCTGTTCGGGGTTAAGTCCACTAGACAAGACCCATTCTAGCCATGGGTGCTTGGCGACTTTAGTAGGAGGATTTAGGTAGAGAGAAGTCGAACCTACATTGCAGTCCAATTCTTCCATGATGGCCCAAAATTCTTTCACCTCCTCAGGATGTTGCTGCTCCCAGGTTTGCATAGCATAGGCTAAAGAAGTTTCGTCGGATGCAGTCCGCCACGATGGAAGATTGGGGCAGAACGTTTCAAAGTCTGCTTCTTCTATTCCACAATGCCCGAGAAGACTCGTCCAATTATTCTTAGCTTCTTCAATGGGTTTGTAGCCGGGTACTTGATTGGGTTGCTCTATTTTTTGTGCATGCAATGCGGATGTGATGCATACTAGAAAAGTGAAAGCAGATGCTCTCAAACTCGTTCCAAAAGTTGACATGTTTCGAGAATGTTTTGGTTCCTCTTAAATATAGCATGAAAAACCGTGCTATTCACATGGCTTGTACACAATTTACTAGAATTCGAAGGTAGCCTGAAGTGTGTACGTTCTTGGCGGATTAGCCTTACCCGGTCGAATCACAATAAAACGATTGAATACATTTTGCGCCACAAAGGAAAGTGTTGTTTTCTCATTGAAGTTTATCCCCGTCTTGAGGTCAAGAATATGCTCTCCTTTAAACTGTCGATTGTCCCTGTACCGTCCGAAGGCTGCTGTGTAGGGATATACATCGATTTCAAAGACCTCATCGATGCGATCTAAGTAGGAGTAATAGCGATAGACAAAGCCTGCTGTCCATTTACCATAGCCTGTATTTACATCGGCTTTGAGTAAGTGCCTCCAGCGGTAATTTAGAATTCCATTTAGGATGGAATTCTCTCGTTGCACAATATTCCCATTTTGAAACTCAGCTTGTTCAAGATCACTGATGGAGTAAGCACGAAATGCATCCCGAATCAAAGGCCCCAAACGATTGTATTCCTCATTAACTGCTGCGTTACCCCCAAATGTATAGGTGTAGCCGATCAGTGCATTTAGAGGAACTTTTCCGATTTTCCCACTTGAGCTCAGCGATAGCTCATAGCCTAAAATCCTTGCTTTACTCACATTATTTGCTTGAAATCCGAGGGGGATTGGATCGGTTGGGTCTACGCCAAACTGAAACTCAATCATGTCGGTAAATGACTGATAAAATATGGCAGCATCCGCATAGATGTTTAGCGTCTTTTTGAACGTCGTGTGGTACTTATATCCAAACTCCATGGAGAATCCTGCCTCAGGACGAATCGTAGGGTTAGGACGAATGCGTAAGGTATTTTCAAGCGTTTCATCTACAAAGCGCTCTGCAATTGAGGGTACCCTGAAAGACTGTCCAAAGCTTATTCGAAGATTACTTCGCTTGGAGAGGCTGTAGTTGGCCCCAATGCTGAATACTGGCTTAGAAAAAAGAAAACGACCTTGAGGATTTAAGGTGTCAGCATCTGAATTAATCGATGTGTCATTGATTAACTGAGCGGTGGGCTCATCGATAATATAGGACTCAAATCGAAATCCACTATTGATTACCAATCGATTAAGCTTAACATCTAGGTTGCCATATCCCGATAGCTCACCATATCTAAAGGTATTTGTTCCGTCAGGAAAGAATCCTCGCAGAGCATTGGCGCGAACTATCATTTGACGGTTCGTAATACCTCCCACAAAGCTGAAAATGTTGCCAAACTCGTTGAAGTATCGAAGGTCATTGTATATCTGGTAAGACTCATTATTCCGGTTGCCAATTCCGTTGAGGGCTTTGTCGAGATAAAATCGAGAGATAAGTTGAAGTTTTTGATTACGCTTTTCCCCTAAATAGTAGGTGAGTACTGGGTCAATCATTGCGTATTGGTAACGCACTCGATAGTTAGCAAGCGGTTTTAGAATCTCTGAAGAATCTCCATTCCATATAAAGATGTTGCTGCGGTGCCGATACATGGATAACACCGAAAGTTGCATATTGAATCGATCAAACTTTTCTGGGGTCCAACGCATACGCACACTGCCTCGGATTCGATGATTAAATTCTTCGACAATATGGGTTTGATCGGTTGTGGCGAAGGCACCAAAGACTACATCTAGATTTCGTTTCGCATAGTGCTTGCCATTGTAGTATGAGAATCCGACGGAATGAGGAAAGCTTTGAAAGCTGTTGCCTGTATCTGGTGTTTGCCACCATTGGGCTGAACGATAATCCTCTTGGTATGCCTTGTCGTAGAAGGTGGAAAAGGTTCGAATTCGGGTCTGTGCCTTGCTGTTTCGTTCGGGCCAGCGCGTTCTAGCATGCACAATTCCATTAAGCGCTGATGAGCCATATTGGACGGAAGATGAGCCTTTAACAACTTCAATTTGATCTGTGGTCTCCAAGGGTACAAAATCCCAGAGAATTTCGTTTCGCTCAGGAGTTAAAATGGGTACATCATCGATTACAAGGGTTACACGACTTCCTGTTCCGTAGGCATAACCACCGCCACCGCGAACGGAAATTTGTCCATCAACAATGACAATTCCCGGTACTCTTTCAATGGCGTCAGAGGCATTAATAATGGCATTGGACTCAATCAATTGAGTATTAACTACGTCAACGGAAACAATTTCCTCTTCCAAGGGTTTTCCACTTTTTCCCCAGCCTTGGACAATAATATCATCCATCTCGGTGTCTTCTTCAAAGACATGATCAATAACAATTATGGCAGCCTCCTGAATTTGTTGATCGCTAATCTCAAACTCTTTGTAGAAGGTTTCATAACCTAAAAATCCCACGGAGAGCATATATCTTCCTGCAACGGTGAGTTCATTGAACGAATAGGCTCCATTGCTATTGGAAAGCACGCTGAACTGTTGAGGTCCTGTGAGCTTTACTTCAGCTCCGGGACATACTTCATCTATTGTAAAGCGTATGGTCCCAGTTAATGAAGATTGAGCGAGTGTGCTGAAGGAGAGTGATGCAACAAAGGCAAAAAGCAATACGAAACTTCGCATGGTTTGAGTGGGCATTTTTAAGTGTCTCATAGCTCGTAAACCAAAGGTAACAATTATGTAACATTGGGCTTTGTCATGAATGCACAACTTAATTTCATAAAAGTATCGGAAGGATTATCTTTGCGTATTGCTAAACAATAATCAATGAAAGAACTTAGTATGCGTGCCGCGCTTCGCGAAGCGATGACCGAAGAAATGATTAGCGATCCGTCGATCTTTTTAATGGGAGAGGAGGTTGCTGAATATAATGGTGCTTACAAGGTGACAGAAGGCATGCTTGACCAATTTGGTCCTGAGCGTGTTATTGACACGCCAATCAGTGAGTTAGGTTTCGCAGCCCTTGGCGTAGGAGCTTCTTCGAATGGTACTCGACCTATCATTGAATTTATGACCTTCAATTTTGCTGTATTAGCGCTCGATCCAATCATTAATGCGGCGGCGAAAATGCTAGCTATGTCGGGAGGTCAATTTTCTTGTCCTATCGTATTTCGTGGTCCTTCTGGATCTGCAGGTCAGTTAGGTGCGCAGCACTCACAGACATTTGAAAACTGGTTGGCTAATGTGCCGGGTCTCAAAGTGATATCTCCTTCGAACCCAGCTGATGCCAAAGGATTACTCAAAAGCGCGATTCGCGACAATGACCCGGTAATTTTTATGGAGTCTGAGTTGATGTATGGTGACATGGGTCTTGTTCCTGAAGGAGAATATATTATCCCGATAGGAAAGGCAGACATCAAGAGAGAAGGTAGTGATGTAACCTTGATATCCTACAATAAAATGATGAAGGTTGCTCATGACGCAGCGGATGCCTTGGCGGAATCGGGAATTAGCGCTGAGGTTATTGATCTTCGCACGATTCGTCCTCTAGATATCGATACCATTGTTGATAGTGTAAAGAAGACCAATCGGTGTGTAGTAATCGATGAATCATGGCCTTTTGGTGGAATCTCTTCAGAGGTGTCGTACCAATTGCAGCGAAGAGCTTTTGACTACCTTGATGCCCCAGTATTGCGGGTAAATGGTGCGGATGCCTCCATGCATTATGCTCCAAATCTCGTGGAAAATTACCTTCCAAGCGTGCACCGTGTAGTACAGGCTGTAAAATCTGTTACCTACGCATAATCCGATAGTACGTCTCAGCCATAAAGGTCATAAAGACAGGCATTATTAATCTCAAACCCAACTGTTGGGGGCTTGAGTTCTTTTCTTTTGAGTAAGACTTTCTAGATTAAATCCAGAGGAGTTATAATTCCAATGAGTTGCCCTTCGTTATTCGTTACAGGCAGGGATCTGAACTTATTGTTCTTAAATGTATTGGCCGCTTCATCTCGAGTTGCATCAGCTTTGATGCTGTGGACCTCCTTTGTCATGATATTCTCAACCTTGAAGTTGTTGTCAATGTTTTCAATCGTAAATGATGACGGATCACCTAAGTGCTTGTAATAGGTGTTAAGGACGTCTCTAAGGCTTATCATGCCAACAAGCTTATCATTGTAGACCACAGGTAGGTGATTCATTCGAAACTCGTGAAAGAATTCAATGATTTTAGAGAACTTGGTATTAAAATCGATAACAATGACTTCTTTAGTCATCAACTGATTTATAGTCTTTTGCATTATTCCGAATTAGACGTTAAACTTTAATTACTGTTCAAAGGTAAAGGCTTTTAGATAAGTTCGCTCCGAATCTTGGTATTTACCCTCAAGAATTACTCTGCCTTCAGCATTTTCGATGGCATCATTAAAGTCCTCTACCGATTTGATCGGTTGGTCATTAAGCATGGTAACCACAAAACCTTGACGGATATCTGTCGATTTGCTAACGACTCCAGGATGTACTTGAGTTACTTTAATGCCATACTTAACATTGTATTCTTTTAAATCATCTTCATCAAGTGCCGCAATTGAGATTCCAAGGGCTTCAACTTTTTCCGAACTCTTTGCCACCAAGCCCATTTCATTATCCTTATTGCGAAGAGTAATGGTTTTTTCAATGGATGCTCCATCTCTCCATAAGGTAATGTTGACTTCATCTCCAGGACGGAAAGAGGCAATTCGTTCCTGTAGAGAGGCACTTGAGCGAATAGGCCGTCCCTCGACAGCGATGATCACATCACCAGGAAGTACACCCGCTTTATCCGCAGCACCTCCTTCAACAGTTTCTGCAACATAGGCTCCAAGTGTTACGCCTAAGTCGAGATCTTTTGGCACATCTTGTATGCTTACTCCTAAAAATCCTCGCTGAACTATGCCAAACTCCATTAAGTCATTAACGACTTTGAGCATGAGGTTTGAAGGAACAGCAAAGGAATACCCTGTGTAACTTCCAGTAGGGGAGGCGATCGCTGTGTTAATGCCTACGAGGTAACCATCCACATTGACCAATGCACCCCCGCTATTTCCTGGGTTAACCGCTGCATCAGTCTGTATAAATGATTCTACCGATGTTTGGGCGGAACCTATGTTAATGTTGCGACTCTTGGCGCTTACGATACCTGCAGTAACAGTGGATGAGAGATTAAAGGGATTCCCCACGGCAAGAACCCATTCACCAACTTGTACTGAATCGGAGTTTCCCACACGGATTGCTGGTAAATTATCGCCTTCAACTTTTAAGAGAGCAAGATCAGTATCTGGATCGGAGCCAATAAGAGTAGCTTCGTACTCTACATTATCCCAAGTCGTTACGGTGAGCGAAGTTGCTCCTTCAATAACATGGTGATTGGTGACAATATATCCCGACTCGGACAAAATGACACCTGATCCAGTGGCTTCGCTTTCATATTCTTGGGGATTGGAAAACTCATCACCAAAAAAGTAACGAAACATAGGATCATCCATGAATGGATGAGACTGTTGATAGGATGAGGTGCTTTTAGAGCGAATGTGTACAACGCATTCTGTAGTGTTTTGTGCTGCTCCAACAAAATTTGGTAGTGAGTCGGGGAGCATAAAGCTGGCTTTTTGATAAAAGTCAGGGTGTACATCGAGTGAGGAAGTATTTGAGGTTGTAATATCCTCATTTTCCTCTAGGGTGTTTTTTGGAGATCCTAATTGAAATGCTATGCCCAGTACAATTAAACACGTAGCTAAGCTTGTAGTGATAGTGATAGCAAGATTGATTACTTTTCGATTTGTTGCAGACATAATGCGATTGTTTTTTTAGATCAAGTTGGTGTACTTCAAATTTCTTACCAACTTTACTTAAAACGGAAAATATGGCATTTTCTTTTGTAAAATATCATGGGGCTGGAAATGATTTTATCATGGTTAACGGATTTGATAGTCCTGGGCTAAATTGGAGTCCTGCTCAACGCGCGGCTTTGTGTCGAAGACATTACGGCATAGGAGCAGATGGTATAATCATTATCAGGCCATCCGATAATGTTGCTTTCGAGATGGTGTATTACAATGCTGATGGAAGATTGGGCAGTCTCTGTGGTAATGGCAGCCGTTGTGCTCTTGCATTTGCTTGTGCACTTGGGATTATAAAGGCAGGGGAGTGGGTATTTTATACCGCTTTTGGTGGTGAATATTCAGGCAAGGTAGATGGTAAAGACCAGGTTTCCATCGAGCTCCCTATTGGGCACTCAATGGTAAAATCGGTGGGGGAAAATCAGTTTTTTGTAGATACGGGATCACCACATCTTGTAATTCTTAAAAAGCCAGAGGAAAATTGGGTCTTCGAGGCAAGTAAATATCGCTGGGACAGGCGTTTCCAGCCAGAGGGATGCAATGTAAATTATGTTTGGCAAGAGACTTCTTCTGAACAAAGAATTAACTGGCATATTCGGACATATGAGCGTGGTGTTGAAGCACCGACAGAAGCTTGTGGTACGGGCAATGTTGCTGCCCTACTAGTCTTAGTTGAGAATAAATTTATGAAGGCAGAGGAGGTTTTATCCATGAAAAATCCAGGGGGTATTTTGTCTACCTTTTTCAAACAAAAGCGTTCGGTTCGAAAAGACGCCAGGGTAATTCTTTCAGGACCTGCAAAAAAATCCTTTACCGGAACCTTAATTTTTGATTAAAATATAGTTAGGATTCTTAAAAATACCTTACCTTATTGAGCTTAACCTTAAGCCAGACACAAATCTAATGCGTCAATAATCCATCTTTTATGAAAAAACTAGGACTTTTATTTCTTAATCTTCTTGTTTCAAGCACAGTTTTTGCACAAATCCTTAATCAACCTGCCAATTGGCCGAACCCTGCATGGACATTGTCAGGGAATTATGATCCAGTTGGATTATTGGGAGATCCTTCAATCGATGCAAATTTTGGCTACAATGATGACACAGTATCCTCGTCGTCAACTAATGATTTACTTTTAGCAACTTCCCCGGTTATTGATCTCTCTGCCGCAATTGCAGGAGGTGAGTCATCATTGCAATTAGATTTTGACTATAACTATTATCTCGGACTCCTGTTTGATTTGGAGTGGTATGACGCGGACCTAGGTACATGGGTTAATTGGAATCCTATCGCGGAAAATAGTACAACCACTTCGGCATGGTGTTCAAGCACGATACCCTATACCGCGTCCATTTTGGATGTGTCTGGATTGACGGCTAATCAACAGGCTAATTTTCAATATCGATTTTATTATGATGGTGCAGGTATCTTTGGTTGGGGCTTTTGTGTCAATAATGTAGTGTTAACCTCAATATTGCCACCGCCACCGCCACCGCCATCACTAATTGCCCCATTGTGTGAGGATTTCAGTACGGGTTTTATTCCAAATTTGTGGTCGCTAAGTGTGACTTCCGGTTCGGGTTGGGTTTTTTCGGGCACACCCGGTTATGAAGCTGCCAATAATGGCCGTCCATCAGGTACTTATGCTTGGGTAGATTTTTCCGGCACAGACGCAGGGGTCATTTTAGAAGTAGGTGATGTTGATATATCGGCATTAGCTGCGCCCCAGATGTCTTTTGATCATTTTTCATATTATACGGGTACCGTAAATCCAAATAATGACCTTTTTGTAGAAGTTTGGGATGGAACTACTTGGAATGTCGTGTTAACAAGGTCTGTAAATATCCCGGATTGGCAAAATGTGGCGGTGTCTTTAGTAGGGCTTAATTATACACCAAACTTAGTCCGCGTTCGATTCAGAGCAGAATCAGGTGGTGCAGGAACAGACTTTTATCTCGATCAGCTGATTGACAATGTATGTTTTGAAGAGATTCCTTCGTGTCCGAATCCCACGGCTTTTGTATTGAACAGCGTAACCGCTAGTGATGCTAGTATCGGTTGGACGGATAATGCTACAGCATCTAATTGGGACATTGAATATGGTTTATCGGGTTTCGCCCAAGGTACAGGAACTAGTGTAATAGCCTCCACTAACCCTTATACCTTATCTGGACTTTCTTCTTCAACAGATTACGATGTCTACATTCGAGCTATTTGTGCGGCTGGAGATACTTCTTCAATTTTATTGGGAAGTTTCACTACTCCTCTTGCCTGTGGCGATACGGCTACAATATGCTATGACAATAACAATGCAACTTTTGATAACTTCTTTGCAGACAATCCTGGAGATTGGATTCAGATTGAGTTTATCTCTGGATCTGTTGAAGTTTCTTATGATGAGTTAACGGTAACAGACAGCAGTAATGGCGCTGGAAACATATTGTATGACCAATATGGAAATTTCGGAGACGTAAGTGGTTTGACATTTACCAGTACCACTGGAGAGTTGTCCTTTGCCGTTGTCTCTGATTTTTCAATATCATGTCAATCGGGTAGTGAAACACCCATTGAGTTTACTATAAGTTGTTTCCCTGCTCCAACTTGCTTTGATCCAATATCTGCAAATGCTTTTGACATAGGGCAAGATTCTGCATTTATTGCGATTACCGATACGAATTCTACATTTCAAGAATTCTTGATTGAATATGGACCAAGTGGTTTTGCACAAGGCAGTGGCATATTGACAAGTTCACTTTTGGATACGGCGTTGATTTCAGGATTAGCAGGAAATACTACTTATGATGTCTACATTACTCCTGTTTGTGCTGTCGGTGATACCGCGGGATCAATTTCATTCAGTTTTAGCACTCAATGTGCAATGATTGTTCCTGTTACACTTCCGTATATCGAAAACTTTGAAGCCACGAGCAATATCACCCGTGCTACTAACGGAGATCTTCACTGTGATGTAGACCATCGCTGGGAGTTTGAGACTACTGGTGGGGCTGTTTACTTCGGTACGAATGCCACAGGAACTATTCCTACAGGACTAGGAGCCTTTACATTGGATGATGGAGGTTCAACGAACACTCTTGGTGAAACAAACTACGTTATTTTAAATCTAGATCTATCAGCCTATTCGGCATCTACGCTTCTTGAACTCTTTTTTGATTACATTGAAAATGCGGATGAAACTGATGTTGAAGATCGTGTTTGGATTCGAGGTTCTAACACTGATCCTTGGGTAGAAGTGTATAATTGGACAGTTGGTCCAACCAATACTCTTGTGAATGTTGGCCCTATTGACATAGATGCAGCGTTAACAACAGTTGGCCAGCTTCCTTCTTCGACATTCCAAGTTCGATTTGGTCAAGATGACAATGCCACTTGGATTGGAGGCGATGGGGTAACCTTCGATAATGTCATCATTGCAGAAAACACATGTCCTCAGCCGACAAACTTGGCAGTGTCTTCTCCAAATACTGATGCATTTGTTACTTGGATTAATGCAGCTCCAGTGACGCAAGAATTCATTCTTGAATATGGTCCTGCAGGTTTTGCACCAGGAACGGGAACAACTTTAGTGGTGCCTGGGGCATCCACATCTGCGACTATTTCAGGTCTTCTTCCCCTGACTACTTATGATGTGTACATTCAAACCGTATGCAATGCAGTAGACAGTTCTCTAGTTGCTGGCCCCGCAAGTTTCACCACGGGTTCTGCTAACCTTGTTTGTTCTTCTGGAGGAACGGCCGTCTTCGTATTTAGTGATGATTTGGAATCAAATAATGGATGGACTGGAGACATTAATGGGGGGAATGGAAGTTGGGAGTTCCCTGGTACGCCTACATCAACAGGTACTGGACCTAATGCAGCACATAGTGGTGCAGCTGGAAGCTTTGTAAGCTACGAAGCAACCGGTAATCAGTCAGTCGTTGCGAGTTTCATTTCGCCGGCTATAGATTTAACTACCGCCTTCGCCCCAGTGCGTTTATCATTTTATGTGTATGCTTATGGAGCGGAAATAGGCACGCTAACGGTAGACGTGAGTAATGATGGAGGAGCGACCTTTACGCCAACATCGTATTCGTTAAGCGGACAACAGCAAACCTCTGGCAATGAGCCATGGTTGTATCAAGAAATTGATTTAAGCGCTTACGCCGGGACTACGATTAACCTAGCGTTCAACTATGGGGGAACAGGAAATGGATTCACTGGTGATTTGGCACTTGACTTGATTCAGGTGGAAACCTGTGTGCCTTGTGCTCCTCCGGCGTCATTCACTGCCACAGTTGTTGATCCAAATACCGTAGATCTCACTTGGATTGATGGTCCAGTAGCAACGGATTCTTTCTTTGTAGAATATGGACCAAGTGGTTTTGCTCCTGGGACAGGAACTATTCAAACCGTTTTGTTTGGAACGAACTCTTTAACCATTTCAGGTTTAGCAGGAAATTCAACCTATGACTTCTACATTACTTCAATATGTGCGGGTCCTGATACTTCATTTGCTTTGAGTCAGACTGTGACTACGCCTTGCGATGTTTTTGCGGTGCCATTTGTTGAGACGTTTAGCAATTCCTCATGGGGACAAACGGCCACTTCAAACATTATCTTTGATCCTTGTTGGACAGCGAACCCTTTTTCTATTTCAGCCTTCTCATGGAGAGCTGATCAAGGAACAACAGGCTCTACAGGAACTGGTCCTACCGGAGACCACACTACAGGTTTAGGTACTTATCTCTACACAGAGGCTACTTCAGGATCTTTTGGGGCTGTTGCTGAAATCACTTCTCCCTTGATTGCTCTAGATGACCCAACAGTTGGTTATCAACTTAGTTTCTGGTATCATATGTTTGGAGCGACAATGGGCAGTCTCGAGGTACTCGTGGATAATGGATCAGGTGGAACTGCCATTTGGACTTTGTCTGGTCAACAGCAAGCAGCGACAGGTGATGACTGGATTGAAGCCCAATTAGATCTATCAGCCTTTGCAGGTGACACAATAACAGTTACTTGGAGGGGTACACGCGGTTCATCCTTTACCGGTGACATGGCAATTGATGATATTGGAATTACGGCTCTTCCACCATTGGATTATGTTGTATCGGCCTTCACGTCTCCAGCGAATCCAGTTTGTTACGATTCATCAGCGCTTATCACGATAGAAATCACCAATGGGGGGTCTGATACATTATTTACAGATTCTCTAGGGAATGCCCTGAATGTCGTTCAGTTTGGACCTAATGGTGGTTCGTTTAACCAGACGATAGTGCTTCCAAGTGATACGTTACTTCCACTTGGCGGGAGCTTGATGTCCTTAACACTTGGACCAATTGATATGTCTCAGGTTGGTACGTATGAGTTCATAGCTTTTGTGAATAGTGCGGATATAAATCCTTTCAACGATACCTTAGCTTATCAGGCAGTGGTCAATCCATTAGCGCAACTTCCGATACAAGAAGACTTTACTGGATTTACAGGAGCTAACCTAGATGCCATTGGTCCATTAACTGAGTGGGAAGGTCAAGGAAGTCCGCAAATTGCTGGTTTCTCTGGCTGGACAAGTGATGCATTTGCGAATGTTGGTGGGGTTAATGGAACAAGTGCAAGAATCAACCTTTTCAATTTAGGTGATTTTGCATGGATGTTAACACCAATTTTTGAGGTTGAGGCCAATACGGTGTTTACGTATGACTTGGCCCTTACAGAGTTTTCCAATACCAATGCAACAACATTAGGTTCAGACGATACTGTAGCGGTCTATATCTCTACAGATTGTGGTGTAACATGGAGCTCGGTGGTGGTTTATGATGCAGCATCCGTAATATCAAGTACAGGTCAAAATGATACGGTAGACTTATCTCCTTACGTTGGTCAGAATATTCAAGTTGGCTTCTATGCTTCAGAAGGAATTGTAGATGACCCGGAGGATAATGACATCTTTATTGATAACATCAATATCCAGACATTTGCTGATTTTGATGTTGCAGCAGTTGAACTTCTTGAGCCCAATGGCGGGTGTGGTACTGATTCCACCGAGGTGGTTGTCGTTCTCTCAAATTTGGGATTAAATGATGCGACGAACTTTATTGTAGATGTAGTATACACAGATGGAAATGGTAATGTTGGTGGGTTATATGGTGTAGTAGATAGTTTAGCAGCATTCACGACGGATACCGTGAGCGTGGGTTTCTTTAATACCATGAATGGTATTGATCCTTTCTCCATCGATGTTATGGTAAGTTGGGCGGCGGATCAAAATACATCCAATGACACGGTTTCAAGTACGGGAGCTTTTTACAATACTCCAGTTACACCTTCTTTAAGTGATGTAGTTGTATGTAACGGGGATACTGCAGTAATTGTGGCAGGTGGCTCTCCTTCTATCGGAGCCTTTAATTGGTATGATTCAGATACAGCCTCAACCCCTCTTCTTACTGGTGATACGGCTATATTCCCTGTTACATCTTCTACGAGTTACTTCTTAGAAGCTTTAGGTACTGGTACGTTGATTCCTGGTTCGTTGACCACAACGTTCGCAGGAGGTAATGGCTTTAACGGAAATGTATTTAAAGTATTACCCGCGAGCAATTTAAATGTAACCGCCTTTGATTGTAATATCGATGCGCCTGCGGGTACTGCTGGATTCGTGGATATATGGTATCAGTTAGGGGATCAAGTAGCTAACGTCGGGGCAGTAGCAGGATGGACAAACCTTGGCAGTTTCCCAATTGTTAGTGCAGGAGTTGGTAACCCTACCTATGTACCATTAGCTTCGGCACTTCCTCTCGCAGGGGGGCAAGAGCATTCCTTTGCAATCGTCTCTAGCCTTAGTGTGGATTACACCAATGGAACGACCTTTGGTGCTGTATTCGTATCGAATGCTGACTTAACGATATACGAAGGATCTGGATTAGACGGTTTCCCGACTACTTCACCTTTCTCACCACGAAACTTTAATGGTACTATATACTATGAAGTTGGTGGCGGGGGTTGCCCGGGTGATCGAGAAGTAGTAAATGTGATCGTGGATAATGGTAGCACGGATACCGTAGTCGTGTCTATTTGTGATGATGCTTCTTACATTTTGCCTGGTGGAAGTGTAGTTTCAACATCAGGTATTTACACAGATGCATTTGTTAATGCAAACGGTTGCGATAGCGTTGTTGTGACCGACCTTACTATTAATCCAACATTCACGGATACTCTAGATATTGTCTTGTGTGCTGGAGATGGATATACATTAGCTAACGGAGTCACTGTATATGATTCTGGTTTTTATGCTGTCAATCTTCAGACGACTGCTGGATGTGACAGCTTATTGGCATACAACGTATCTATCGTGACGAGTTTCACAGTCTTCCAGAGTCCAGTGATTTGTGCGGGTCAATCCTTTGTTGTTGGAGGCACGCCAAATCCATCAAGTATTTATACGCAAACTGGAGCGTATGTTGATACGCTACTAAGTTCGGGTGGATGTGATTCTGTGGTATACACTAACCTTAGTGTTTTACCGGAAATCAATATTGATTATGGAAACATAGGTGCTAGTATTTGTGAATCGGATTCGATTATCGACTTGAACCTATTACCAATCGGTGGAGTTCTTACAGGTCCTGGTGCATCTGGAAACTTATTTGACCCTAATGTTGCTGGTTTAGGTTCTCATAACTTAACATACTCCTACACAGACACCACAACAGGTTGTGTTACCACGGCAAACTTCGAAGTGGACGTAGTGCTTTGTACAGGAATCGAGAATATAGACGGACTCACACAGTTGGCTGTATTCCCAGTTCCGTTTAACGATCTTCTTGGCTTAGAGTTAGAAGCTGAG
>JAYYPZ010000082.1:0-38916 GCA_036128775.1 Bacteroidota bacterium
TGTTTCGCTTATCCTTAGCTTGGCCACGGAGGTTGTTTCCATAGTCAAATACAATACTCCCTCGGTCTTGCATAGCAATCATAAGCTCAACATGTTTAGCCATGGTGTCCCATGATTGATCGCGGTAGTCATCTGGATTTACCTCTCTGAGCGTATTAGCTTCTTCCACAGACATACCTTCTGGAAAGTATCCGATGAGTTCGTCATGAGCCGAGGTTTGGTCGGTAAGGGTATCTGGAATTATGTTTCGCTCGAGCATGCGCTCCAAGAGATCAACCGCGTTGCATAGAACACCGATGGAGAGTGCTTTTCCTTCCTTGGCGTAAGCTACTGCTCGATCGATAGCCTCATCGATATCAAGACATTTTTCGTCCAAGTACCGCGTTTCAATTCGCTTGTCGATTCTCCACTCTTCCATTTCGGCAATCAGCGCTGTGCCCTCATTCATGGTAATAGCTAAAGGCTGAGCACCACCCATACCTCCGAGTCCTGCTGTCACGTTGAGCTTGTGTTTCAAGTCGCCTTCAAAGTGAATTTTAGCTAGCGAAGCATAGGTCTCATAGGTACCTTGCACGATGCCTTGGGTTCCAATATAAATCCAACTCCCCGCTGTCATTTGGCCATACATCATTAGCCCTTTTCTCTCCAACTCCTCAAAGTGCTCCCAGTTCGCCCAATTCCCTACTAGATTTGAGTTTGCAATGAGAACGCGAGGTGCGTCTTTATGGCTTCGAATGACACCTACTGGCTTACCTGATTGGACAAGAAGGGTTTCATCATCTTCGAGATTTTCTAGGGTCTTTAAAATGAGGTCAAAAGCCTCCCAGTTTCTAGCAGCCTTTCCTCTTCCTCCGTATACAATCAATTCCTCAGGTCGCTCTGCTACTTCGGGATCTAAGTTGTGCTGAATCATGCGCCAAGCGGCTTCTTGGGCCCATCCTTTACAGTGGAGTGTAGTCCCTTTAGGTGCGGTTACCGTTCTTGAAGTTTTAGTGCTCATTGTTTGTTTTTTTTGATAAACTGATGCTGTATACTCTCAGCATGTAGGCTTTGGAAAAGCTCCATAATAAAGGCTTTAGACAACCCCAATTGATGCCCCCTTTCCAAGGCTAAAGTAAGTGTATTTTCCCATCGTTCCGGCTGATAAATTGCAAGATTTTCCTCTTGTTTGTAAACGCCAATATCACGGGCGATGTTCATTCGCTCTTGAATCAGATGTAAGATTTCTTTGTCCAAGGAGTCGATGGCATGTCGCTGGTTATTGATATAGTCATCGGAATATCCTTCTTTGGCATGAAGGTCAGACCACTGCACTTGTTGAAGAATGCTAGCAAGGCGACGAGGAGTTACCTGCTGTGCCGCATCGGTTAGTGCCAGGTCTGGATTGATATGACTTTCAATCATTAATCCTTGGTAGCCCAATTGTCCCATTTGTTGGCTGAGTTCATCGAGGAGGTCACGTCTTCCACCCATATGACTTGGGTCGCCTATCATCGGAATATCAGGTCGTTGACGCTGAAACTCCAGGGAAAGTTGCCAGTACGGAGGATTCCGGTAGGCGGTATTGTTGATGGCAGAGAAGCCGCGATGAATTGCATAAAGAGAGGAACACTCCGCTCGTTCTAATCGCTCTATTGCACCGAGCCATAGACCAACATCTCTGTTCACCGGATTTTTTACAAATATCGTAACCTCTGTTCCACGTATGGCTTCAGCTAATTCATCAATCAAAAAGGGGTTTACCGTCGTACGTGCGCCAATCCAAAGGTGTTTAAAGCCCGCATGTAAACAACATTCAACGTGGCTTGCTCTCGCTACTTCGGTAATGGGATCAACCCCAATTTCCTTTGCGGCCTCTATAAGGTAGTCAATACCTTCTTCTCCAAGACCTTCAAAAGCCCCGGGTCGGGTTCGTGGTTTCCAGAGTCCACCGCGGAGTAAGAAAGGCTGTGGAATGAGTTGTTGTAGACCACGTGCCGTATTTAGCATTTGGTCTCTATTTTCTACAGAGCAAGGCCCTAAAATATAGAGAGGTTTCGAAGAAGATAGAGCATCCATAACCACCTACAAGGTACGCGATTTACGAGGGGATTATATCAGTACTTCTCTAAGCTCGTGTCAATTTTATCAGCCCAAGCAAGAATACCTCCTGCGAGGTTATAGATATTGGTGATTTCCGGTCGGTTGGACATGATGTACTGCACGGCGCGGGCACTTCTAGCACCTGATCTGCAATGAATCACTACATCAATATCATTGCGTATAGCCTCTAAATGGCCAGGAAGTTCTCCAAGGGGAATGTGTTGGCCTTGGATTTCGGCAATCTCAACCTCATAAGTTTCTCTTACATCAATAAGTTGATGTTCCTTGCCGGTATTGCGCCATTCTTGAAGCGTCTCTACTGATATCTCTTTAACTTCCATAAGGACTCAATCTGTGTTTGACTAACTTCTTATCATACAGGCCCCAACGGTCACATTGCTTCCCTCGTCAACTAAAATGAAACTTCCCGTCACTCGGTTTCTTGAATATTCATCGTAAAACAACGGCATGGTGGTACGTAGTTTAACTCTTCCTATATCATTTAGGCCTATTGTGCGGTTCTCCTGATCCTTTGATAGCGTGTTTATATCCATTCTGTACTCTATGGATTTGACTACGCATCGGCATTGTTTTGTAGTATGAATCAAGGTGTATTTGCCACCAAGTTGTAATGATTTACTATCATCCATCCAACAAATCATGGCATCAATGTCTTGCCCTTTTTGGGGTTCATTGTTAGATCGCGAGATCATATCTCCTCGACTGATATCAATCTCGTCTTCTAAGGTCATGACAACAGACATTGGGTCAAAGGCCTCTTCTACTTCTTGATTGTCACAGTGAATAGCTTTAATCTTTGTCGTAAATCCTGAAGGCCAAGCTTTTACCTCATCACCTGCACGAAAGACGCCTCCAGAAACCCTTCCAGCATAGCCTCTGAAATCGTGAAAGGCATCAGACTGTGGGCGGATAACCGTTTGCACTGGGAATCGTCCATCGATATAATTGCGATCATTTGCAATATGCACATTCTCTAAGTGATACATAAGGGTTGTACCATTGTACCAGGGCATCTTGTCCGAGGTATTGACCACGTTGTCACCATGCAATGCTGAAATAGGAATGAAGGTTACATCTTTTACATGCAGTTTACTTGCAAATCGCTTGTAATCGGCCTTTATGCTTTCATAGGTGGCTTGGTCGTAATCGACGAGGTCCATCTTATTGATACAGATTGTAACATGGGGAATGCCCAGCAAAGAGGCGATAAGGGAGTGCCGTTTGGTTTGTTCAATGATCCCTTTACGCGCATCGACCAAGATTATGGCAAGATTGGCTGTAGATGCGCCCGTGACCATATTTCGCGTGTATTGAATATGGCCAGGAGTATCCGCGATAATGAATTTTCTCTTTGGCGTAGCAAAGTAACGATAGGCCACATCAATGGTGATTCCCTGCTCACGCTCAGACTTTAAACCATCAGTGACTAGGGCTAGATTGATGTGGTCATCCCCTCGTTTTTCACTCGAAGCTTTTACGGCTTCCATTTGATCCTCAAAAATCGACTTACTATCATAGAGCAAGCGTCCAATTAAGGTGGACTTTCCATCATCGACACTGCCTGCTGTTGTAAAACGCAGCAGTTCCATACTCATATATGATGCGCTATCAAAGGTATTTTTTGACATAATCTCTTGATTTAAAAGTATCCTTCTTTTTTACGGTCCTCCATAGCGGTTTCCGATCGTTTATCATCAGCGCGACTACCTCGCTCAGTAGATCGAGCCGCAGCAACTTCTTGAATAATCTTATCGATTGTATCGGCATCCGATCTGTAGGCACCAGTAATGGTGGCATCTCCCATGGTTCTGAAGCGGACGATTTCCTCGCGAATTTCCTCTCCTTCACGTAAAGTGATAAAGGGTGATTCAGATAAAATGACACCATCCCGTTCGAAAATTCTGCGTTTGTGTGCATAATACAGAGAGGGCAGGGCAATGTTTTCCATTCCAATGTATTGCCAAACGTCGAGTTCTGTCCAATTACTAATTGGGAATACACGGAAGTGTTCCCCATGGTGCTTTTTCCCATTGTAAAGATTCCATAATTCTGGTCGCTGATTTTTGGGGTCCCATTGGCTGAATTCATCACGGTGAGAGAAGAAGCGTTCCTTAGCTCTTGCCTTTTCTTCATCACGTCGAGCACCGCCCATCAAGGCATCAAATTTGTGTTTTTCGATGGTATCGAGCAGAGTGGGTATTTGTGCGATGTTTCGGGAGGCGTTAGCTCCTGTTTCTTCGTGGGCCATTCCGCTGTCAATCATGGACTGAACGCTTCCAACGATAAGCTTTGCTTGCAATTCTTTTGCAAGGTCATCCCTAAATGTCAGTGTTTCTGGAAAGTTGTGTCCCGTGTCAATATGGACTAAAGGAAAAGGAATCTTAGCTGGAGAAAATGCCTTTTTTGCAAGGTGGGTCAGTAGAATGGAATCCTTTCCGCCCGAGAATAGAATACAAGGGTTTTCAAATTGTGCGGCAACCTCTCGAAGCACATATATGGCTTCCGATTCTAATTCACGAAGATGGTTAATGCTGTATCCCATAGTTATGATTTTTTAATATGCTTAATGGCATAGTGATAAAGCGATGCCGTAGAATCTTCAATTGTATCTCTTTCGGTATCTAGCGTCAAGTGAGGATTACTTGGAATATCAAATGGCGCATCGATACCTGTGAAATTTTTGATTTCTCCCTTTCGGGCTTTGGCGTAAAGCCCCTTGACATCGCGCTCCTCACATTTTTTTAGGCTCGACGATATGTAGACTAAGTGAAACTCATCACCTATAATGCGCTGAGCCATTTCTCGTAAATCATTTTTTGGACTCACAAAACTACAGATGGTTACCACGCCAGACGTACTGAATAACTTAGCTACTTCTGCAATGCGCCGAATATTTTCTTTACGATCGTCTTCACTAAATCCCAGATTGTTGTTGATTCCAGAGCGAACATTGTCGCCGTCGAGAACCTGAACTACAAAGCCTTCGTTGAACAGTTGGCGTTCTAGTTGCTTTGCCATGGTGCTTTTGCCCGACCCTGACAATCCTGTAAGCCAAAAAACAGCTCCCTGTTGGTTAAGAAAATCCTCCTTTTCTTGTCTTGAAACAAGTTGATCGTATATAGGAAAGATGTTGTTCGACATAATGGTACAAAGTAAATGAAATTAACACTAATGCAAGGTGCGTGCTAAAATGACAAGGGTTCTTACTCCATGGGCAATTGCGTCTTCATTGATGTCAAAGTCTGGGCGGTGCAGGCCGGAGTTATTTGGGTTGCCAGTTCCAAGGCGAAGGAAGGTTAAAGGCTTACCATATTGACCATATCGAGCAAAGTCTTCTGAGGTCATGCGCATCGGTATTTTTTGACATGACACATCGTTTGATTTAAGCGCTTGGATGGCATCTTGGGTTAAGTCCGCATCATTGAATAATACGGGATAGCCCTGACGAATATCAAGGGTGGCATTGCCTTGATTAAATGAAGCGATTTGTTGAGCTAAGCTTTCCAATTTATCATGCATAGCTTCCCGATGTGCCTCATTCATAGTGCGCAATGTTCCTTCTAACATGACTTTAGAGGGAATGATATTTGTTGCTCCTTTACCTTCAAATAGGCCAATGGTAAACAAGATAGGCTCAATGGGGTTGGATAGGCGAGAGACAATTTGCTGTGCCTGAACCACAAAGTTTGAGCCCATGGCAATCGTGTCTCCGGTTAAGTGTGGTCGAGCAGCATGCCCGCCCTTGCCCTCAAAGGTTACACGAATCTCATCTGATGCCGCCATAAACGGTCCAGAGCAGTGGCCTATGATCCCAACTTCAAGTTCTGGGCTAACGTGTAAGGCAACAAGTTTTGCGATCGGAAAACGCTCAAAGAGTCCCTCGTCAATCATCAACTGCGCACCCCCTGGTAAGACTTCCTCATGGGGCTGAAAGATGAAGTACACTCTTTTTGACGGGGGCTGGTGAGTTTGAAGTGTTTCAATGGCCCCGAGCAAACACGCCATATGTACGTCATGCCCACAGGCGTGCATAACACCATGGTTAGTGGACTGGTAAGAGGTGGTGTTTGTCTCGTTGATCGGCAAGGCATCCATATCGGCACGAAGGGCAAGGCAGTCGGATGCCTCAGGTCCAATCCATGCAACAATCCCATGACCGCCGATATTTTTTTCGTAGGCCACACCCCAGTTGTCAAGGCATGATTGGATGTATTCAGCCGTTTTTTCTTCTTTTCCTGACAACTCAGGATGTGCATGAAGATGTCTCCGGTGATCAACCGCGTGCTTGATTATATCTGCGGGGAGTTTCATTTTTTACGTCGGTTGACTACTTCTTGAACAACATAGGCCCCTCTGAAATCGCTTTTCATTTGATAGGCCCAATACGAGGCTTCTAGATAGGTGGAAAAGTCCCCTGCCTTTAATTCAGTGTATGGTGAGTTAAATACCTTATATGTCGGTAAGTTTCGATAAGACCGATAGAATTCATCCATGACTTGACTAACCACGGCATCGCTTCGATCGGATATAACAAGTATTCTATAGCCTAGACTCAAATTCGTTCGCCGAGTAACTTCTTGCAATCCTGCACTGTAAGATTGTATATCGTTATAGAATGTTACGGAGGTATTACTCTTCTCATTAACGATTCGATCCTCATAAGGAATGGTATCAAGAGCGACTTCTTGAGGATTATTGCTTGAGGATTCCGTTAAGGCTTGTTCCGTGCTTTCTCCTTCCACTTGGGCACTAACAGGTAAGGAGGCTAGGCATAGAAAAACAAAACAAAAGGCTGGATTTACAAGCCATTGTGAACTCAGATTAAGATTGTAAGCCATGACATTGTTTGTATTTTTTTCCACTACCGCAGGGACAAGGTTCATTTCGTCCTACTTTTTTTGTGGCGCGAACAGGTGTTGCCTTGGGTTTTTCTTGTCGCCTTTGTTGGGCATTGCCTCCTTCGCTAGGTCTTGAAGCGGTAAGTTTTTCAGAAGGTGCAGCTTGTTGTGCTTGCTGAGCTTCTTGATTGGCAACAATATTTACTTTGGCAAGAAAGCTGCAAAGGTTTTCATTAATATCAATGATGAGGTTTTCAAACAGTTGATAGGCCTCTTGTTTGTAGACTAATAATGGGTCTTTTTGCTCATAAGATGCCGTTCGAACTTCCTGCTTTAGATCATCCATGGTTCTTAGATGATCCTTCCATTTGTCGTCTATTAATGCGAGGGATATACTGCGTTCCACAGCCGTCATAACAGCATTTCCATTTCCTTCCAACGCTTCTTCTAGTTTTAGCGTTACTTGTGCCTGTCTTCGACCATCGGAAACGGGAAAGACAACATTTTTAACTGTATCTCCTCGTTCTGCATGAATCCGCCGAAGAACGGGTAGGGCATTGTCTCGAATCTGACTAGTTCTTCGTTTATATTGCTCGGTAATTTGCTCAAACAAGGAGGCAATTAGCGCTTCACTGTTGCCGGACTCAAACTCAGATTCATCTATTGAAGGATTCAGGGCAAACATTCTAAAGCAATAGAGCTTAAAGCCTTCGTAGTCATTGTATTCCTCCTCTTTATAAAGTTGAATTGCGTTGGCTGCCAATGAGTAGAAAGCATCTAGGATATCAACGCTTAGCCGGTCGCCAAACAAAGCATTTCGTCGTTTGGTGTAGATTACTTCGCGCTGCAGGTTCATGACATCATCGTATTCAATCAAGCGCTTTCGAGTCCCGAAGTTATTCTCCTCCACTTTCCTTTGGGCCCGCTCAATAGACTTGGTAATCATGTTGTGTTGGATAACCTCTCCTTCCTCATACCCAAAACGATCCATGACCTTCGAGATTCTTTCAGAGCCAAAAAGTCTCATTAATCGGTCTTCCAAGGAAACAAAGAATTGCGAAGAACCAGCATCTCCCTGTCTTCCAGCTCGTCCACGTAGCTGACGGTCAACTCGTCGGGAGTCATGCCGTTCCGAACCAATGATTGCCAGCCCTCCAGCATCAAGAACCTCTTGAGATAATTTAATGTCGGTTCCACGACCTGCCATGTTGGTTGCAATGGTCACTGCACCAGGTCTCCCCGCCTCGGCGACGACTTCAGCTTCTCGCTGATGCTGCTTGGCGTTCAGGACATTGTGTTTGATTTTTTGCCGAGATAACATGCGGGCAAGTTTTTCCGAAATCTCTACAGAAGTTGTGCCAACTAGGACAGGTCTTTTTTGGTCGGTTAACACTTTGATTTCTTCGATAATCGCATTATACTTTTCTCGCTCGGTCTTATACACTAGGTCGTTCCGGTCATCCCGAATAATGGGCTTGTTCGTGGGAATCTCAACCACATCAAGCTTGTAGATGTCCCAAAACTCTCCTGCCTCGGTAATGGCTGTTCCCGTCATGCCTGAGAGCTTGTGATACATTCGAAAGAAGTTTTGAAGCGTCACGGTAGCACGAGTCTGGGTGGCAGCTTCTACTTTGACATTTTCCTTTGCCTCAATCGCTTGATGTAGACCGTCGGAGTATCGACGACCGTCCATTATACGCCCTGTGTTTTCATCCACTATTTTGACCTTTCCATCCATGACCACATATTGATCATCTCGCTCATAGAGGGCATAAGCTTTGAGGAGTTGGTTAATAGAGTGTAAGCGCTCAGACTTGACAGCAAAGTTTGACATCAACTCGTCCTTTAGCTTAAGTTCTTCTTCTTCGGGAAGTTTCTTTTGTTCGATTTCTGCAATCTCAACGCCAACGTCGGGAAGTACAAAGAACTCTCGGTCTTCGCCATTGGCCGTAATCAAGTCAATCCCTTTATCTGTGAGATCAATCGAGTTTTGTTTTTCTTCGATGATAAAATAGAGTGCTTCATCTACTGTCGGCATTTCTTTCGCCTGATCTTGTAGGTAGAAGTTTTCAGTCTTTTGAAGAATTTGTCGATTTCCTGCTTCACTTAAGAATTTAATGAGGGGCTTATTCTTTGGAAAGGCGCGGTAGGCTCTCAATAACTCAAATCCCCCTTCTCCTTCTTTATAACCTGTGTTTCCTTCGGCAATCTTCTTCTTGGCGGAGGTGAGGTATTGGGTGGCATCCTTTTTTTGAACATCGATCAGTCGCTGAATACGTGGTTTTAGCTCATGAAACTGCTGCTCGTTGCTCTTGCCGATAGGTCCAGAGATAATAAGAGGCGTTCGGGCATCGTCCACTAAAACGGAGTCGACCTCATCAATCATTGCATAGTGCAACTTGGTTTGCATGATTTCCTTGGTGCTATTGACCATATTATCTCGCAAATAATCAAAACCAAACTCATTGTTGGTCCCATAGGTTATATCCGCCTTATAGGCCTGTATTCGCTCGGGAGAGTGAGGTCGGTAGAGGTCAATACAGTCGACAGTGAGCCCGAGAAAGGCAAAAAGCGGTCGATTCCACTCGCAGTCCCGACGTGCTAGATAGTTGTTTACTGTAATAATGTGTACGCCCAATCCCGCAATGGCATTTAGATAGGCAGGTAGTGTGGATACGAGGGTCTTACCTTCACCTGTCTGCATCTCGGCAATCTTACCTTCATGAAGGACAATACCACCGTGCAGCTGCACATCATAGTGAACCATTTTCCAATCAATCAAACTGCCTGCTGCATCCCATGATGTCTTATACTCAGCGATGTCATTTTGAATCGATACGTAGTCAGCATCAATGGCCAATTCTCGATCCAAATCAGAGGCTTTGACGCGAAGAACATCGGCTTCGGAGAAACGTCTAGAGGTCTCTTTCATGACGGCAAATGCTTCCGGAAGGATTTCTTTTAGAAAGACTTCAATGGATTCATCTTGCTTTTTTTTCAGGCCATCAATCGTTTTAAAGATTTCTTCCTTAGTATCGAGATCAAGATCTTCCTGATTCACCTTTTGATCCAATTCGGAAATTTCTGCTTTTATGCCCGACAAATGCTCATCTAGGCGCTTGCGAAACTCGCTCGTTTTATTGCGCAATGCTTCGTCACTTAACTGGGCATATTCTGCATAATTGGCATTGATAAGGTCTATTCTTGGCTGAACCGCTTTACGGTCACGCTCATTTTTTTTACCAAAAAGGTTGAATACTCCTTCTAGAAATCCGGCCATAGGTCTTTTTCAGTACGGAAAAATACGTCATTATTGTCCCTTGTCCAAAGTATTCTTCCCTCAATACATAGGGACTTCACTACCTTTAAACGCATGAAAAAATTGAATGTTTTACTTCTAGGCGGCGGCGGACGAGAACATGCCTTGGCGCGGTCCTTTAGCCTATCACCTCGATTGGATAAGCTTTTTCTCGCGCCTGGTAATGCAGGTAGTCATTCGTTAGGAGAGCCTGTAGACTGCCCACCAACAGATTTTGAAGGGTTGGCACATGTAGTAGAGCAAAACAAAATCGATTTTATATGCGTAGGGCCTGAACAGCCGCTAGTCGAAGGGGTATATGATTTTTTTTCAGTCCGTAATATTCCCGTCTTTGGTCCGTCACAGGCTGCGGCTCAATTGGAAGGTAGTAAGGGTTTTGCTAAAGCGTTTATGAGTCGGCACAACATTCCTACGGCATCATATCTTGAGGTAACCGCCGATAATCTGGAAGAGGGTATGGAGCATTTAGAGCGCGTTAGCGGTCCTTATGTATTGAAGGCAGATGGCTTAGCCGCGGGAAAAGGAGTGCTTATTTTGGATTCCTTAGCCGAAGCTAAAAGCAGCCTGCGCAACATGATTATAGAACAACAGTTTGGTCAAAGCAGTGCTCGAGTAGTGATCGAAGAGTTTTTAACGGGCATAGAGTTTTCTGTGTTTGTGCTAACGGATGGCAAAGACTATAAGATTTTACCAACAGCCAAAGATTACAAACGTGTTGGAGAGGGTGATACAGGGTTAAATACAGGAGGGATGGGTGCTGTTTCACCACCACCCTTTGTAAGTGAGGAGATAATGGCTCAAGTGGAGCACTCTGTAATTCAACCTACGATAAACGGACTGCAGAAAGAGGGTCTTATCTATCGCGGTGTAGTGTACATCGGGTTAATCCTTTCTGAGGCGGGAGAAGTTCATGTGATTGAATACAATTGTCGATTTGGAGATCCAGAAACTCAGGTTGTCTTGCCAAGGATTACCTCGGACGTGTTGGAAGCTTGTTGGAGTACTGCCACAGGAAATTTGAAAGAGTATCAATTAGCAATTGACAAACAATGTGCTTCTACGGTGGTCGTCGCATCAAAAGGCTACCCAGAGGCTTATGCAAAGGGTTTACCTATGACGTTACCTTCGCCACGCCACGATGCATTTATTTATCACGCGGGCACGAAAAGGAATGGAGGTGCGCTAGTAAGCAATGGCGGACGAGTCGTTTCAGTCACCGCTTTAGGCGATGATTTAACCTCTTCCTTATTGAGCGCAAAAGAGGTAGCGGGTCAAGTCCAATTTGACGGCGCGTTTTACCGCGCCGACATTGGATATGAGTTTATCTGAGACGAGTCGTTCAATTAATGATTTATTGTCAAGGCGATCTGAACCTGAGTATCTCGACTTTCAATAATAACTTGATATAAACCAGCAGATAAAGTGGATGTTGTAATCCCTACCCCATTCGCGCCTTGTACTGATTGCCCTTGCGATGACATCATATGTCTTCCGGCAGCATCAATTATTGTAATCGTGTATGGAATACTTTGCTCGGAGGTCCATTGAATTTGAACATCCCCGCTACTTGGGTTAGGCGATAAAGTAACTTCTTGCCAATTCATGGTGAAAATACCCGTGGTCGTATCGATATCAGCCTCTACTGTAACACTAGCACTTCCGCTACATCCATTGGCATCGGAAACATCAACACTGTAACTACCGGCTACAAGACCAGTAATTATGGCATCAGTACCTCCATTACTCCATAGATAAGAATAAGGAGGTGTACCCCCAGAGGCAAATGCACTTGCACTCCCGTCAGGATTATTGGCATCGGTTTGAGGACTTGAGGTAACACTTACCGAAACGGCAGATGGCGCGGAACCCACGACTACTGTGGCTGAGGAAGAACACCCACTGCCATCACTTACGACAACTGTATAGCTTCCTGCGCACAAATCATTTGCAGTACTTGTGTTTTGTTGGTTCACATCATTCCATTGATAGGTAAATGAGCCATTGCCATTTACCGTTACACTAGCCGATCCATCACACCCACATGATTCGTCTGTGGATGAAGTGGATAAAGAAAAGGATGGATTTACCGAGGAGACAACATAGTTTACGGTCGTATCGCATCCTGTGATATCGGTCATCTGAACGGAATAATTTCCTGCAGATAGTCCAGTAATGGAGCTCGTTTGTTGTCCTCCAGGGCTCCATTGATAAAAGATTTGCCCTGAACCTCCAGTGGTAGTTAACAAAATGGCTCCTGTGTTTTGGCCACAGGTATCCCCTGTTATCGCTGCACTGACATCAATTGGGTTAGGGCATGGAGTTGGTCCTCCACCTATGACTACGGTGGCTGAGGATGAGCACCCACTTCCATCGCTTACGGTGACGGTGTAAGTCCCTGCACACAGATTGTTTGCAGTACTTGACGTTTGTTGATTAGGATCGTTCCACTGATAGGTAAACGGTCCATTTCCGCCAGTGACGGTCACAGTAGCCGACCCATCACATCCACTGGTTTCATCTACAGAGGAAGTAGATAATGAAAGGGATGGATTTACCGAAGGAACAGAGTAGCCAATTGTGGTATCACACCCTGTAATGTCGGTAATCTGAACAGAATAATTTCCTGCAGAGAGCCCAGCAATGGAGCTTGTTTGTTCTCCTCCAGGACTCCATTGATAGAAGATCTGTCCTGAGCCCCCGTTCGTTGTCACTGCTATAGCTCCGGTATTTTGCCCACAGGTATCCGCCGTAATGGAGGCGCTAGCCGTTATAGGATTAGGACATGGAGGGGGTGGTCCTGATTGACACAGGGGATCATTAGCCGTTAAGACATTAATGGTAAATGAGTTGTTTGTGGTGTCCCCAATGCCATTTCCATCGGTTACAATGCCTTCTACAGTGTAACTTCCTGGCGCAATTGGCGTAGACATCGCAGCGACTAAATCTGCATTGATGTCACCAAAGTAATTCGTGCCAGCTCCGGATAGAAATATAGTATCTGAATTACTTGTCCATAACCACTGATATGTCTCTCCTGCAGGCACGACTTCAGAGCCGTCTGTAATTAAAGGAATGCTATTCCCAGGACAATAGTTTATCACAGTGTTCGCGTTGTTTGGACTAATAAGACCTGCAAAGCCCGTGGCAGGGGTGTGCGCTAAGAGACCTCGCACCAATAGGGGGTTGGGGAATCCTAAATTGCCCAAATCATCAAAAAGTCCTCCATTGATATTGGCATTGGTTGCACCTGCCGTGAAAATTTCTGAACTGTAATACAGGCCAAGATTATCTACAGTATTGGTTTCTTCAATCATAAAGGCATAGGTCTGTCCTCCATTAAGTGGAACTTGACTTGGAAAGAGTAAATCAAGTCGGACGACAGGAGTATCCGCCGCTGTAACGATGAAGTCTGCGGTAGTTGAGAGTACATTCGCAGGCAAACCATTGAATGTAGAATAGAGATACCCTCTCACGGTATCTCCGATTTCTAAGTTTCCATCAAAGAATGCCTGTATACCCACAGCTTCGCTGGGGACATTCATGAAGTAGTTGTTTCCCAAAATCCCAGTCCCTCCTGCACCAATACCAAGAGAACCCTCTACCTGACTGTTGGATACGGCTTCATCGCGAGCATAGAGACTATCACTTAGAAAGAGTTGTATGCTTGCTGTATCATTTTCTGGTACAAGGTCATTTTGACTGATGCTTACCTGGAAGGAGGCTTTATACAGTTCAATCTGCGCAGGAGGGGAAAACCCGTTGCCCCCATCATTATACGCTACACTTGCCCCCGGTGCAATCGTTGTACTTCCGGACATGGTAGCCGTATATACCGTGTTTCCAGCAAAGTCCGTTACCGTACATGACACATTTACACCACTGGCATTGTTAATGCCCTGATTTGTTACAACAAGAGAAGGAAAATAGGTTCCTGCTTGTTCAAAAGGTATAGCTGTATACTCGCTCAAACGGGCCTGGCTAACGGCTACGTCATCTAAGGCAAGATTGCTTACACGGATAGAATCAATTCCCAAAAGATATTTATCTGTAGAGTTGTTTACAAAAGCAAAAGTTACCGTCTGACCTGCATATGTGTTGAGATTGACTTGTTGTTCAGTCCAAGATGCAGGAGCTCCAAGGGTTGAATAAATGGGCGTCGGATTAAAACTTCCAATGGTGTTACCAGCACTCGTTGATATAAACACACTATATCCGTCAGGGAAAGTGGCATCTGTAGCGATATCTCTCCAAGCAATTTTTAAATTGTTGCCCGTTAGGGTTATCGGAGGGGTAATAAGCCAGTCATTGGACGTTCCAAGAGGACTTATACTGTAGAAAGAAGTACTTAAGGCACAGACCTTTCCATTAACGGCCAGGGAATTTATCCATGCGTTATTGGTAAAGGAGTCGGACAACCCTACAAAGCTAACATCTAAGCCAGTATTTGCGATTAAACCGTCGGCATTAATAACGGTAAATCCTTTGCTTGCCAACGATCCGCCGTCAAAGTCTTCTGAATACAACGTTTGTGCGCTCATATCGTGATGATGTAGCGCAAAGGCTAAGAAGAGGATAATGCAGGGTAAGAATCGTTTCATAGTTCTAGTTTCTAGTAAGATAAGCAATAGTTGCTATTCTTTAAAAACTAGATAACCCCCTTCCGTTTAACCGATCATTTTAGATGGATCAACCCAGGCATCATATTCTTCTGAGGTGAGATACCCTAGTACCATAGCCGCCTCCTTAAGTGTAGTGCCTTCAGCATGTGCCTTATTGGCAATCTCGGCTGCCTTGTAATATCCGATGTGTGGGTTGAGCGCTGTCACAAGCATTAGCGAGTTGTTGAGGTGCTCCTCGATTCGGTTGTGATTCGGTTGAATGCCTTCGACACAGTTCTTGGCAAAAGACGAGGCTGCATCACCAATTAGCCTTGCAGAATGCAAGAAGTTGTAGACCATCATTGGCTTAAAGACGTTGAGCTCAAAATGACCATTGGAACCGCCGATGTTCAGGGCAACGTCGTTACCTAGCACCTGAGCAGATACCATAGTTAGTGCTTCAGATTGGGTTGGATTAACTTTGCCGGGCATTATGGACGAGCCGGGCTCATTAGCAGGTATGGTGATTTCACCAATACCTGAGCGTGGTCCTGAGGAGAGCATGCGGATATCGTTTCCAATTTTCATTAAGCTTACAGCAATCGTTTTTAATGCACCGTGTGCTTCGACAAGCGCATCATGAGCAGCAAGCGCTTCAAACTTGTTCTCAGCGGTAACAAAGGGAAGGCCAGTCAATTCGGCGATTACATCAGCCACCCGCTCAGCATACCCCTCAGGCGTATTGATGCCTGTTCCTACGGCGGTTCCTCCAAGAGCTAATTCCGTAAGATGATCCATTGCATTTTCTAAGGCGATTAACCCATGGTTTAACTGGGAAACATAGCCTGAGAATTCCTGGCCCAAGGTAACTGGTGTGGCATCCATAAAGTGCGTTCTTCCGATTTTCACAACGTCTTTAAAGGCTTCCACCTTTTCTTGAAGAGCATTGCGCAATTCGACAATTCCCGGGATGGTGACTTCCATTAAAAGGCTGTAGCACGCAATATGCATAGCCGTAGGGAAGGTGTCATTGGATGATTGGGATTTATTTACGTCATCATTGGGGTGAATAAATTTTTCTTTGTCAGTAAGTTTTCCTCCGCGGTGAACGTGGGCCCAATTCGCCACGACTTCATTGACATTCATGTTGGATTGAGTCCCGGAACCCGTCTGCCAAACAACCAGAGGAAATTGATCATCTAAACGGCCACTTAAAATCTCGTCGCATGCTTTTCCGATTCCTTCGCATTTTTCTTGATCCAATCCTCCGATTTCAGCATTGGTAATTGCTGCTGCTTTTTTTAAGACGGCAAAAGCTCGTATGATTTCAATAGGCATAGTATTGATCCCTCTGCCGATAGGAAAATTGCTGATGGAACGTTGGGTTTGGGGTCCCCAAAACTTATCAGCTTCTACTTGTACTTCTCCAATGGTGTCTTTTTCAATGCGATATTCACTCATGATTTGTAGGTCTTAATGATTTATTGTCCCTTAAATGAGGCTTTTCTTTTTTCTAAAAAGGCAGAGGCTCCTTCTTTAAAATCTTCTGTTGTCGTGCATGCGCCAAATCGTTTGGCTTCTTCATAGTAGCCATTAAGGCTCTCATCATAGACGGCATTAGCACATTGAATTACATGGCCTATAGCAAGAGGTGCCTTCGTGGCAATGGTGGCTAACAGCGATTGTGCTTTTTCCATCGCAGCAGCTTTATCCTCTTCCACGTAATTGACTAATCCTAGTGACAATGCGGTTGACGCGGGAATGATTTCGGCCGTCATAAGGTACTCTAAGCCTTTACCCTTTCCAATAAGATGTAACAGGCGTTGACTTCCTCCGTAGCCAGGGATTAGTCCAAGATTTACTTCGGGTTGGCCAAACTTGGCATTGGAGGTAGCAATTCGCATGTGACAAGCCATAGCAAGTTCGCACCCTCCCCCTAAAGCAAATCCATTAACTACAGCAATTACAGGCTTTGTGCAATGTTCAATTAGAGAAAAGACTTCCTGCCCTTTTACAGCGAATGCCTCACCGTCTTTTGCTTCAAGATTTTGAAATTCGGTGATGTCTGCACCTGCGGCAAATGCTCTTTCGCCCTCTCCGGTTAGAATAACTCCTTGAATGGAAGCATCTCCCTCAATCGATCGAAAAGTGTCTTCTAGAGCTTGGATTACTTCTTTGTTAAGCGCATTCAAGCTTTTGGGCCGATTTAAGGTGATCACTTTTACATTTCCCTGTTGTTCAATTCGCAGTACATCCATACTCATACACCGATTTTCAGTAAAGATAGTGTTAAATTCAAGGTATGGACCGCAAAGATCCTTCTGTTCAATCTGATTTGTTTTCCCAGTGGTTTGCGAGAGCAGACAAAGAGTTAAAGGGCGATGCAAACAATCGTCAGAACATCCACATGGATACCGACTGGCAGACCAAGGCTCTAGGATTATCTAATGACGCTGTATCCTCATTAGGGGAATTGTCAACCAATGAATGGTCTATTGGAGATGACTACAATGAAGGGGATAACGGATTGCTTAACAGAACACTTCTTGAAGACTTAATGACGGGCCTTGAATCGCCTACGATTCATTTGAATGAGGAAAACGCTCTCGATTTTTTAGAAGAAATTTCCCTTCCGCACATTCAACTTCACCTAAGAGATAAAGGAGGTGAGCTTAGTGAGCAATTTGCTCAAAAGCTAAGTCAACATCACGACGTATGGTCAGGTTCATATTCTGTAACTCAGGACGGTGTAGTCACTGACAGCGATACATTTTCTGACAATGTATGGCCGGCAGTGGTCCTTGAGACCGCTCTAGGCAGGAGGAATTCCTTTGCCTCAACATGGTTAGCTGTAAGTAAGATGTTAGACAAACACGGGCGAATCGTCCTCGACCGACCGATGGATCTAGACTTCTATCGTAACGCTTCATGGAATCGAGCCCTTCTTTATCTGGCTAAAGAAACCTATGGCGAGGAAAGCCTTGTGATCCATCAATATGTCTTGGACAAAGACTTCGAGGGTATTCGTCAAGAGGATGCCTTGATTCGTTCTTCGGTAATGGCACTCTCTTCAATCCTGTCGGGTGCAAAGTTGTTACGACTCTGTCCAACGCGATGGCGAAACGACGCGAATTTTAGACGACTTGCTCGAAACATTCAATTGCTTTTGCGGCATGAGTCAAACCTCAGTCAGTGGCCAGATATTCTGACAGGAAGTCATACTGTGGACGCCTTAGTTTGGGATTTGATCAGCGCGGCTAATGTTAAACCTTCTCTGCCCAATGACGAATAGATTACAGGCTCCTGGCATTTTCCCTTATCGTAGAGGTCCTTATGCATCGATGTATTTGGGTAGGCCATGGACAATCCGTCAGTATGCAGGTTTTTCTACCGCCGAAGCATCGAATGCCTTTTACAGAAAAAACTTAGCAGCAGGACAAAAGGGCCTTTCTGTAGCCTTTGACTTGCCCACTCACCGAGGATATGATTCGGACCACCCAAGGGTTTCGGGCGATGTAGGTATGGCGGGAGTAGCCATTGATAGTGTGGAGGATATGAAAATATTATTTGATGGAATTCCTCTTGATACGATGTCGGTGTCGATGACAATGAATGGTGCGGTAATTCCAATTATGGCATTTTACATCGTAGCTGCTGAGGAAAGTGGTGTTGACCAAGCCAGGCTTTCAGGTACCATCCAAAATGATATCCTGAAGGAGTTTATGGTGCGTAATACCTATATCTATCCGCCACGTCCTAGCATGCGCATTATATCCGACATCTTTCAATATACCTCGGCTCATATGCCAAAGTTTAACTCCATATCGATTTCTGGATATCACATGCAAGAGGCAGGTGCTAGCACAGCCCTTGAATTGGCCTATACTATTGCCGATGGGCTAGAATATATTCGAACAGGACTTGAGGCAGGACTAGACATTGACGCCTTTGCGCCAAGACTTTCCTTTTTCTGGGGAATAGGAATGGACTTTGTCAGCGAAGTGGCTAAGCTTCGAGCAGGGCGTGAGATATGGGCACAACGTGTTAAAGCCTTTGATCCAAAGAACAGTAAATCGATGCTTTTAAGAACGCATTGTCAGACTTCAGGATGGAGCCTCACAGAACAAGATCCCTATAATAATATCGGGCGGACGACCATCGAAGCGCTGGCTGCATTATTTGGAGGAACGCAATCCCTTCATACCAATTCGTTTGACGAGGCCATAGCCTTGCCTACCCCTTTCTCTGCAGAAATTGCAAGAAACACACAAAAACAATTGCAATCAGACCACGGCCTTCTGAATTTCATCGATGGTTTTGGTGGAAGCACAGTTATTGAAGAAAGAACAGAAGCGTTGATGGCCGAAGCCAATGCCTTAATCGATGAGATTGAAGCAGCAGGTGGAATGACAAAAGCCATTGAACAAGGCATTCCAAAACAACGCATTGAAGCGTCTGCAGCAGAAAAGCAAGCTCGAATTGATGCTGGCGAGGATAAAATTATTGGCGTTAATGCATTTATTACTGGGCGTTCACAAGAATCTTTTGATGTGCTCTCCGTAGATGCAGTTACTGTAAGGCAAGGTCAAATAGCTCGTTTACAACAGATAAGAAATAGTCGAGACCAAGAAGCGGTAAACAATATTCTTCATGCCATTCGAGAGGCCTGTGATGATGGTAGTAATCTATTAGAGTTGGCCGTAGAGGCGGCTCGTCTTCGGGCAACCTTGGGGGAGATTTCCGAGGCCATGGAATCCTCATTTACAAGATATACTCCAAAAAGTGTCCTAATTTCAGGGGTATATGCCAAGCAAATGACAAGTAAAGAGAGCTTTCAAAAAGCCCGTGAAGCGGTTTCAGATTTTGCAAAAGAGGCAGGTAGACAACCTAGAATTCTCATTTGTAAAATGGGACAAGATGGCCATGATCGAGGCGCAAAGGTTATTGCCACAGGTTTTGCTGACTTAGGATTTGATGTGGATGTTGGTCCGTTGTTCCAAACCCCAGAAGAAGCGGCCCGTCAAGCCATTGATAATGATGTACATTTCTTAGGGGTGAGCAGTTTGGCTGGAGGTCATAAAACCCTAATCCCAGAGCTCATAGAGATTCTAAGGCAGCAAGGGGGGGGTGAAATTAAGGTGATTGCAGGTGGTGTCATCCCTTCGAAGGATTATCAGGCATTGTATGACGCGGGGGTTGCCTTGGTTTTTGGTCCGGGTACCAAGCTTGGCGAAGCTGCCATTGAAATTTTAGACGGAGAATAAACTAGTCCTTGATGGTGTGGTAAGCATTAGCTTGTGCCGTGGCTGTCATGACCACTTCATTCAGACAGACATGCTTGGGTAGATTGAGTAGGTAGAGAACCACATCAGCTACATCTTGGGCTAGTAAAGGCTGAAATCCATGATATACCTTTTGGGCCAATTCTTTATCGCCTTTAAACCGAACTTTTGAAAACTCGGTTTCCACCATGCCGGGCGAAACGGCACTTACTTTGATACCTAGAGGCAGAAGATCGATACGCAAGGATTTTGTCAATGACCGCACCGCAGCCTTTGTGGCGCAATAGACATGCCCTCCAGCGTAGGATTCCATACCTGCTATGGAGGCTATGTTTATGATATGGGGGTGGTCAGACTCTTTGAGTTTCTGCATTATACCATGGGTTACGGTAAGAAGTCCTGTCACATTGGTGGAAAGCATCGTGTCCCAGTCCTCAGGTTGGCTTTCTTGGAAAGGTCCTTTCCCAAGGGCAAGGCCTGCGTTATTGATTACAGCGTCAATTGCACAGGAATCTGGCAAGGAGTTGATCGCTTCCAATGTTGCTTTACGATCTTGGATATCAAAGGCTAGCGTTGTACAATTGATATTGTAGAGGTTTGTGATTTCTTCCTTTAGGGCAGCTAGTCGATTCTCTCGTCGACCTGTTAGGATAACATCATATCCATTGGTGGCGAGTGTTGTAGCACATGCGGCGCCAATGCCTGCAGTTGCTCCAGTAATTAAAACGCTTCGTTTGCCCATAATTATAGTTTTCAAAGTTTTTCAAGGTGAAAATACACTTTCAGGATAGCTTGATTTCTCAGGGCACAATGGATGACGAACACGTTTGACTTAAAAAACCGACCTTTGCAGAAGGAATGCATCCTATGCAGCATAATGTTTCAGATTGGATTACACGGCTTTTAGATGGGGATCGTGCCACATTAAGCAAGACGATTTCCTATGTGGAAAGTCAACGTCAAGACCACAGAGAATTCGCTTTGCAGGTTATGCAAGGGCTGTCAGCCAACGCGCCCGATACGGCTTGTCACCGGCTTGGTTTCACAGGGAGTCCAGGTGTTGGGAAAAGCACCCTTATCAATGCCTTGGCCCAAGATTTTTTAGCAAACAACCCTCAATCCAAGCTGGCTATATTGACCATTGATCCAAGCAGTCATCGCCATGGTGGAAGTATTTTAGGAGACAAGTCTCGAATGCCTGATATCGCTACGGATCCTCGCGTCTTTGTTAGACCAAGTCCCTCATCGGGTGCTTTAGGAGGCGTTAATCGAAATACTGCTTTAGTTATGCAGTTGCTCTATCTCGTAGGCTATAAAGAACTATGGATTGAGTCTGTGGGTGTTGGCCAAAGTGAGGTGTCAATTGCTGACTTGGTGGACACACTGCTCTATCTAACACAAGCAGAGGCAGGCGATGGTTTACAAGGAATAAAACGAGGGGTTGTTGAAACAGCTGATATCGTGGTTTTTACCAAAATTGATGATCAAGAGGATAGCTTAACTCGTGAGGTAATGCGTCAATGGAAGCAGGCCATGTCCTTACACCAACACGAGTCTGCAGGATGGGATATTCCTCTTGTAAAAACCTCAGCCAATAATCGTTTAGGTCTTGATAGGCTAAGCGCTTCAGTTGCTCAATTCACTCAGCACCAAATCGAAGGGGGGTTCAAAGAAGTTCGCCGCAATCGACAACGCAATGCAAGAATTCGCGGCCTTGCAGAAGCTGCCTTACTTCGGCAATTCTGGGGGCATCCAGCTGTAGCGAAATCTATTGAGACAATCAGCCATTCATCCCTATCCGAAGAGGCGATGCATAAGGAAGTCTTATCCTTGATTCAGCAATTTAAGGATTAGAATTACCGTGATTTTGGATCAAGTGCTGAGGCCAAACCTTCTCCTAATAAATTAAACATAGTTACTGTCAAGAAGATGGCAACCCCAGGGAATACGGCTAGCCACCAACCTTCGGGATGCGCTCTTGAGTCGGCTAACATTTTACCCCATGTGGCGGTTTCTGCCTCTACCCCAATGCCTAAGAAAGAAAGTGAAGACTCGATCAAAATAGCCGAAGCTACGCCAAAGGCAATGGCAATTAATACCGAAGTCAATGCATTGGGTAATGCATGACGGAGAATGATTCTAAAGTTCTTAAATCCAAGGGCCTGTGCCGCTTCGATAAACTCAAGGTTGCGCACGCGAAGTAATTCTCCCCGCATGAATCGGGCTATACGAGTCCATGTGGTAAATCCAATGACTGCCATAACAAGGAGAATTCCACCACCCCCATCTTCAGATTGGTATACGGCAACAGCCGCCAAAATCAGCAGCAAGCGAGGAATAGAAATAAATACTTCGATGACACGAGAAATCCATAGATCAACAGGGATATTCACTTCACCATTAACCCAATGCTCTCGATTAAAACGCGCAGCAATAAGGCCACCGAGTTTTGTCGGAATCTGAAAGAGTAAGAAGATTACTAGGCCTGTAATGAGGAGCTTGAGTTTACCCATCATGGAAGACAGTTGGCATATATTTCCAAAGTTTGCCCATAGACCATCTTGAGACGGTGTCTTAACACAGCTTTCTGCATTTACATCATACTGAAAATAAGAGGCTAGCCAAGGTGCGAGAACTAGTAAGAAAATAAGGTTGAGCGCCCACCAAAATCTTTTGCTTCCGTGGTTTTCATCGGTAAAGAAAGCCTGAAGAGAAGGAAAATGCCGAAATACCTTAAAGGGTCGCCCGTTCCGCAGCCAATACCAAATGTTGGGAATCAAGAAGACGATAAAAAAGGTGTAGGCAATGAGTACTATTCGTAGGAGGTTGGCAAGCCCACCAGGGAGCTCCGCTAAAGAAGAATAACGATCAGGGTTTAACTTCTGATGATAAAAGGTCGGCAACCATAAGAATAAGGCAAACAATAAGAGGATGACAAATGGGATGGATAACAAGAGGGATATTCGTTTAACCTTAAGTCGGTTATCTCCAAAATATCCTGCGATTGCCCCGACTAATATTCCGATAATCGAAGCAATTCCCATCGATATTACTCCAACAAGCACGGCGATACGGCAGCCATGAATCAGCCTTGACATCATATCTTCTCCCCTGAGATTGGTTCCCGCTGTGTGGCATTTCCAGGCCTTCGGGTTGTTTTTGTCTTCATCAGCATGTTCTCCAAGAATTTGTTCGGAACATTTCGGGCTTTTGTACTGCACATTGAGTTGATCCGCTTCATTTGGCGAATAGGGAATTAGGGGCCAGATTTGACGTTCTAATTTGCCGTCGACTCTTAATTGTTTCCAGTCACACGTATTAGGATCTTTACAAACGCTTAATGAGTCACCACACGCTTCGCTTTTATCGCATGGGCTTTTCCCTCCGAAGGTCTCCTGCCAGGAGGCTTTAAATGAGGCAATGGCTGGCCAGTGAACTTCGCCGTCAGTGGTTTTTGCCATTATGGGGCGATCATTGGCTAACATCGGCGCAAAGACCCCAACAAATACAATAAATGCGATGAGTATCAGAGATATTCTTGCAGGGATATTCTTTCGAAACTTCCGCTTAACAATTCCCCAGTAGCTCTGATCTAGGGGCTTACTCGCTTTGTTCTTTTGCTTCTTATCGATCATGACTTCTTGGTAAATGAGATTCTTGGATCAACTAATGCGTAAATGACATCTGCCACGAGAATACCAATAATGGTAAGGGTAGAAGAAATCATAAGCACGGTAAGTACAATAGGGTAGTCTCTAGTTAAAATGGCCTGAAAGGCAATGCTCCCCATACCAGGAATTCCAAAGATTTGTTCAATAATAACTGATCCGGAAATCATTAATGGGAACAATCCCGCAAAGAGGGTGATAATTGGAATTAGTGAATTTCGGAAGGTATGCTTCCATAGTACTTTACCTTCTGGCAGTCCTTTCGCTCGGGCCGTGCGGATAAAGTCCATTCGGACTACATTGACGACACCTCCACGCATTTGAATGGCCAAGTAAGCCAAACTTCCAATTGTCACAGTAAACAAGGGTGCTATAAAGTGATATAGCGTGCTACCAAATTTTTGCCAAACAGTATAGTTCTCTGGATTAATAGAAATTCTTAGGTCTACAGGACCTCCAACTGGAAAGAGGTCTGTCCATGCGCCATAATTCGGGCTTGTAAAAAATACAATGACTAAGGTTCCCACCCAGAAGACGGGAAGGGAGTATAGAATAAAGAGAATAATCGTTGTAGCACGGTCAAATACTTTGCCCTGATATTTCGCCATGTATACCCCAAGAGGAATCGCTAAGAAGTAAGCGAGCACTACAGCAAGTATATTAAGCAAGGCGGTCCATGGTAGGGCAACGCGTATTTTACGCGCAACCTTTTGATCGTCAATATAGCTTGTTCCAAAGTCACCACGCAAAATCCCCCAATGCGGCTGGTCGCCAATGTAGTCAGGGTAATAGGTGATTTTCCACTCATAACCGGAGCGCATCGCGGGGTTGATCTTTTTGGGATTAATCGTATCACCATTTTGGTATTCAAAGTATCCATTGTTAAGGAGCTCTATAGAAGTTGGATTAAAGATTTGGTCGTAGGCATCCCCAGGTCTTTCCCACATTTCAATACGGAAATAGGATTTTTCACGATCGGGGAGTTCTACCACAAAGGCATCTCCATTACTATATTTTTCACGAGCTAATACGACATGTTTTTCCTGGAACCAGGGAGCATCACCAAAGAGCCAAGTATGATATTGGCTATGCTTGCCATACCATTTTAATGATGGTTTGTACAGAAGGTTGGTGGTTGGCTCTGTCTTTAGTCTATTGAACGCAAGTTCAAGACCAGAAAACGAAGAATCAAGATGGCTTAATACAAGAAAACTTGTGTCATACTGTAGGCTGAGCTCAATAAAGGTTGTAGAGTCAAGCACGACGGCACTACTATCCAAGGAGACGGTATCTATATTGCAATGAGATGCAATCGCGTTGACTTCCATTTGCAAGGCGGACATGGCCTCAGCGATGCGTGCACTATCCTCGACTTCATCCCATAGGGAATCTTGGTGAATCGTAATGGATAAGGAAAGATCTTCTCTTAGTGTAAGCGAATCAAGGCTATCAACTGACACACCTTCTGCTAGCCGGAAGGAATGCGTTGTCAGTTGAGCTAGATCAGATGTCTTGCGCACAAGGGAATCCATTTTTACTAGGTCCCGTTCGATGTCTTTGGCCCATACTCGTGTTCGAATATTTGTAAAGAGCGTACTCATATCATTGAGCGCCTTGTTTCGGCGATCACTTGATATCGCATTATCTAGCGGCTTAACCGTGGCTACTTCAAAATCGTAGAGTGCATTATCAAAACCCTGAATGGCATCCCAATTACCATACGCTTTAATAAGCTCTTGATAGCGCAGACGCTCTCTTTTATTGATAATTCGATGGAAGGTGTCAGGATAGGCCTGGTTGGTTAGAGTGAAGTAGAATGCCGGACGATCTAAGCCTAAATCTCGGCTGACTTTTGCATAGTCTTGACCTCCGCTTTGTTCCATTACCCCGTCGGGATTGGCTTTTCCTTTGACTTTGTTTAAGACGGGGTCTCCGGGAGTAATCAGGCTCAGCCCGAAGGTGACAAGAGAAATCACAAACAATGTTGGGATCGCAATGATCAACCGTTTAAAAATATATTTTATCATGGTACGGTGCTAACTAAGGATTACAAATTGGGTTTCCAAAGGGCCACATTATATCCTGGTCTTGTGGCAAGTCCATATGCATTATCAAAGCGCTTGCTAATAATCAACTTTTTGTTCCCCGACCAAAGAAAAATATAGGGACACTCTCGATGAATGATGGCTTGAAATTCTCGATACATTTCGTTGCGCTTTGTCTCATCAAGTTCCCCTCGTATCGAGTCGATCAGCGCATCGGATTGGGCATCTCCAAATCCAACAAAGTTGGATCCGGCATTTTTGTAGGAGTCGGTATGCCATAACTGTTTAAAGTCATCAAGTCCTGGATCCTTAATCCATCCCATGATTATCATTTGATAGTCTCTGCGGTCTATTTCCTCAAGTAAAACCGTCCACTCTCTGGCTTCCATGACAAAATCTACCCCTATACGTTTGAGGGACTCTTTAAAGTGCTTTCCAATCTCTATGGCACTCTGGCTTCCGGAAGAGTATTTAAAGGAAACCCGTAGTTCTACCCTTTCGCCATCGATTTCTTTTTCTAGAAATTCTGAACCCATTTTCCATCCTGCCGCTTCGAGTAATTTGGCCGCCGTATCCAGATTGTAGTGGTAAGGTGGTAAATCGCTGTTGTAATACGGCATACTCAAGTGTACAGGAGATTGTACAGGCTTAGCTAGCCCATAGCTCAAGGTCTTCAGGAGATAGTCTTTTTCGAGAGCAAAGGTTAGGGCCTGGCGTACACGTCGATCACTGAGCACAGGGTCTCGCATGTTGAGCCCTAAGAAAGAGTAGGAGTTCCCGGCCGGCGTGTCGAGCTTGTAATGGGCATCAAGGGTACCCTCGTCAAGGAATTTACGATAGTCTTTGGCTCGTATTCGATCAACGATATCAAACTGTTGCTCAAAGAGTCTTTCTTTAACGGACACATCGGACTCTTCTACCATAAAGACCACTTGATCTACATTGTTTTCAAGGCCAATAACTTCTTCTTGAACATTATCTCCCCACCAGTTCTTCTTTCTATCCAAAATGAGAAGATCATTTTTCTGGTCCCACTTGATTAACTCATAGGGTCCTGAACCAAAAGCCAGCTGACGTTTGAACATATCTTGCGAAAAGAAGTCTGCTTGCTTTTCTAAGTCTTCATTACCTTCTTCCAAGTACTTTGCGCCATTCGCATTAAGGTCGGTTACCGAGTATTGTCCTAGTAAATCATCGGGGTCATAGCGATATCGGGGCAAAATGTGTTGCGTGGTTAAGGAACTCTCGGCAAGGATGTATTGCTTCTTGCAATAAAATTTAAAGTGTTTTGGGTCGTAGGGGTCAATCCAAATCGAATCGAGGTCTTCAAAATATGGTCTCTTATGTAGTGTTTCAGAAAAAGGATTTTTTATCATTCGATAGGTGTAATCCACATCATGGGCTGTAATCGGGGTCCCATTATCCCAGGCAGCTTCCTCTCGAATCCGCATTTCCATGACCATGCCTCCGGAATAAGGACCTTTGGTTAAAATGGTTGTTTTGGGGTTTTCAATGAGCAATACCGGATTCATTGAAAAATCGTTATCGTCGATGACCTGAAGGGTTTGGTAGAGATAATTTTGTATGGTTGAACTGTTGGCATCAGAAGACAATACGGCATTAAGGCTTTCCGGCTTTGAAGGCAAATACACCCACACACTTTCCTCTCTTCCTTCATTTTCACCAAGGTTGCAACTGCTGAGTAGAGCACTAAAAACAAAAGCGATTAGGCTGATGTTAAATCCGTATCGAAGGGTGGTCTTCATAGATATTTCTTTAACGGTATTCAATAAACATCCAAAATACGCAATCTCATGGTTTCTAAAGGGAATTCTGTTCTTGTTACTGGGGCAACGGGGCTTGTGGGAAGGCAGCTTTGCAAAGAACTTTTGAAACGCGGGTACTCAGTACATGCGCTATCAAGGTCTAATCGAAAGATGGAGGGGTGTACGTGTTTTTTATGGGATATTGAGGCCCAAAGAATCGACCCTAAAGCATTTAAGGGAGTATCTGCCATTATTCATCTAGCCGGCGCGGGAGTTGGTGATCGCCGTTGGACAACGCGCTATAAACAACAAATCTATGATAGCCGCATCGAGAGTACTAGGCTACTAATGAATACGCTGAAAACTATTGACCACTCGGTAGACTCCTTTATATCGGCAAGTGCGGTGGGCTATTATGATGATCATGGTTCAGAGTGGATTACCGAAGAAGCTCCTATGGCAGAAGAGTTTATCGCAAGGTTGTGCAGAGATTGGGAGTCGGAAGGGCAGCGCGCAGAGTCCTTGGGTATTCGTTACGTAGCCTTGCGAATTGGCCTTGTACTCAGTAGAAAAGCAGGGTTTTTACCCAAAACAACGATGACACTTCCCTTTCGCATGCTCAATTACTTTGGCAATGGCAAACACTATTATGCATGGATTCATGAAAAGGATGTTGTGGACATGTTTTGCCATGCATTAACCAATTCGTCGGTGCGTGGTGTGTACAATGCGGTTGCTCCTAACCCAGTTCCTCAAAAGAAGATGCTTGCCGAATTAAAGAAGGTTTTATCCAAGGGATTGATCATGCTTCCTGTCCCAACCTTTGCCCTGCGAATCGTGCTTGGAGAAATGGCGCGTGTAGTGGTCTTTAGTCAGCGGGTTAGTGCGCGAAAAATATTGGATACCGGATTTACCTTTTCATTTGATAAGGTGGATGAGGCCTTTTCTGATTTGTATTCGGCATAGCTTGATTAGGTAGAGGTAGACTGATGTAAGCTACACCATTCACAATCTTCTTTGCCGCAGCCTTCGAATTCGAAACGTTGAATTTTGCCGTAGACTTCCTTGATTTGTTGAACCACTGCGGATACATCCTCTTGACTAATGTCCACAAAGTGCGGTTCTTGCGCCTTGTCGTCTTTTTGTTCTACATACTGAAACTGAACGGACCCTACGGCACCCTGGATGTCGAGGGGGTGATGTGCGTACTGCAGTAGAATGTAATAGAATACGGCTTGCCTCCAATAATCCCCTCCATATTGTGCCACATGATGAGAGGTGCCTTGCACAACACTTTGGTTAGGTCGATTAAAAGGCCGATAGGTATTGTTGAATTTTCCTGTTTTATAGTCGAAGACATGCCAAGTCGACTCAAGCTTATCAATTCGGTCGATGTTACCTCTGATTTCGATTCCTTCAATATTCGCTTTGACCGTTAACTCGTTTTCTCTGCGGTTGGTGTTAGGCGAAACAGGGTGTTGCTGTAAGTAGTTTTCAAGTACTTCTTTTCCATAACTATAGAAGTCTTCAAACTCTTCTTGACTAAACACCTCTTTATTTCGTTGAAGATGGCGCTGAAATGCCTTGTAGCTCTGATCGAGCTGCACGTCACCTTCGGCATCTGAGTACTTGTCAAACAATACTTCAAGGGCCTTGTGAATGGCGCTTCCAAATTGAGCTGCTGGAGGCATGGGAGATGGTAAACGCAGCAGATTGAGGTAGTAGAATTGAAGAGGGCATTTTAAAAAGTTGTTGAGATGTGTAACGCTCATGACATAGTTATCCAAGGCAAATTGGAGCATGTCTCGGTTGTTTGGATCCGCATGCAGTACATTTCCTTGTTCAAGGGATTGCTGTAAAAAATCCGCATAGACACTGCTCTCAATGTGTTGTGGGCTGTGGTGTTGGGTGCTCTCGTCGTCCTTTCGTTCAGCAAGTAATTCGCTGATAAACTGACATTCTACTAGGCTTTTATTGGTGTTGCTTTGGAGGGGGTAGGATATGTATAAACGGCGTTTGGGTCGGGTTATTCCGACATAGAAAAGGCGTCTAGCATCTTCTACATCAATATTGGAATCCACACTTTCCGGAGTAGGCGGCAACTTGAAACGGCTTCGGACACCTGATGTCCAGGTTTTGTGATCATTTCCAATCATAAACACCGTATCAAACTCCAATCCTTTGGAACCATGAAGGGTCATAAACTGCACACCTTCCCCACTATGAATAACCTTTTGCATTCTTAGGCCTATGTCATGGGTTTCAAGTAGATCGAGGGTATGAAGAAAATCTTGGAGTTTAAGTGCCTTGTTTCGCTGAGTTTCCGATTTAAGAAAATCAAAAAGCGTATTGATTTCTTGAAGGAGAAAGAGTTTGTTGGATTGGCCGTTAATCCAAGGCAGCATACCACATATTTTTATGATTGAATTAAAAATATGTTGCAGAGGTTGGCTAAAGGCTTCGGCAATTAAGTTGTCGAGGGATTGTAAGGATTCAGCAATGGCTGCAAAGGCCTCTTTCTCTTGGCTAGATTGTGCTCTTTGTACAAGGCGCTTACAATGCGATAACCACTGGAGGCGGTAATTCTTTCCATCAAACCTTTCTTCTCCTGCTTCAATTTGCTGGGCGATGGTTTGCTGAACGGCAATATGCACTCGACTGATACAAATCCCCGATAAGTCAAAACATGGGAAATGCAGAATCTTATGTAATAAATGTCCTCCCTTGAACGGGGACTGCATTTCGAGTTGCAGATACTTCATAATATCCCGAATCTGTTGGGTAAGTGCTTCTTCGAGAATATTGGTTGTACGCACGATTTGAATGGGGATGCCCACATGTTGGAAATACTGCGCAATGCGTTCTGCTGTGCTGTGCTTTTTATAAAACACAGCAATATCTCGATAGGCCAAGCCTTGTTGTTTGTGCAGAAACTGAATTTTCTCTGCTATTCCCGCGGCTTCTTGAAGGCTGTCTTCATAGGAAAGCACTGATATGTTTTGATTGAAGCTTGCTACATCTGAGGAAGCATGTAGTGGATTGGGATGGCTCTGTTGCGCAAGTCGCTGGAGGTTGTTTCGAATAAGGACATCTGCTTCATTGAGTATGCGTTGCGAAGAGCGATAGTTGCGTTGCAATTGGACAATGCGTTCTCTTTCAAAAGCTTCTCCATATGGACTTAGAAAGGACTCCTTGAAGTGATCAATGTTTTCAACGTTGGCCCCTTGAAAGCGGTAAATGGATTGATCATCGTCCCCAACGGCAAATAGATTGGGTTGGTCCCAAAAAGAGGCGAGCTGAAAGAGAATGGCATTTTGTATTCCATTAGTGTCCTGATACTCATCCACAAGAAGGTATTGAAACTGTTCTTGATAAGCCAATAAAAGCTCTTCATGATTTGTAAAGGCTTCATGTACAAATAGCAGCATATCTTGAAAATCAAACCGATGTTCTTCTTGGAGGATTTCTTGGTATTTAGGAAGAAGCTTACTGGCTTCGTATGACCGTCGTAAGGGGTCCATCAGTTTGTTGTAGACCGAGGGCTTGATTTCTCCTTTTTTCTCTCCTTTCTTGTAGAGGTTATCCGGATTTTCTCCAATGCTTGCCTCAAAGGCCTCCATTCTTTGTAGGTATTCCTCTTCGCCTACGCCTTCTTTCTTTAACTCATCAAAAAATTTCCTAAGGCCATTGACATCGAAATACCGCATTTTTCTTCGACGAAGGGGATGATTCCAATCAAGGTCGTCTATAATCTTCCGAATAAACTCTGCAGATTCTAAGTCAGATACGGGATCTAAGTCATCTAGATTAAAAATCTCTTTGTTTTCTTGAATTACTCGATTACAAAATCCATGGAAGGTGTGTATAGAAACCTTATGCGCCTGAGGGCCGATAAATTGGATGAGGCGGGCGCGCATAGCAGTTGCCCCTGCCTCCGTATAGGTCAGGCATAATATGTTGCTGGGATCGGCATCGGTAGTTTCCAATATTCGCCCAATACGCGCTGCTAGGATTTGAGTTTTTCCAGTACCCGGTCCGGCTAAGACGAGGACAGGGCCATCGACTAGATCTACTGCTCTTCGTTGTTCGGGATTAAGTCTTTGTAGCGCCTCTCTGTAGGCTGCGGAAGTTAATGCCATTTTATTCATCTATAAAGTTGAATATAATAGCTTTCTCCTCCTTCTATATGTGGTTTAGTCTTCCAACACTTCGATACTTCGATGCAGGAAAGTAGTAAGTTGATCTCCTGAAAGAACACCTTGACTCAGCAGCGCTAAATCGAAGAGTTGCTTGATGATGGCTTCTCGTTTACCTCGCGCTTTCAATATGCGTTGCGCCAAGGGGTGGTTCGTGTTTACGACCACATTATATCGATCGGGCATATTCCCCATCATAGCCATGCCGCCACCCATCTGGTTCATCTCTTTCATGCGACGCATCCACTCGGATTGAGTAAGCGTAACTGGGTAATCTTTTGGATTTAAGGCCTTGCATTCCACTTGGAAGTTCTCGTCGGCTATTGTGGCCGAAAATGCTTCTTTTAACTGCTCAACCTCTTTTTCATTTAAGACAGATTCAACTTGCTCATCTTTATCGATTAAGCTATCTAGCGCATCGGCATCCACTCGTTTGAAAGTAATGTCACCATCCTTCATTTCCAGGTGTTGCATAAAGTGGTTGTCAATCATTACATCCATAACCAAGACCGTGTAATCCCTTGATTTTGCTGATTCTATGTAGGTATGCTGTCCCTCTGGATTGTTGGTGTAGAGGAGAATGATTTTATCATTTTTGTCTTTGTGAATTTCAGATAAGGCCTCTTTCCATTCTTCGATGGTCTTGCAACTTCCTTCGGTGTCCTTCATCAAGCCAATCTTTTGACTGCGCTCAAAGAATTTCTCGTCGGATATCAATCCATACTTCACAAACACGCCAATATCTTCCCATTTCTTTTCAAAACCTTCTCGGTCCTTTTTAAAGAGTTCATTGAGTTTGTCCGATACTTTTTTACTGATATGCCCTGTGATTTTCTTTACTTGGCTGTCCGCTTGAAGCGCTGATCTTGACACATTAAGCGGGATATCCGTTGAGTCGATAACCCCATGGAGAAGGGTAAGGAACTCAGGCACAATCTCCTCAACATTGTCTGTTACAAAGACTTGGTTGCTGTACAAGCCGATCTTATTGCGCTGAACTTCCATCGACCGGTTAAGTTTTGGGAAGTAAAGGATACCCTCTAAGTGAAACGGATAATCAACGTTAAGGTGAATCCAAAACAAAGGATCTTCGCTCATGGGATAGAGCTCTCTGTAAAAACTTAAGTAGTCCTCATCTTTTAACTCACTGGGGCTCTTTGTCCAGAGGGGCGTTGAGTTATTGATTACTCTTGGCGTAGTTACCGTTGTTTTTTCCTCGCCCTCGCCCTCTTCTACTGTATTTTCTCCAAATACAATAGGAACAGGCATGAACTTGCAATAGGTAGTTAGTAGACCCTGAATTTTTCCTTCGTCTAAGTAATCCTGTCCTTCTTCTGAGATATGCAAAATGATATCGCTTCCCCGCCGATCGCGCGTCGCTTCAGATAGAGTATATTCTGTCTTACCCTCACTATCCCATTGTATGGCACCTTCCCCTTTGTACGAGCGGCTCACTACGGTTACTTTTTCTGCTACCATAAACGCACTGTAAAATCCAAGACCGAAATGACCTATGATTTCAGCTCGATCATCCAGATCCTTGAATTTCTCTGCAAATTCTTCAGCACTTGAAAAGGCAATGTCTGAGAGATATTTTATCACCTCTTCTTCATCCATGCCTAGACCATCATCTGATATGGTAAGCGTTTTCGCTTCTTTGTCAAGGTGAATGGTAATTTGAGGATTGAAGTCAAGTCGCTCAGCTTCCCCTTTTCGGATAAGCATGTCAAGCTTTCTTGTCGCATCGACGGCGTTGGATACTAATTCTCTCAAAAAGATATCTTGATCCGTGTACAAGAACTTCTTGATAATAGGGAAGATATTTTCCGTGTTAACACTTATGTTGCCCTGGCGCATAATGACTTTTTTGCTCAAGACTTAGCAAAGGCCATGCCGATGAATGGCTAGAGTGTTTTTGTGCCAAAATGGCATGAACCGAATTGGAGAGGCTTATTTTGTTTGGCGAAGGCCTGCGTTAATGGTAGGGAATGGATCTTCGGGATTACATGCCGTCCCTGTTCCTCCATCGATAATTTTAAATTCGACTTGGCGATATTCTAATAGGGGAAGACCCTCTTCTTCAATGGCCTCCTCTTCCCCGATATATCGCAATTCAAATCGCGAACACGGAAGATCATATTTTTCACTGAGGTAGGACATAACTTCCATTGCTCGGTTATAGCTCAATTTGATATTGTAATCATCATCATTGACATAGTCGGTTTTACCTGTAATCATGATATCTAAATCATGGCAACGTTGCATAAGGGCCCCCACTACATGAAGGTGAGCATAGTATGCTGGGTCTATAGAGAAATAGTTCTGAGCAAAGTGTACCGTCGGGAATTCTGTAATATCTTCGCAATCCTTTGCTTGACTGCTGTTATTGATGAGGGTTTGAAGGTCTTGATAGATTTGAGGCAAGTCCTTTACTTTTTCGTCATAATCGGGATCATCAGGATCGATAATAGGAATATGAGCGACACCATTAGAATCTACTGGTAATCCTGCAATACTATACCTTTCTTCATCGTAAAGATCGATGATTCCATCATCATCAGAATCTAAGGCGCGACCCTTTGTATCGACCGGGGCTCCTTCGGGAGTATCTTCCTCCTCATCTAATCGGTTAATCACTCCGTCATCATCATCATCCGCTAAGGCCTCGTTAATTGATTTTTCGACATTGATTTCATTCAATCGTTCGTAGGTATATTGGAATGGATTTAAGTGCGTTAAGGGTTCGGTTGTTTGCTTGCCTATTAGCTTAAAAGTTATTCCAATAGTAGCTGTTGCATAGGCATCTTTGTCCTTTGTCACCCCGTTAGAACGGTAATTTAAAGAACTTAGGTCCTGACCTGGAAACTGCGCAAAAGGTTCTGACCATCTGTGGCCATCAAGAAGATCTGATGTGGTATACATCATGCGTGTTTCGAGATCTAAATCAATAAATCGATTGACTCTAAATGTAAATCCTCCTCCAAAACCAAAGGAAGGATTAAAGGTGAATCCATTCAAAAAAGAGATGGCTTTTAACTCGTAGTCATTTTCAGCGTCGGTTTCATATACTCCGTCTCGCATATCTTCGAGTGCATTGAGAATATCTGGTTTTGAGGTATTCGTAGCCGGTATATTGCCATAACTGTAGGGTTGACCATTTTCATCGTAATGATCATATCGGGTGCGGTAGAGGAAGCCACCTGCGGAAATAAAGACGTTAAACAACACTTTTGAGCGCTCTTTATGGAATCGTGCCCCACCCAAGCTGACCATCACGTCAAAGGTCATGTCATGTGAAACGGTGTAGCTATTATGGTAAAAGTTTACCCGGTTTTGCAGTTGAGGGTGGTTGGTTCCCAAGCCAATGGTGTCCGCGTAAGAAACAAGCTCAGGAACTGCTCCGACAAGATTAGATGTAAGTACAGATGGCTGCCAATCCGTATTCCACATACGCATGTGAGCGTAATTCAGTCGGAGCGACATAAAATAAGACGTGGCTTTTTTGGCAAATACGCCAAAAGTGTACCCTGGTGCAAACGGTTTGACTCCTCGGAAGAAATTTTGATTAATGTCTCCGTTAATCATAGCTGTACCTCCTCGTATTCCTAAACTCCAAGCGTGTTTAGGTTTAGCTGGATAATAATACTCCCGATCGATGAAACCATCTTGTTGCCGCTTATTGCGCTTGGTTTGATTGAAGGGTTGAGCACTTTGTAGATCCGGCATTAATGGAGTAGAATATCTAGCTCGAACGGAATCGGGACTTCCTCGCTCTCGCACTACGGTGTCTTGCGTGGATAGGGAGTCTGTCGAATCTGCCATCTCGTACCATGAGGAGCGAGTCACAGAATCAGCTCCATTTGGAGTCATTCCTTGGCTCATTGAATCTACCATAGAGTCAACAGAGACTTCGTTGACGGATTCGTTTGCTTTCTCTGTTTCTACAGTATCTATGGCATTATCTTCTTCCATGAAATCTCCCTTGATGCTCGTGCTATCGGTAGATATTGGCTCATCGACAACTTGAGCCCACAGACGTGGACATGTAAAAGTCAATAAAAGGAAGAGGTAAAATACCCGCATTGGAAATGGTTAGCTCCTTGTAAAGGTAGTGAAAAATGACAGTAATAGCCCTTTTTCACTCGTAGACCTCAACCTTAACTTGTTTTTTGTCAAATCCTATGTCAAAAAGGGTCTTTCTTGCCTCGTCTACCATGTCCTTCCAGCCGCAGATAAAAAATTCTAGAGGGAGTTCGTTGTACTCACCGTTTTCCATGGCCCGGAAGTAGTTCTCGATGATTTCTTTATACACTTCGTGGACATATCCCTGGCGTCCTTTCCAAGGCTCTCGAGACAGGATGATGTGGTAGTTTAACTGCGGAATGGCCTCGACTAACTCCTGCATTTCCTTGAAGTATAGTATGTTTTCTTCTCTTCGTGTGCCGAATACGAGGTGAATGTCCCCTGTTCCAATCTTTTCTTCTTTGATGTATTCTAGAATGCTTTTGAAAGGGGAAATGCCAGTTCCAGTGCAGATAAAGATGAAGTTTTTCTTGTAGTTATCGATGGTAAGCACCCCTGAGGCTCCATGACCTAGTTCAATATGGTCGCCAACTTCAAGAGACCATAGATAAGCTGTTCCTTTGCCACCTTCTTTCTCTACAATGACTAACTCAACCTCATCGGCATTCGGTGAGTTGGCAATGGAATAATGTCTAATCCCTCGAGATTTCCTAGGGTCAATAGGCAAGCTCAGAGAAATATATTGTCCTGCCTTGAAAGGCAAGTCATTATCGGGTTTAAGGTAAAACCTCTTTGTGGTGGAGGTTTCATCAATAATCTTGGTTATGATCATTTACTATTACTTAGACAATAATGGGAAAATGGAATTCTTAATATGCTCGAACATTTTTTCCTTCCATAAAGTTTAAAAAAGCCTTATTGACCACGCGTCTACCTCCAGGAGTTGGATAATGGCCATCAAAGTACCATTGACCAGTATGATTAGGACAGGCAAAGGATAATCCCTCTAAACTTTGATAGATGACTTCGACATCGGAGAAAATGGATTTTGGCTTCACTATCGCTGAAATTTCTGCACTGATGTCATCTGGAGAAAATTGATCATATAAGGGCTTAACAAAGTTCTTTTGGTCGGCATTTCCTTCCCGAAAAGCGGCTTTAATTTGTTGCGCTGTGTCAGTAAGCTGACTTTCTAATCCTCTAGACTTCAGAAGATTAACCATGGCCCGAAAGGCTATAAACTCATGCATTTTAGACATATCAATGCCGTAGCAATCCGGATAGCGTATCTGGGGCGCGGATGAAAGGATGATAATTTTTTTCGGACCGAGTCGGTCAAGAATTCGAATAATACTTTTTTCTAACGTCGTACCTCGAACAATGGAATCATCGATTACAACTAGGGTGTCAATATTCCTTCGAATTGTTCCATAGGTTATATCGTATACATGCTGCACAAGATCGTCACGGCCCTTATCTTCTGTGATAAATGTTCGGAGCTTTACGTCTTTCACCGCCACTTTTTCTACCCTTGGTCTTTTTTGAAGGGCGCGAATCCAATCTTCCCGATCGATTTCTTTTTGTTCTAGCTGCTTGTCTGCTCTTGATTTATAGACCTTCTCTAAGCCTCTAACCAGACCATAAAATGCGGTCTCAGCCGTGTTAGGGATATATGAGAAAACGGTATTATCCAAGTCATAATCCACCCGCTCAAGTACGGTCTTGGCCAGGCTTTCACCCAATTTGCGTCGTTCATTGTAAATGTCAATGTCTGTTCCGCGAGAGAAATATATACGCTCAAAACTGCAAGCGGTCTTAGGCTTTTCCTCATAGATCTTTTCAAGGGAGGTTTTCCCATCTCTTCGAATCCATAGCATATGGCCTGCAGGAAGCTCTTTTACCTTATCGTGCGTCACCTCAAAGGTGGTCTGAATAGCAGGTCTTTCGGAGGCCACAACAACTGCCTCATCATTATGGTAATAGAAGGCAGGTCGAATACCATGCGCATCGCGCAACACGAAAGTGTCTCCACTTCCTGTAATGCCGGACATAACAAATCCTCCATCAAACGCTTTGCACGCATTATTGACAATTTGCTTGAGATCAAGGTTTGCCTCAATATGCTCTGATATCGTTTTTTTGGCGTAGCTGCCTTGTTTAAACGTATCAAACAGTCGCTGCACCTCTCGATCAAGAAAATGTCCAAACTTCTCCAATACGGTAATGGTATCCTTTCGTTCTACGGGATGTTGGCCAATCTCGATCAGTTGATTGATTAGTTGGTCTACATTGGTAAGATTGAAGTTTCCTGCAATAAGAAGATTTCTCGACCTCCAAGAGTTTCTCCTATGAAAGGGATGGCAGGCATCAGTTGAATTTACACCGTGGGTTCCATATCGCAGGTGGCCCAGGAATATATCGCCATAGCAGACAGCCTCTTGATAAAGCGTATTGCAGAGCGCCGCACCCGATTGTTGAGGATTTTGGTCCATACATTGTTGCACTTGACCGTCCCAATCTTTAAATAAAGAAGCAATAGCATCGGAATCAATGGATCGCTCTCGGTAAATGTAGGGTGTGCCGGGAGGTGCATTGAGTTTGACTGTGGCAATTCCTGCGCCGTCTTGGCCTCGATTTCGCTGTTTTTGCATGAGCACATGAAGTTTGGAGGCCCCCCAGGTTAAGCTTCCGTACTTGTCATAGTAGTATTCCGGTGCTTTAAGCTGTCGGACGAGCGCTAATCCGCATTCATGTTTAATAAATTCTCCCATGCCTTGGAATCGCAAAGTTGGTGAAATCATCCCACTAATTGAAACGAGATGTTCTATCAATTGTCAACGCTCAAAAATGTATCTTTGAGCAAACGCTTTGTATTGTGAATGTTTTAGAAATCTACACCGAGTCAACTCCAAATCCTACTAAGCTGAAGTTCGTAACGTCAAAACAGCTTCTTCCTCAGATGATTTTCGAGGGAAAGGGTGTTGATGAATGTGCGGACAGCCCTTTTGCACTAGCACTTTTTGAGGAATTCCCTGAGATTGGTGAAGTATTTATATCGAACAATTTTGTCACGCTTAC
>JAYYPZ010000083.1:0-17546 GCA_036128775.1 Bacteroidota bacterium
ATGTACATGGAAAGGGATTTCGTCTTATTGAATCCATGTAATCATCGTCAATTCGAATCAGGTGAATCAGGCGCATACAGAACGCTTACCGCTTAAGCCCGTTATCCAGGATGTTAACCAATGGCCGTTAACCAAGACGACATCGGAACGCAAAGAATTTAAAGCTCAAGTAAGAACTCGAACACTGAATGCCTTGAAAAGAAACTTTCAAGATTCTTCAGAATTTTACGAGCTATTGAAAAATGTAATCTATCTCGAGAAGATTAGACTTACTCAGAATCCTTGGAAAACAGACAAACAAAGTGAAGCCCTTTTTTGGGCAGATATCAAGGCTCAGATGCTGGAGTTAGAAAAACAAAACAACCATACCTCCGAACATCATTTAGAAGGAATCCTCACCCAGATTATCAATCACTATCTGCAAGAAATTTTAAGTCGTTTTGAGCCACGAGCTTATCGTTTTGCCCAACGTATTCTACCCTATTTCTACGGAGGACTGCTTAAATCCGCTCCTGGACGGCGGATCCAAAAATTCTGGCGAAGTAAAGATTCAATCTATGATCGCTTTATCTTTTATGGGGATATAGAACGGCTCAGAGCGCTTTCGAGTGTCGGTCCGCTCATCGTATTACCAAATCATCAAACCAACTTAGACTCACCAACCATTGGATATGGGATAGATCTTCTTGGCCTACCTGCCATGACTTATGGCGCAGGTATCAATTTATTTACACTACCCTGGCTTAGCAAAAAAATGAATCAATTGGGTGCGTATAAAGTGGACCGCCGTAAAAAGAATGCCATCTACCTTGAAGTGCTCAAATCCTATTCATCGGTTTGCTTGGCAAGAGGCGTTCATAGTTTGTTTTTTCCAGAAGGTACTCGAAGTCGTTCAGGCACCTTAATCAATAAATTAAAACTTGGATTACTAGGGACAGCCGTACAGACCCAAAAAGATTACGTACTCGATGAGGGCAAGAAAAACAAACCCGTAATCATCGTGCCGGTCTCCATCAACTACTCCTTTACCTTAGAAGCAGAGTCCCTTATTGATCAGCACCTTAAAAAACAAGGGAGGGAGCAATATATCAAGGAAGCAAGCGTCACAGCAACCTCCTACCGTTTGCTATCCATTCTTTTTTCTCATCGCTACACCAAGCCAGAAATTCATATCGCCTTTGGTGAGCCGACCGATATTTTTGGAAACAAATTAGACGCATCAGGCCGATCGCTGGATGTGCAAGGCAACTTCATCAATCGCGAGGAATATTTTAGACGGGGAAATGACCATGTACACGACGATCAAAGAGATTCGGTCTATGCTCAGGATCTCGGACAAATCGTTCAGAAAGGATTACACGATAATAAAGTAGTATTATCCAGCAACATCGTTGCCTTGGTTGCCTTTAGAATGCTCAGAGCTTCCTTTCCCAAACTGGATTTATATGAACTTTTGCGTCTTCCTTTGGAGGATGTCACTTGGGAGTGGGATGATTTTTTGGATGCCTGCCAGCGCACCATTGATCATGTTCGAATTAAAGCAAGTCAAGGCAATTGTATACTTAGCACACAGTTAGACCGATCCACTACAGCAATCGCATCCCATGGAGTAAAGCACCTAGGAATATATAATTCCAAACGTGCCCTTCTTCGTTCGAGCGATGGCAAACTGCGGTCAGAAAGCCTGCTACTTCTTCATTTTTATGCGAATCAAATGGAAGCCTATGTCGACAATGTATAACAAAGACATGGGTGTAGGGGTCATTGGCGCCGGGAAATTTGGGCTCGCTCTATGTAATCTTCTCGCCGAAAAACATCCTGTAAAACTTTACAGCCGACGGCAAGAAGATGCAGTAGGTTTTGAGGCAAGTCGCCAGTTAAGAGATGTAACACTCCACGATAATGTGACCTTGGAGACCGACTTGGAACATCTCTGCAATACCTGTGAGGTTCTTATCCCTGCTATTCCATCTGACAATTATCCCGAGCTCGTACAGGCTATTCAACATGTTATAAATCCCGGTCATTTTGTTATCCATGCGACCAAAGGATTCATACAGAGTAATGCAAACCCGGATACTCAAAGCCACCGACCATTAACGGTTAGTGAATACTTTGAACAATTCACTACGGTTCGTCGTATTGGAATGATAGCTGGTCCGAACTTATCCCATGAGATACATCAAGGACTTCCTGCGGGTGCGGTTATCGGCAGTCGATTTAATGAAGTAATCACGATCGGAAAGGAATTGTTTTCCTCTGATCGTTTCCAAGTATTTGGAAGCAACGACTTATTAGCTATTGAATTAGCAGGAATTTTAAAAAATTACATTGCCATCGGCGCAGGCATTACAGAGGGCCTTGAGTTGGGCTCCAATGCACGGTCCCTCTACATCACTCGAGCTCTCGCAGAAATCATATATATCGCGAATCGTTTAGGCGTGGCATCCACGTCATTTCTAGGTCTAGCTGGAGTTGGCGATCTCATGACGACTTGCCAAAGTCCGCTGAGTAGAAACTTCACGGTAGGATATAGAATTGCTAATGGTGAGGTCATCGAATCCATCGTAAAAGATTCCATAGAAACTATAGAGGGACTTAAAACCCTTAAACTCATTCATAATGAATGGCGTTATACTTCACGAATACCTATAGCTCAAGTATTACATGAGATTCTTTTTGATCAAAAAGATCCAAAAAGCCTAGTCGACGTGTTTATGAAAGCTACTGGTGAAAACGATGTTGAATTTGCCCTTTAGATGAAAACCTACCCTGACGATTTACTGCAAAAACTTGACCTAATCATCCTCGCAGAGTCTGTTACCAAAGGATGCCTAAGTGATCTTGGACGTATGGCTTGGCAGGCGTATCAGCCTTTGCAATCCGCAGATGAGGTCAATGCGGTATACGATAAAATCACAGCATACAAGCACTTTAAACAAGAAGGTCATAAGATTCCCTTTGATCGATTTAAGGACATTCGACCGTCCTTGGATAAGCTTAAGATTAAAGGAATGATCCTTGAACTTTATGAAGTGGTTGCTGTACTGCATGTAGCCGAAACGATCCACCAAGTGCTTGAGAGTCTTGATGCATGGGACAGTGAGCCAACACCCCTTCATCAACTTATTCAATCCATCACAAGAAATGATCGCTTGGTCGAGGCCATTAAAGATATCGTAAACGAGGATGGACAAATCCGTTCGGATGCTAGTGAACATCTTGCAGAACTCCGTATTGAAAAGGCAAAACTCAGTAAGAAAATCCACAAAGTCTTTCAATCAGAAGTCGGTCGCTTAAAACGTCAAAGCTATCTCTTTGAATCCATTGAAAGTGTGCGTAATGGCCGACGGGTCCTTGCAGTCAAAGCAGAACACAAACGAAAAATACAGGGTATTCTACATGACGAAAGTGAATCCGGCAAGGTCGTCTTTATTGAGCCTGAGTCTTGCGTCCACCTTCATAATGATCTATTTAGTGTTGTTCAAGCAGAACAGCGGGAAATTCAAAAATTATTAGACCGTCTTACCCAAATCATTGAAACCCAAGCTGACTATCTAGCTTTTAGCCAAGAAATTTTTGCAGAATTAGACATCCTACAAAGTAAATCATCATGGTGTGATCGCTACTCCTGCTCCATGCCAACCATTGAATCCAAGCAAGTCGTGCAACTTGTCGAATGCCGAAACGCCTCGTTGCTTGTTAAGGAGGATGGTGATTTAGACAAAGTAATTCCTTTTGATGTTACCTTGGATAACGATCAGCGAATTCTATTAATCAGTGGTCCCAATGCGGGAGGAAAATCCATGACATTAAAGGCGTTAGGGCTCATACAAATGCTTATTCGATTGGGACTCCCCCTACCCTGTAGCAAAGAATCCAACATTGGACTATTCGATGGACTATATGCAGACCTAGGCGATGACCAGTCGCTTGAAAATGAACTCTCTACCTACAGCTCTAAGCTTGCTCACATGAAGTACTTCTTGGAACATGCCTCTGCTAAAAGTTTAGTGCTTATCGATGAATTTGGCTCAGGATCTGACCCGAAACTTGGTGCCGCCTTGGCAGAGTCCTTATTGCTAGCACTTTGTGAAAAAAAATGCATCGGTGTGATTACCACACATTATGGAAATCTTAAGCAGCTAGCGAGTCACCATAAACACATCATCAATGGCTCCATGCATTTTGATGAAAAGAGCCTTAGTCCCACGTATCAACTTCTCCTCGGCAAACCTGGAGCATCCTACACCTTCGAAATTGCCAAACGCATGGCTATTCCACTGGATATCATTGAAGAAGCGAAACAGCGAGTGGATCACCGTGATTTAACCTTTGATGAAACCATTCACAATTTAGAAATGGAGCGCCGTCAACACCAAAAGGAACATGCAGAGCTTCAGCGACAACAAGAAGAGTATCAGCAGTTGCTTAAAACCATGACAAAACAACTACAACAAGTAGAAGAACAATATGCGGGGCTTAAAGAAGAGCGCTTAAGTTTAGAAAGTCATCAAGACAAAATCATTCAAGACAAGCTAAATACCTTGTTGAAAGACATTCATAAGGAAGAAAGCGCTAAAGCCAAGGCCGACCAATTACAAGATCTTGTTAAACGGCGTGCAAAGCTTCGCAAACAGCAAAGTAAATCAACAAATGCTTCTAGTCAACTTCAGTTTTCCGTTGGTGACCAAGTGCGGCACAAAGCCACCAATCAGGAAGGTGAAATCCTTGAAATACGGGGTCGCAAAGCGATTGTAAACATTAGTGATCGCCGCGCTGAAATAGCCATGAAAGATTTGGAGTTGAGTCATACAAGTAGTTCCCAATTACAAAAACCATTTGTACGTAAACCGATTCGCAAGTCACCGTCTTTAGACCCTGAACTCGATATACGAGGTATGACAAAAGTGGAGGCTATAGACACGGTTGAGCTCTATTTGACCCATGCCAAAGCCATGCAGGCGGAAAGAGTGCGCATCATCCATGGAAAAGGTCAGGGAGTACTTAGACAAGCGGTGCTCCAAGCGCTTAGGAGTCAGAAAAAACATATTGAAAGCTATCAGCATCCAGAGGAAAAAGACGGAGGTCGCGGTGTAATGCTTGTACATTTTTCAAAAAGCTAGCATGGAGTTGTTTGTTCGGTTTGCCCAAGAAAAGATGCCGTTCTTCCTTCAGCCTTTAGGAAACGAAGACTCCGTTTTTGTTTTCCATCAATCACCCTTTTCAAAAAGCACATTGGAGGTCGACTTTCAAGCCATGCCATTTATTGCTAGAGAAAACAGCTGGACAACCTTGCACGGGCAGGCAATTGCACTCAAGGAGGTGACACAATATTGGCCAACGAATACAAAGCTCAAGAGCAATGACACATTAACTACACCACAGGACTCCTACGAAAGCTATGTGGCAAAAAGTGTTGAGGCACTCAATCAAGAGTCTTTGAAAAAAATTGTAGCCGCTCGCAAGGTCAGAGTTAACGCTGTCCATCCCTCAGCCAAGATATTCCAAGCACTTTGCCAGCAGTATCCGAATGCCAACGTTTTTGCGTGGTGGAACGGAGATTCTTGCTGGATGGGTGCATCGCCCGAATTATTGTTAGAGACGATTAAAAGCTCTGGCAACGAATTAATGTATTCCACAGATGCCCTTGCAGGAACTCAAGTAGCCTCAGCAAACAATGATTTATCCCGTCCATGGACAGTCAAAGAAGTCGAAGAACATCAATTGGTAACAGGTGGCATTGTACAAGATTTAACAACTTACGGTGCTGCAGACATTGCACCAAGTCCATTAACCAATAAAAGAGCTGGCCACCTGTTTCATCGATTTCAGTCTGTATCCTTTCAAACTGAAAAACCAGAGGGGATTTTGAATTGTCTTCATCCAACCGCCGCGCTTTGTGGTCTTCCGAGAAAGGACGCAAGCCAATGGATTATAAACCATGAAGGACAATCAAGAGCCTTCTACGGCGGATATTTTGCTTTACGACACAAGACAGCCTGTCATGCATGGGTCAATCTACGCAGTGCTGAATTCTTTGACAATTGTGCTGTATTGCATGTAGGAGCAGGCCTTACAAAAGATTCAAGTCCTAGAGATGAGTGGTTAGAGACCCAAGAAAAAACCCAAACAATGCTCAAGGTGTTACATTCGTAGAACCAAACCACGAGGAAGGGGTAAGCCATGGCAAAAAATCCTACGCATAACACGAGCAAAACGCACATTGTAGATCTCGTTCACGTCCTAGAAAAGCTAGGTGTACAGCGCATCATGCTCTCCCCTGGCTCCCGATCGGCTCCTTTAGTTATAGCCCTTGATCGCTCAGAACATATTGAGTGTATGACAATTACCGATGAGCGTTGTGCCGCTTTCTTTGCATTGGGTGTCGCTCTAGCACGGGACGAAGCCGTTGGAATGATATGTACAAGTGGCAGTGCCCCGCTGAATTACAGTCCTGCGCTCGCCGAAGCCTTCTACCAGCAAGTTCCCCTTATTGCATTAACCGCTGATCGTCCCAATGAATGGATCGATCAAGGGGAAAATCAAAGCATCAATCAAACAGGTATTTACTCCAACTTCATAAAGGCATCTTTTCAGCTGCCTGTGGAAGTGCATACCCAAGCCGATAGATGGTATGCTTCACGTATGGTATCTCAAGCCATAAATACCTCGTTGAGAGCACCTAAAGGTCCAGTGCATATCAACATACCTTTGCGTGAACCGCTTTACGATTTAGCACCATACGACGATGCAAACCTTCCAAAGGTCATTGAAGAAATCTACCCTACGTCATCGATCGACGCAACAACGATGGTAAACGAGGAAGAGTTAGCCTCACTTAAGGACAAGCGCATCGGTATTGTACTTGGCTCGCATTCCCCTTCAAATACCCTGAAGTCCATCATTGAGCAGATTGCATCTCGTCAAGATGTCCTTATAATGCATGAAACCTTGGCCAATGTGTCCTGCACATCAGGAATCGCATTAGTTGATCCATTGGTTGAATATATCCACGAGAATAAAGCCTACCACTTGCTCCCTGACCTTGTAATCACGATGGGAAATGCTGTGGTTTCTAAAAAACTTAAGTTCTTATTTAGGCAACAAAACATCGAACACTGGCATATTACGCCGAGTCCGATGTATTGGGACCGCTTCCAAGCCCTGACTAAAGTTATTGTAGCAAGACCTACAGACTTCCTACATTTTCTGGATAAAAATCTACCAGAATCCACAAGTTACACTACCGGAAAATCGATTTGTCATTCCATCGAAAGACAGTGTTTAGCGCTGCGAGACGATACCATCAATCAAGTGAATGAATCTATTGATTACCGCGTATACCAAGTTTTATCGAAACATATTCAACCCAAGACCAATATATTTTGGGGGAATAGCACACCGGTGCGTTATGCTGGGCTTTTTGTTTGGAATAACCAACATCACTATGGTAATCGCGGGGTTAGTGGTATTGATGGGCAAGTGAGCACTGCTGTGGGTTTTGCCAGTCAAACCAACGAGCTATGTCTTTGTGTTACAGGAGATTTAGCCATGCTATACGATTCGAATGCACTATGGCAAATCAACATGCCAGTAAACTTTAGGCTTCTTGTGATTGATAATGGTGGAGGAAACATCTTTAACATTATTCCTGGTCCAGACAAGCATCCCACGGTAAATCATCGTTTCACCTCGCCTCATAACGTATCAATCCATCAATTGCTGCCAGCCCTTGGATTGGAAAGCCGTAAAAGTATAGCTAACAAGGATACCTCATCGCTGGAAGAGGATATGAAATGGCTACTCGATCCTTCAAAAAAAGCGAGAGGACTTGTGGTGCAAACAGATGGCCAGCAAAGTGCTGCAGTACTCAAGCAGTATTTCGCTGAGGTAAAAAATTTACAGGAAATAGATAACTAAGGCCTGACATGGTCTTATTTTCACATCGTGAACCAAACCAAACCATGGATTCAAGCCGCTCGACTGAGAACCTTACCCCTTGGGTTATCCTGTGTTCTTGTAGGCGGAGCTTGTGCCTACTCAGCCAATGCTTTTGAAATACTTCCCTTTGTTCTTTGTCTCTTGACGGCTTCCGGATTACAAATTCTCTCGAATTTCGCCAACGATCTCGGAGATGCAATCAAAGGAAGTGATGACAATCGAAGTGGTGAAATGCGCACGGTAGCTACTGGGCTAATACAACAAAGTCAAATGCGACGGGCCATTTTAATCACAAGCGCCGTTGTCTTTTTAATGGGTTCTGCATTGATCTTTATCGCATTTAAAAGCATTCCTATCATCGTGGCCTTCTATCTCTTAGGAGGACTATCTATTTGGAGTGCTATCAACTATACCATGGGAGAAAATGCTTACGGCTACAAAGCCCTTGGGGATGTCTTTGTCTTTTTGTTTTTCGGCCTTGTAGGGACGCTTGGCACCTATTATAGCATGGCCCACTCCTTGCCTCTTGACTTACTCCTACCCGCGTCAGGTACAGGTCTTTTAGCTGTATCTGTACTCCACTTAAATAATATGAGAGATCGAGAGGAGGACTTAAAACATGATAAACGAACAGTTGCGGGATACCTTGGGCATGAACGATCAAAAATATACTTCGCCCTGCTTTCTCTGATTCCTTTCGGCCTTTTTGGTACTTATGCCCTTCAGCATGGCTTTGAAAACCCGCAATATATCTTTTTAGTCCCTCTGCCAATTATTGCCAAAAATATCCGAACCGTACTCAAAAATTCCGATCCAAGTCAACTTGATGGACTGCTCAAAGTCAATGCATTAAGCAGCTTTGTGCTTGCACTCTTATTTTTGGTAGGAAATATATGGCTCGGATAAGTCCTTTTACTCTTTCTGCTCGTCGATATGACATGAATCTGAAACGTCCTGCCGGGACGTCAAGAGGCATATTACATAAGAAAACGACCTATTTTATCTGCCTTGAATTCCAAGACAATGTATACTGGGGTGAGGCCGGTGTTTTCCCCAACCTAAGTCCTGAAGCAGGCCCTGATTTTGAACGTAGACTCAACGATTTAATTGCGGAGGCCAACGCCAATCAACACCTTCCCAAGGCTGCCGAGTGTCAGCACCTTCCTTCTGTAGCTTTTGCTTTAGAACAAATTGAAATGGCACTTAGCTGTAGCCACCATGCTGGGAAACATCGTTTTTGCACCTACGACACATCATTTAATCAATTAAAAATGGGAATTCCCATCAACGGGCTGATATGGATGGGTGATGCAGGCTTTATGCAAGAACAGATTGATAGCAAGTTAGATCAGGGGTTTTCTTGCCTTAAAATGAAAATTGGAGCAATCGATTGGACTAAGGAAATTGAACTGCTCAAGGGAATACGCTCAAGATATAGCGCTGAGACCCTTACCCTGCGTGTAGATGCCAATGGCGCCTTTGCACCAGATAACGCCTTATCCAAACTTGAAGAGTTATCCCGATTAGATATTCATTCGATCGAACAGCCTATACGACAAGGTCAGTGGGAAGCTATGGCCACGCTGTGCAAACAATCGCCCATTCCTATCGCCTTAGACGAGGAGTTGATCGGCGTAACCAAGCTTGAACAAAAAAAAGACCTTCTGCGAACCATTCAGCCCCACTATCTCATTTTTAAACCCACACTGTTAGGGGGATTTGAAGCGTGCGAAGAATGGATACACCTTGCCAAGCCGTTATCCATTGATTATTGGCCAACCTCAGCACTTGAGTCCAATCTAGGCCTTCATGCCATAGCGCAGTGGGCAGGACACTTAAATCTATCGATACCCCAAGGATTAGGAACGGGCGGTATGTATGTCGACAACATTACAACCCCACTAGCAATTCAAGGTGAAGACCTGTGGCTACGTGATACCTTATCTTGGGATAGTCAACAATTTGATTCCATCTATGCTTCACCTTCGCTTTGACAAAGAAAATTGGCAGTGGCAAGATGCCTTTGCGAAGTCCGAGAAGTCATTAGCTTCTTGGGAAAAGCATGTATATCAACGCCTACAATCATTTTTTGATCCTTCGATAGAGCATTTTTCGTTTCAAACTTCTGGGTCGACGGGAAAATCTAAGACGATCTCCATACACCGAAAACAGATCGTAGCGAGTGCTCAGGCATCTTTAGCTTTCTTTGAGCTTCAACCAGGTCAACGAATACTACTTTGCCTTTCTGCAGAACGCATTGGAGGTTGTATGCTACTCTATCGAGCGATTCTTGGACAACTAGAAGTTATTGTAACTGAACCCAGCCGATTCGTGCATTGTGAAACTCCAGTTGACTTCACCTCCCTTGTTCCCTTACAGTTTCATAATCTACGCGAAAACAATCCTGAACAATTTGATCAGTTAGGCACCATCTTGCTTGGAGGAAGCCCGTTTGACCAAGACACAGAATCCTTTATTCAGACTTTGGATAACAAGGTGTATCAGAGCTTTGGCATGACGGAAACTGTAAGTCATATCGCTCTGCGTAAGGTTGGAGACGAGTCGGCCTATACCTGTCTACCCGATGTCTCTGTAGCAAAAGGTGATCAAGATGAACTTATGATTCATGCTCCTTCGATTACCGGGCAAGAAGTCCTAAGAACAAAGGATGTCGTTCGTCTAATCAATGACAAACAGTTTATCTGGAAAGGCCGGCTCGACTTTATCATTAACTCTGGCGGAATAAAGATATGTCCAGAAGAAGTTGAAGTACGTTGCGCACAACAAATAGCTGAGCCTCACATTGTCTCTTCCATTCCTGATAAAGCCTTAGGTAGTGTCGTCGTACTCTGCATTGAGTTATCCGATGAGCAGTCGCTAGACCGGATTCAGCAAGTGCTTGATGCCACTGATTTCCCTAAATATCATCGACCTAAGAAAGTCATAAGAATACCTAAGATTCCTCGCTTAGAAAACGGCAAAATCAATCGACTGGCCGTAAATGAATTCCTTCAAGAATCCTAAAGGCTAGAGGTTTTTAGATAACACGTGGTGCATATAGTCACGCCACTTATCAATTACCGATTGCATATCTTCTGGTAAGGGACAGTCGTAGAGCACATACTCCCCTGTTCTCGGATGATGAAAGCCCAATTCTTTAGCGTGCAATGCCTGCCTTGGACAGAGCTGAAAAGCGTTATGGACAAAGGCTTTATACTTCGCGTATACCGTGCCTTTACGAATTCTATCGCCACCATATTTCTCATCATTAAACAAGGGATGGCCAATGGATTCCATATGCACCCGGATTTGGTGGGTTCGCCCTGTTTCTAATCGACATTCGACAAGCGAGACATAGCCAAAGCGTTCAATAGTTTTGTAATGGGTTACAGCGTGCTTACCATGACTTCCGTCTTTGTAGATTCGATATACCTTTTCATTGCGCAAATCCCGGCCAATATTCCCTTCAATACGGCCTTCGTCCTCTGTTTCACCCCATACTAAGGCATAGTATCTGCGATGCGTCGTGCGGTCAAAAAACTGCTGTGCGAGTTCTTTCATGCCCAAGGGTGTTTTAGCCACCACCATAACACCCGAAGTATTCTTATCTAAACGATGAACAATACCTGCTCGGCTCGCGTCTGCTTTTGCTGATTCTTCATCCTTGTTGACATACTCATTTTGCTGAGTAGGAAGATTTTTATAGCGATACATCAGCGCATTGACCAGCGTGCCCGTCCAATTACCCACGCCAGGGTGCACAACAAGACCTGCAGGTTTATTGATTAAAAGGACATCATCGTCCTCAAACATCACATCGAGAGGGATATCCTCAGGAATCAGGGTTTCATCTGGTCGATATCTTGGAAAGTCAATCCGTACAACATCTTTGGGACGGACCTTGTAGTTTGCCTTGACCTCCTTGCCGTTAACCCAAACGCTTTTCGCCTCGATGGCCTGCTGAATACGGCTTCTTGAGACTTTATACATGAGATTGAGGAGAAACTTATCGACTCGAAGCGGTTCTTGATTACCTGCCGCTTGAACCTCAAAGGTTTCCATCGCTTCTGGGTATGCCTTATCTCCTGCCATACTGCGAAAGTAGGAGTTTTAACCTAAGTAAGTTGATTTGAGATTAAGGCTTGTAAGTCTCTATGTATTGACCTCCAACAACGAGCAACATTTCATAAATGTCTTCTGGGTAGAGAATCTCACTCTTTCGGACAGTGACTCGACCATCTCCTGAAGTCACTTCACGCGTTCGTAACTTACCGAATTCTTTGACTTTAAGCTTTTCAGAAAACATCACCTTACCCTCTGAATCAAATTGTGTGATTTTTAGCGTAATCGTAGGTTTTAACTTAAAGCGGACATCTTTAGGATTTATGGTCCACTTTCCACCTCGTCCTGTGATGTTCACATCGATTCGCACAAAGTAATCTAAATCAGTATGTCTATTGCGCGCTGCTTTTAACAGGTCCACTGGCATTCCTTCCAGCTCACCATTCATACCAAGAGAGGTGACTTCTTTACCCCTTCTATTGACTTTATACACGCATTCCGCGGGTACACCGAGCACTTCTTCGGCAACATGCTCCAAGTATTCCTTAACCGAATCAACCAGGGACATTGGAAAGACGGGAGACTCCGAATATCCATTCAAAAAATTGCGATCATTGACAGTGATTGAGATGTCACTCATTAACTCTTCGTCCATCTTAAACATAATGTAATGGATACCCGCCTTTTCGCCATCCTCTTGGGCCATTACCGGTGTGGCCAAGATCGTTGCAAACAGCAGCAGCAGTGCTGAAGCAATAGATTGAATAGTATTCATAAAATTGATTTTATTGTTTTGCTAATTCTCCTTTTAAAAAGTCGATCACCTTAACCTCTGTCGCGTCCACCTCACGGTAAACGGACAAATGCCAGCTCAACCAATCGGCCACATGAATAAGGTAGAGAGCACGCTCCATATCGTTATCTCCTTTTGCGTGAATCTCTGTTATAGAATCGCAGTACTCTGCAATAATGGTTTTATTGATTTCCATACGGACTTGATTCCGCGAATAGTCTGAATCTTTTCTCAGTAGAATCACCGCCCAATCTTCTTTTTTCTGACGCCATCCAACGAGTTCATTATGATTCATTTCAGGAATCACGTGATGCCAACACAACATCTTTCCATTTTCATTGATTTGCTGACGAAAGCGAATGGCTACCGATTCCATAGAATCTTCTGAATATAGAATTGGAATCTTTGTATAGAGTTTTTCAGCGAGGGCTTTGGTGTATTCATCGATAGATGCTTGCTCTTGATCGAGAAGGACCATAGAAGACTGTAACTCATCGAGCTTACGCGCTGAAATCTGACCAACATGTTTTAGGATGTAGAGTTGTTGAACAAAACTATATCCAAGACAAGCGCGAGGAGGCTTGCCACCTGGAACGGTTATCACATCATAGCCCTTAGCTTCACAATGTGCTTTTACCTTACCGCCTGAAGTAATACCAATAATTTGAGCACCTGCAGCCTCAGCTAGCGCCATGGATTCCAACGTCTCTTCTGTATTTCCACTGTAGCTAGAGACAATAACTAAACTTTTCTCATTGATGTACCCCGGAATCGTATACCCTTTTGAAACATTAAAAGGAACTGACATTTCCGCCTGGCACAAATCATAGATAAGATTAGCACCAAAACCCGAACCTCCAAGACCACAGACGGTGATGTTTTGGAATTCAGAGTAGTTATGGATGAATGTATAGCTCGATCCAATGGCATTAGCCTCACGCAATTGATCGGTAAAGTCTTGAATAAGTTGTTTCATAGTTGTGGTATTAGAGTAATGGATTACTTACTGCCCAAAGGTAGTAGAAAACTCAACGAAAAACTAAGGAAACTACCCTATTGATTGTGCACAAATGAAAGGGGATAAGTTTGTGAAAACTTGAAGCACAATCTTGGCACCATAGGAGAACGATGGGCTCAGTTATACCTGAGGCAAGTAGGCATTTTACCTATTGATCAAAACGTAAGATATCACGGTAGCGAAATTGATATTGTAGGAATTGAAAAGAATTGCCTTGTGTTTATTGAAGTCAAAACGCGTAGGTCACTTCGTTATGGATGGCCGGAAAGCGCGGTTGATTCCCGAAAGCAAGCCCACATGGTTCAAGTAGCTCGATTCTATTGCGATGATATCCAATGGTCAACTGCTTCCCGATTTGATGTCGTTGCGCTTTCTCTTTCGGATCACAAACTTTCAATTTATCACATCCGTGATGCCTTTTATCCCAATTTGAATTAGCATTTATTTACTCGCAATAATCCAATCATCCGCTTGAAACAAACTATATGGCACGCAGGTCAAATCAACCGTTTCATCATACATTGTTACTGCCTCATTCCCGTTTATTGAGCAACGACAGGTAACATAGACTGCAACGTCACGATGTTCGGTATGCTTGATATCCTCTTTGAGCATTTGTGCAAACTGCCATGTCATATCCGGAAGACAAAACACTTTAGCCAACTGCTTATCGGTCAGATAATCTGCTGCATTGATGCGTTGGCGAACTCCTGTTTCCGTATCCACGACTTCAAAAAAACTTGGATACTCTGCTGACTTAGCGCGCAGCATCATCCGCCAAGACATTTTATGACCCTCTTCGGTGTAGGTGACGTCCCCTGGCATAAGGTGGTGCCTCAACGGCAACAGAATATTCATAATTAAAAAAGATAAAAGAACAACCAACATAGATCTAGACAAGGGTGGATCATCGCTTGTATCTTCTGGGGCTCGAGTTGGGAAAAATCGACGTTGAATTTGCTCAGGAGGGAAAAATAAGACCAAAGAGCCAATCATCATGTAGGGAAAGATTCCTATTTGGAATATGATGCTGTTGGCCAAATGAAATCCCAAAGCCAGCACGACACCGAACCATCGCGTTCGCCTCCATAGCAACATAGGAATAATCAGCCCATCAAAAAATATACCACCATAGGCCAGTAATTTAGGAAGCCAAGGTGCCTGTAAGGAAGGCCCAATAATGGGAAGGTCCGCTTTGGCCTTCATCCATATCTCAAGGGGTTTAGCCGCAAGCCAGTCAGGATAAAGTTTGTTTAATGAGGCATAGGTATAGACAATCAATAAGAGGGCAATTAGGGTATAACGGGCCCACTTCCCTATAGTATTGGATGGCTTGACCCTCTTAGCACGCACATCCAAGGACAAGGCTCTGTGCACGGGCATTAACATCATTAAAAACAACAGCAAAACCATAAGGTAGTAATGGTTATTGTAGCTTGCCTTTTGCATCAGATAGACATAGGTCCACAGGAAGAAATATGCGGTTACCGAAATCCTGTAGAACCACCCGAGCATAACTCCTAAGCCTAAAATCCCCATGATTATGAAAACATAGAGCATCCCTTCGCCCTCTAAGGGTTGAAGAAAATCAAAGGGGCGGTGTACAAAGTGAAACTTAGGCTCGATAAAGGCCTTACGCACCCATCCCGTAGCGATTGCTCCCCAGGCCTCGACGACTAAGAGCAGTCCAAAGGATATACGCCACAGGGCCATGGGAATAATTGATTCCTTTCCCTGTTTGAAGTCTTGCCATAATGTTGTCAACCAGTGCATATATGCATGTCAAATGTAGCCATAAAAAAACCCTGCTTCGGCAGGGTTTACAAATCGTTTCGTTATACAAAGTTTGATTTTAGTAGAGCATATAGCCAAAGGTTACACCTGGACGTATATTGATATTAGATGATCCTCCTCTAAACTGTCCGCCAAATCCTGTTCCTACATCCATCGTGATACGATCACCGATAGCTTTTTGGAATCCAAGCGAAGCTCCTGCCATACCTACTGCATCAGCTCCCCCTCCAGTTAAAAGCGCCAAACCACCGTAACCACCGACATATAAACCACTGACTGCCTCAGAGCCTGTAAGGTAAGCCCTCACTTCTGGAACAAAACTCAGCATAGATGTTCCCAAGGCATAATTTACGGTAGTACCTATGGATAGCGTATTGTTGAGACCATGCTCAAGACCAAAGCCCATTTCCCAAGGTGTTGTGGAAGCGGTTAGCGTACCAAAAAACGGCACGGTTACCGAGGTGCGCTGGTAATCCAATCCGATAGGCTTGAATTTTATAAGACTTTGCGCACTCGCAGTGACTACAAATCCTGCAAGCAAAAAAGAAAGAATAATATTTTTCATACATCTAATTTGTCCAAAAACTAGGTAAAAACAATGTTAGCATAGCCTAAGTACCGATAATCTTTGCCAACAGGCCGTATCAATCTGTTCAACCATATCTACACTCCTCAATCGTTGATAATGGCATTTATAGACTCCAAAAGTTCTCTAAAGTCTCAATATCTTTAATGCATGACGTCAGAACAACGCAAAGCCCTCCGCGAGCATCTTCACTCCCTTGGGCAATACCTTTGACATCGATAAGAAAACTTTTGATGTAAGGGAAAAAGAGCGCTTATCCATGCAAAATGGCTTTTGGGATGATCCCAAAAAAGCAGAATCCATTATGCAGGCCATGCGCAAAGACAAGTATTGGATTGACTTGTACAATGTAGTCGTGTCCTCGCTTGATGATGCTGAAGTACTTCAAGAATTTTATAGTGCTGGCGAAAGCACCGAAGAGGAAGTAAAAGAAGCCTTTGAGTTAGCCAAAAACCAATTGGATGAGTTGGAGTTCAAGTCGACCCTCAGCAAGGAAGAAGATAGTTTACACGCTATCCTCGAGATTAATGCCGGTGCTGGAGGAACCGAGTCCAATGACTGGGCAGCCATGATTCTGCGCATGTATACCATGTGGGCGGAAAACAATGGCTTTAAGGTGACTACCCTGGATACACGCGATGGTGAGGTGGCAGGGATTAAATCCGTTTCTCTTGAAATTCAAGGAGAGTTTGCCTATGGCCAACTGAAAGGAGAAAATGGAGTGCACCGATTAGTACGTATTTCGCCATTTGACTCTAGTGGACGACGGCACACCTCGTTTGCGGCGGTATTTGTCTATCCCGTTGTCGATGATACCATAGAAATTGAGATTAACCCTTCCGACCTTGACTGGGATACCTTCCGCGCATCAGGCGCAGGAGGTCAGCACATTAACAAGGTGGAAACAGCGGTACGTGTCAGACATAAGCCCTCTGGGCTTGTTGTAGAATGTCAGGATAGCCGTTCTCAGCACGGCAACCGCGAAACCGCACTAAAGATGCTCAAATCGAAACTCTATGAATTAGAGATACAAAAACAAAATGAAGCACGAGCTGAAATCGAAGCAGGAAAAATGAAAATAGAATGGGGATCTCAAATAAGGAATTACGTCCTCCACCCCTACAAGCTCGTCAAAGACACACGATCTAACCATGAAACCTCTCAAGCACAAAAGGTATTAGACGGAGAACTCAATCCATTTATAAAATCCTATTTACTTCACGGAAAAAAATAGTCATTATGCCCATGCACCAAGTCGTCACCCTATCTCAGTTCATTGCCGAAGAGCAAGCCAAGCACCCTGAATCCTCAGGGAATCTCTCCCGAATATTTCGCGACATCAAGTTGGC
>JAYYPZ010000084.1:0-14277 GCA_036128775.1 Bacteroidota bacterium
TGCAAAATGATAATCGACTGAGTTTAGATCGTATCACCTTTCAGAATATGTTAAAGCGTGTATCGCTCTTTTCGAACCGCACAACCTTCCAGGTCGTCTTAAACGTTCAGGCGGGGCAACTTAAGGTGAGTACTCAGGATTTAGACTTTGCTAATGAGGCCTACGAAAGCGTACCAGCAGAATTTGAGGGAAGCGACTTAGAGATTGGTTTCAACGCTCGATTCTTGATCGAAATGTTGGGTGTGCTTGAAGGAAAGGAAGTGGAGCTCAAGCTTTCTTCACCGAGTAGTGCAGGGCTGCTATTGCCTAAAAACCAGGAATCAGGTGAGGAAATCACCATGTTGGTGATGCCGGTAATGATCAGCTAATTTCAGACCAAGACCACTTCGGTTTAAGTTCATACAAACGGTTTCGAAGTACAAGATTTTCCTTTTTCTCAAGCATACTGTCTTTGTCGAGTATAGCTTTTACCCATTCGGCAGCGGAGTGCACAATATTTGTGTCGTTAGCCAGGTCAATGGCTTTAAAATCGAGGAGGCCACTTTGTTTTGTTCCTGCAATATCTCCAGGTCCGCGGATGAGAAGGTCTTCTTGTGCAATGCGGAAGCCATCTTGACTTGCGGTCATAATTTGCATTCTGCGTTGAGCCACTTCGGAAATCTCATTAGAGGTTAACAAAATACAATAGGATTTTGCACTACCGCGTCCAATCCTTCCCCGCAATTGATGTAATTGAGAAAGACCAAAGCGCTCTGCATTTTCAATAACCATTACTGTCGCATTGGGAACATTTACGCCGACTTCAATCACCGTGGTGGCCACAAGAATTTGGCTTTCCTTCGAGGCGAATCGCTTCATCTCAAAATCTTTATCCTTGGGGTGCATGCGCCCATGCACTATACCAAGTTGATATTGTGGCTTGGGAAAGTATCGCTCTAAGCTCTCGTACCCATCTTGTAAATCTTTGAGGTCAAGTTTCTGAGACTCTTCGATTAGCGGGTATACGACATACACTTGATGCCCTTGATCCACTTGGTCCTTTATAAAGCCAAATACTTTTAATCGCGAGCTGTCCTTTTCCCAAGAGGTGTTTATGGGTTGGCGACCCGGCGGCAATTCATCAATTACGGAAACGTCTAAATCTCCATATAGGGTCATGGCAAGTGTCCGCGGAATAGGGGTGGCGGTCATAACAAGGATATGGGGCGGCTGTGAGTTCTTAGCCCAAAGTTTTGCGCGCTGAGCCACTCCGAATCGGTGTTGCTCGTCGATGATGGCCAAGCCAAGGGATTCAAATTGAACACGGTCTTCCAACAATGCATGGGTTCCAATCAAGAGATCAATCTGTCCAGACTTAGTGCCTAGTAAAAGAGTTTTTCGCTCTGCTGCAGGAGTAGACCCAGTAAGCAGGGCACAACGGAGGCCAAGTTTGCGACAAAAGGGTTGAAGGCCTTCGAAATGCTGTTGACTCAAGATTTCGGTAGGCGCCATTAAGCACACTTGGTAACCATTGTCAATGGCAAGAAGCGCTGCAAAAAAAGCCACAATGGTTTTTCCGCTCCCTACATCACCTTGAAGCAATCGGTTCATTTGACGGCCGGAAGCCGTGTCCTCGCGAATGGTTTTAATCACGCGTTTTTGTGCCCCGGTGAGTGAAAAGGGAAGTATCTTTTGGTAGAAGGTATTGATGTTCTCCCCTATAGTGGAAAACAACACATCAGAAGACTTTTTGCCTACTTGTCTTTTGGCAATTTCCTGCTGAAACTTAAACCAGAAGATTTCTTCAAACTTGAAATATTGTAAGGCCAAATGGGCATCCTCAAAACTTGCTGGTTTGTGAATACTTTGCAATGCTTCAAGTCTGCTTTTGGGCCCAAAATGTTGCATTAGATATTCGGGTAAACGCTCTTGGAATTCTTGAGCATCGGCCTCCTTAAGCACTTGTCGAATGAGCTTTCCCATTCCATTGCTATCTAACCCAGCTTTCTTTAGCTTTTCGCTGCTGGGGTATACGGCAACAAGACCAGTGTCTTTTTTTAGCGAGGCACTTGGAATAATCTCTGGATGAGCCATGGTGAGTTTTCCTTTGTGAGCTTGTAGCTTTCCCATAATGGCTATCGGTTGGCCAAGGGCAAACTTCTTAATCATCCACTGAGCGTGTTTGAAATATACCAGGTCCAAAAATACTCCTGATTGGCTGAGTCGCACGCGAAGTCGTTGTCTGCGGGGGTGTCCTTCAAGCTTAGCATCTAATACCTTCCCTGAAAGGCCAATAGTCTGGCCGATGTATTGATTTAATGTTTTCCAATCCTCTAGGCTTTCCCGTTTTTCATAGCGAAAAGGAAAACAATAGACGAGGTCCTGGATAGAGCGAATGTTAAAATCATTCTCTAGGGCGGAGAGGGCTGGTTTTTTACAAAAACGCGAAAGAGACATCGAGTTAAGCGCTTAGTGAAAGGTCACAGAGGAAATAAAATGTTCTATATCCTTTTGAATAAAAGAAATGTAAGGGGATAAAGAATCAGAGCTTTGCCCCGCGGAGTTAAAAATTAATGAACCTAATAAACAATGTTGTCCGAGGGTATCGGCAATGAAAAATATCTCGGGCTCGCCGGCCTCAGCGTAGCTGTAGTGCTCATAATAATATCCTTGAGGCGTACTCCCTTGTTGTTGTTCTTCTACTTGTGCTCTGCGATTATTTGTATTTACAAAACTGCTCATGATGAAGTCGCTTTTGATATGATCGGACACGCCATCAAAATTTAAACTCTTATAGGTGAAATTGAGGGTTGCATCAAACGATGGATAGTACAAATCAAACCAATAATCCTTGCAACAAGGAAGCAGGTTTGTTGAATCACAACAAGAGTCTAACGCAGGATGGGTTTTAGTTGTGAGCTCGGCATATTCACTTGCTTCGTAGGAGAGGGGTGCGCCCTTTTCTTTGGTATTTGTATAGGCGGCCTCTGGCAAATCAACCCGAGTAAAAAGCTTGGGCAAGCGTTTAATTCGAACAGGCGGTTCGGTATGAAAGCATCCAATACAAGCCAACCACAGAAAGGAGATAAAAAGTATGTTTTTGTATGCCATAATCAATCAAAAAGAGTCAAATGAACACGTTTGATACGATAACGATCAAGGGATAAAATACGCAATTTAAATGCCTCCTTAACGACCTCATCTCCACGCTGTGGTATTTCGCCTAATTCTTCTAAGACTAGTCCACCCAGTGTGTCTGCTCCCCCGCCCAGCTCCAAAAGATAGGATTCTTCTAATGGTACAATTTTCGCAACATCACTCAGGGTGGTTTTGGCCTCAAACACATAATTTTTTTCATCAATTCGCTGAAAGGCAATACTGCTGTTTTCTACATCATCTCTGAATTCACCAAAAACCTCCTCTAGGATGTCTTGAAGGGTAACCAAGCCCTCGGTTCCCCCATACTCATCAATGACAATAGCCATGTGTTTGCGCTCACGTTGCATGCTTCTAAGGGCATCATCAATTCGTTGGTTCTCGGGAAGAAACAAGGCCTTCTTCAGAAGACTATGCCATTCTTTGGGAGGATTTTGGTCCTTCATTTTTGCAAAAAAGTCTTTAGCATAAAGGATGCCCTTAATTTGGTCAGGGGAGCCTTCATATACAGGGAGTCTAGAATATTTATGTTTGAGGAGCGTGTCGAGTACCTCTTGGCTCGTTAGCGTCCAATCTAAACCCACCATGTCAAGTCTTGGTGTCATGGTGTTTTTTACTGATAGCGCTCCGAGATTAACAATCCCTTTGAGCATAGACACATCAGACTGGTGCTCGCCAATTGAATCTTTTGATAGCTCAATAGCGCGTTCGATCTCGTCTAGGTTTATCGAGGCATTGTCCGACACCATTCGTTTTTCTAGCCATATGCCACTTTTTGAGAGCACGACAACAAGGGGCCAAAACAACACGCGCGCCACAGCAAGAAATCGACAAGATGCTCTTGCAAAGGCTAGATTTCTATGGTGTGCCAAGCTTTTTGGCGTAACCTCTCCAAGGAGCACAAGCAAACTGGTAATCCCTAACGTAATGAGGGCAAATTCTATTAAATCATGATTTGGAATTCCCCATGATTCCCCAGAAATAGGCATTTGCTGGATTTGTGATTGGATCAAGCGGCTAGCAAGAATTACAAGCAACACATTGATTATAGAATTGGATATAAGAATGGTGGACAACAACTCCCGTGGATTTTTGAGGAGTGTTGCAATCAGACGGTCGGTTTTGTGACTGCTTTCATTGAGTTCATCAAGGTCTGTGGGTTTGATAGAAAACAAAGCCACTTCAGATCCGGATACCAAGGCGGACATAAACAACAGCACACAACAGACTACAATGGGAAGAATACCATAATAATCGAAAGGTGCAGAGGCTAAAAGGTCAAGTATTATATCACCAGCAAAGAAAGAAGGGGATAATTCTGGGTCTGAATCCAAAGTCTAGCATTTAGTTAAAAAAAGTATCAAAAGGGTAGGTCATCATCAACCTTTGGGGTATTTGATACGGTGCTGTCTGTCGCCGACGGACTTCCCTGAGGGGGGGTGACGGACATGCCAGCGTTGCTTTGTGGGGCCATAGAAGAGCTCGCATCTTGTGATCGCTCAAGCATCTGTAATTGGTCAACGTGGACTTCGGTTGTGTAGCGCTTGTTGCCCTCTTTATCATCCCAGGCTCTTGTTTTGAGTTTCCCTTCAAGGTAAATGAGCTTCCCCTTTTGTAGGTATTTCTCGGCAACGCCAACAAGGCCAGGGCGCCAAATGGTTATGTTGTGCCATTCGGTTTGATCAACGCGATTTCCTTGACGATCTTTATAGGATTCGTTGGTGGCAAGGGTGAAATTACAAACAGAGCTTGTATCGGAGAGGTGTCGCACCTCTGGGTCTTTCCCCAATCGACCAACTAAGACAACTTTATTTACCATGTACTAAAACTAAGGGTTTTGTTTAATATTACAAGACGGCTTAATAACGAATATGGAACAGATACTAGTGCTCAGTACAGGAGGTACTTTCGATAAAACCTATGACCTGCTCACGGGCCACTTACAATTTCAAGAATCCTTTGTCCCCAGCATTTTAACCTTAGGACGCTCAACCCTAGATACTGAAACGCAAACCGTCTTCTTAAAAGATAGCCTGGACATTGTTGATCAAGACCGAGAATCTATTGCTGATGTTTTGAAGAAATCTATGCATAAACGCATTGTTATAACCCATGGAACAGACTCTATAGCAGAGACAGCCTCGTTTTTGGAATCCTTTGATCTTGGAAAAACCATTGTACTTACTGGCGCTATGATTCCCTATTCTTTTGGGGCAAGTGATGCCCTATTTAATTTAGGAAGTGCCCTGGCCTTTGCTCAGGTCCTAAGTCAAGGGGTGTACGTGGCGATGAACGGTAAGTACTATAAGGCGGGTATGGTAAAGAAAAATCGATCAACAGGTTATTTTGAAGCTATACAATGATAAACATCACCAACTACAAACAACTGAGTATTCTTGCGGTGGGATTTGCACTTTTTGCCTTCCTTTCCAAACCAATTCAATCGGAGAGTGTTAATCTCTCCTATAAAGGCTTTAACAAAAAAGACGTTATGAAAGATTCGCGGACCATCGACTCAATATTCAGCCCACCTCCTGTCCATTTTGTCGGTGATGGGTTTCGAGTTCATTCATTAATCACTCCAAGGGGCCCCATTCGGTCAACACGCATGAATCCATTTATCATGCTGGATTATAATGCTCCTCATTTCTTTTCTCCTGCCTCGACCCCGCGAGGGGTAGATGTTCACCCACACAGAGGCTTTGAAACAGTAACCATAGCCTATCAAGGAGAGATTGCACATCGAGATAATAAAGGCGGTGGTGGAGTTATTGGTCCAGGAGATGTTCAATGGATGACGGCCGCCTCTGGTGTATTGCATGAAGAATTTCACAGTGAAAGCTATTCGAAAGAAGGTGGCATTTTTCAGATGGTACAGCTTTGGGTAAATCTTCCTGCCAAGTATAAAATGTCCCAACCTAAGTACCAACCGATATTGAAAGATTCTCTAGTTAACGTTTCCGTTGGGGGCAATAGTTTGGTGGAGCTTGTTGCAGGAAGCTATGGCGATGCTCATGGTCCTGCAGAAACCTTTAGCCCGTTGCACATAAGTAATGTTCATCTGTCTGGAGAGGATATTGTGCCGTTTAGCTTTCCAAGTGAATGGAATATTGGGCTTTTGGTGCTGGAAGGCGGTTTGGTCGTTAATGAAGACCAAGAGGTGGCGAAGGATCACTTTGCTGTATTGAATCATGATGCGGCATCTTTTGAACTTAGAGCCCTTGAAGGGGATGCGAAAGTTCTGCTTTTAGCAGGGGAGCCAATCAAAGAGCCCATAGTTTCATATGGTCCTTTTGTCATGAACACTGAAGAGGAAATACGCCAGGCTATAACCGACTTTCAACAAGGTGTTTTCGGAGACTGGCCGTAGGATTAAGAACCAAGCAAATCAGGCGCGTACACCCCCTTCGACGTGATCCATTACGGTATTTATTCCGTGCGACTCAATAAAGAGATGTAGTAGTTCGGCAGTAGCCTTACAGTCTCCCATTGCGCGATGTCGGGAGGTGTTGTCTATGTTGAGTGATTTGCAAAGATGATCCAGATTGTATTTCTCTGATGATGGCATGAGTGCCTGTGCAAGCTTTACCGTGCACAAGGTTGGCCTCTTATAGGACATTTTATGGCGTTTAAACGCCGATTGCACCATGCGATAGTCAAAACCAACGTTGTGTGCTACAAAAATGCAGTCATGGGTGAGGCTGTCGATTTCTTGGGCAAGGACAGAAAACTTGGGGGCTGCATCAACCATCGACCCCTTTATTCCAGTTAACCGTTGTACGAATTCTTGAATATCGCGCTCAGGATTGATGAGTCTTTCATATTGGTCTACGATTTTTTGCCCATCATGAAGGACAATGGCGATTTCCATGATTCTGTCGTCGGCGGGCTTTCCTCCTGTGGATTCTAAATCAACTATCGCAAACACCTTTTGAAGTTACAAGTTGATTATGTTTCTTCGTATTATGAAACGTCATCTTATCCTCATTGTCATGTTGGTTTGTACCCTAGGCGCTTCTGGTCAAGTGGGCCAGGCCGCAAGACTTATAAGTCCGCAAACCACCCTTACTTTTCAAGCACGCGGAGCCGTAATCTTTGGCCAGCAGGAGCGATTATCCAACTATCAACTCCATCTTGGATTGGGTAAGAAATGGTTTCGATTTGGCCCGACCTATTCTATGATGGCGCTTCGGCCCTCATTAGTTATTCAAGGGAATCCAGTCCCTGTTAGCGAATGGACGAATCACGCTGTAGGCCTTGAGGCAGGGGTAAACGTTCTCAACTTTAAATCCCTCAAAGTGACGCCTACTGTCATGCTTGGTTGTATGCTCTCCTCCTATCGAAACGCCTCTTCGTTAAAAGAGCGCCAAAATGCCTTTTATCTCTACCCCAAAGTCGAGGCAATATATTATCCAATTCCTTTTGTGGGGATCGGTATGTATTCAGGATTTACCTGGAATTCTTCGGGATCAATGACACTAAACGACCAACTGAAGGGCGCAGACCTAGGCGTTGTCTTATCGTTTAAGACGCGTTAGCGGGAAGACTAAGTTTGAGTTTAAATGGGGCCAGGCCGACAGTAAACGGCCCATCTCCAAAATACTCTCCGTCAATTTCACCTCGCAGGGCGGTTTGTTCCATGCTGCTCAGATTTTCAATAGTAAACGAATCCCCCCTGTGAGTGTGCACTTTAGAGTGGTGAATAATGCTGCCTGTTTTAAGTCGACGGGTATTGGCAATTACATTCATCCTTCCAAGGTGTTCTATATACGTTAGGTCTAATATACCGTCATTGTTAATGGCCGCTGGGCATAGTTGCATGCCTCCACCCGCATAGGGTCCAATGGAAGCAATCATCATAAACAACCTTCCGTGATATAGATTTTGATCGTTGGTTGAAATTTTTCCCATTGGACTTTTATAATTCCAAAGTGCAGAAAGAAGCCCCATTTCATATGCAATAGCACCCCATCGTTTGTATTTGACAGATTCTAGAATAACTTGACTATCAAACCCGGCACCGAAAAAATTGATGAAGTATCGGCTCTTACCTCCTCCGCTTTGGACTATCCCTAAATCTTGTTCAAAGAGGTTTTTTTCCTTCAACGCGGATAGGTAGTCAGCAATGGAGGCCTTGTCGATGTATTGACGCATCCAGTCATTTCCCGTGCCCATGGGTAAGGCGCCAAAGACGAATTCATCGGAATATCCTTGAGCGAATACCCCATTGACCACTTCTTGAATCGTACCATCCCCACCTATGGCAAAAAATTTAGTGTATCCTTTAGCCCTGCATTGTTGGGCGATCTCGATGGCGTGCCCAGCAGACTCTGTCCAATGAAGATTATAGTCGACTTCCAGGCCCAGCAGCTCTGCATCAATTTGGCGCCATTTTTTTTGGGTTTTTCCGGCACCACTTTGTGGATTTATGATAATAGCCCAGGTATTTGAGGACATGGCAAAAGGAGTTATACTTTAGTCAAAGGTCGTTTTCTTTTTAAAATCTTGGATTTTTTTATAGTTCAATCCAAGAACGGTTGCCGCAATAAGCAACATGACCATAAGAAAGCCCATGGATCGGTCAGGGTTGTCCGAGAAAAAGGCGATTTGACTAATAATAATGATAAAAAGTATGCGAGTTGCGGTATTAAGCACACCAAAAAAGCTATTGGTCCGGCCAATAATTTTATTGGGCACAAGCTGAAAAAGAGTGGTTGTGCGAAGGATCCGCGTGCTGGCATTCATCATCCCTAAAAAGAGATACATCACTAAAAGAACGATGGCGCTTTGGGAGAAAAACAATACGGAATAGATTGTTGCGCCAAGTAATAGGAATAGGATAATGCCGAAGAGCCGGTTTTTTCTAAAAATACGGTCAACCAAAATCCCTGCAAATATGGCCCCAAGGGCAAAGAGGCCTTCACTTAATCCAAAGACAGAGGCATCGCCTTGTACGATATGTCGGATATAAGAAGGAAGAATTAGAAAGGAACACACCATAATGCTCGCAAAAAGAATATGAGAGAAGTATCCAAAGACGAAGATTAGTGGTCGTTCTTTGAGAAAGGTTAATCCGTCTTGAAGTCTTTTTACCACTGGAATTGGACGTTTGTCTCGCTCAGTAAGGCTGACGTAGCTCATTTTCCATAGGAGTAATACACCCACGAGATACGTACACCCATCGATAAAGATCAGCTTTTCTAATGCTATGGGTTGGGCCAAGATGTGTGCATATTGTTGCAAACGGAGGGCTTCTAACACACCTACCGGAACACCTTCTAAGAGCACGGCGGCGAGCGCACCACTGAGCACAAAAGCTAATTGATTTTGAATTTCAACAGCACTTGTGATTTTTCCATAACTGGCTGGCGGGACAATTTCTTGTAAGAAGGCATACAAGTTGGGAAAGTGAACATTGTAAAAAACGACAGTCATAATAAAGATTCCACAAACCAAAAAGACGGGAACATCATCAAATACTAAGGCCGTCGCAGCGCACAACATCATATAGACGCCTCCGAGCACATTGATGGTAATCATGACCTTACGCCGGTCATATCGGTCGATTAGGCTCCCCGCATAAGGCCCCCAAAAAACCGAGAGTATACTTGATCCCAAAAACAGGGCATTGTATAGATCGGGCTGGTCAATCGTATTGTTGATATACCAAGTGATAGCAATCATCATCATTCCTTGACTAATACCCGATATGGCATTGGCCAAGAAAACATAAAGGATTGCCGGTTTATTTTTCATTTGTGTTGAGCCTTATTGCGTAGTTTCGAACGTAGATGAAGAAACTTGATCCAATAATTCAGCGCAAGATAATGCGGTATTGTGCGTATCAAGAACGATGCATCCAAGAAGTTGAACATAAACTACACAATCTTGGTTGCCCCCCACGTCAGATTTCTGCTTATTTGCACTATCTAAGCCAAGAAGACTTTCTTAAAGAATCTCGTTATGCGGAGCTTTTTGTACGAGGAAAGGTCAACAACAACAAGTGGGGCCCCCGTAAAATAGAAATGGCCTTGATGGCAAAGAAGGTAGATCCTACATTTATTCAGACAGAGTTGTCGAAGTTTGATGGCGAGTGGCCTGATTTAAAAGCCTATTGGACCATTCGCATGACCAAGGCTTGGGCCCATAAATCATATGATGATTTTACCTTAAAGGGAAAACTGCGTGTCTTTTTGCGGCAAAAGGGCTTTTATGTATAGAAGCTTATAGCTTGGTATTGTTTTTATGCCGTGTTGCATCGCGCTCGGTCTTTTTGCTGAGGTTTTTTTGCAGGGCTTCGGCTAAATCAATATCGTGTTGATTGGCTAGGCAGGTAAGCACAAATAAGACATCAGCTAATTCATCGGCCAATTTAACCTTCCATTCTTGCTTTTCTTCTCGCTTTTTAAAACTCTGCTCGCCATGCACGCGGGCCATAATGCGCGCAAACTCGCCGACCTCTTCCATAAGAACGGCGGTATTGGTCAATGGGTCAAAGTAACGCACGCCTAAAGTTTGTATCCAGTTATCTACAGCCTGTTGCCACTCTTTGACTGTGGGATTTGCGGGAAGCATTGCGTTTTCTGATGGAGAATCCATGGGATGCGATTACTTTTTATTGCTTTGGTTAAACAGAAATGTTTTTTCCTCCTTGGAAAGGGTGTCATACCCTTTGGCTGATATTTTGTCTAAAATCATATCAAGCTGCTCTTGCTCACTTTGTCCGCTAGGATGGCTTGAAGATCTTCTATTTTTCCCTTTGCTTTGAAAGTTGGCCTGTCGCTGAACTCGAGCACTGTATTGACGTCGGCTCTGTCGACTAAGTCGCCAAGAAGCGATGCGCTCTCTGGGCCAAGACATCCATCCTATAATATTATACCCTCTTCGATACAGCCCAACAAAGCTGAAGCCTGTAATCATTCCTCCGAAGTGCGCAAGAATCCCCCCGGGATTACTTTGAAAGGACAACAAATCGCGGCCAAACATAAAGAGCACAATGCCCCACAAGGGCACGGAGCCGATGATAAAAAGCCGAATGCGATACGCTGGATTTGTTGCCATTGCGGCAGCTATAATGGACCATACTGCTCCTGACGCCCCGAGGAGATAGGCTTGATGCTTAGCCTGTTCGAATACGGGAAAAGTATTGTAAGACACTATATAGAAGGCGCTTCCAACAAGAGCTCCTAGAAGATATAAGTTAAGTAGCCTCTTTTCACTATGATACACTTGAAAAATTCGGCCAAACCAATAGAGATAAAGAAGGTTAAAGAGAATGTGCCAGAAATCTGCATGAAAAAAGGCATAAGTTAATACCGTCCAAGGTCGGTAGAGAAGGCTGTCTAGGCTAGAGGGCGCATAAAAGTAACTCTGATAAAAGGTTTCGAAGACCGCACTATCCGCCATAAAAAGAAACCCAATCATTCCGACAAAGGCCTGCAGAATAAAAATTCCGAGATTGATTGCAATCAGCCATAACACCACATTACCCTGTCTTAGGGTTATGGTAAAATCATTCCATATTGATCGTCCGTACAAAGCCATAGCCCCTAGTAAAAAGCATCACGGTTTAAACTCCACATTTTCACGATCAAAAATCCTGTGGCGGCACCGCCTAAGTGCGCCCAGTGAGCAATGCCATCATCAATGCCTTGAATTACAAAGTAGGCATCAAAGGCGATAACAAGGAGGACAAGATATTTTGCGGCAATTGGTATCGGGGGAAACAACAACTGCAAGCGGGTATTGGGAAAGAGTAAGCCGAAAGCCACGACTACACCCATAACGGCACCAGAGGCCCCAACTACCGGGATGTACATTTCTCTCCAATTTTCGGCGGGATAAACACTATCAAAGAGCATATACGCTTCGACCCCTGTTGCAATCTGATGAATCAATGCAGCTCCCAGTCCTGCAGACATATAAAAAAAGAGAAAACGTCGCCAACCCCAGACGCGCTCTAAAATGCTGCCAAAGAGATAGAGTGCATACATGTTAAAAGCAATATGCATAAATCCTCCGTGCATAAACATATGGGTTAATGGTTGCCAAGGTTGAAACAAGGGCGACATGGCGTAAAACATTCCACCATAAAGGTTGAGGGGTATGCCCTGGCTCTCCATGACCAAGGTGAAAATCCAAACCAATGCGTTGATTCCGATGATATGGCTTACAATTTGATTATCGCGCTGCATCTGGAGGGGGTATGGGATTTGAGTTAAGTAACATTTGTTGGATATCAGTTTCTTGAAGAAATCGGAGGATCAATTGTCCTCGAATTCCACGTTCCGGATACTTAAGGGCAAACAATGTATCAATGATTTCGTTCATTTCTTCTGTAAAAATTCCGCGCTTGAGCTGCACCGTAGCTTGGGCTGTTGCCATGAAGTGGAGGGCTTTCTTGTCAGATTGCAGCGTTTCGTTTTCCGCCAGATAGGAACTCACTTCATCAAAATAGGTTCGAAGATCATCTTGGTGTAGTTCTTTTGGAATAGCGGTCAGCTCAATTTGGGTGTCATGTACAAACTGAATGCCCCATCCCATAGATTCCCAAAGTTCTCGTTGGGATCGCATAATTGCAACAAGCGTGGTGGGGAGATCTACAGGCAGAGAAAACAACAATCCCTGGGCAGCGGGTGCTTGTCCACTTTGAGCGGTAGCTTCGAGCTGTTCGAAACGAATTTTTGTGAGCGCCCCATGTACATCAAGTACCATAAGCCCATTACGCATGCTTTTAGCATAGTATTTCTTGGCAAAGAGCTCAATTTTTTGATGACTATGTTGTTTTATGGTTTCCCCTTCTCCAAGGTTAAGGTTTGCTTGTTGGCTCTGAGGTTGTTCAGAACCTCCTGGATTGACAAAGGCATTGGTCCATTCGGAAGCTCCTTTTGGCAGTCGCCCTTCTCCATGCCTTGCAATTCCTCCGCTAAAGGGGAAGTGTGATGTAAAGGCGCGGGCTTTGTCATGACCAAAATCTTCTTTATCCCCTCCAAATGCACCATAGGTGTTTAAACCTTGCTCTTGGTCAAAGTCCATAGCGGGCTGTACTTGAAATTTAGATAAGCTATGCTTTAGTGCCGCCAATAAGATAGAATAGATGATTTTTTCTTCTTGGAATTTCACCTCTTCTTTGGCAGGATGCACGTTGATATCGAGTTTGTTAGCATCCACCGTGAGCGCGATAAAAAAGCTGGCTTTTCGTTCGGGAGCAATTAAGCCCTCAAAGGCTTTTTTTACGGCATGTTGAAGGTAGGGCGAGCGAATAGCTCGACCATTGACAAAGAGAAACTGTTCTTGATTGGTTTTTTTTGCCAGACTTGGTTTGCCAATAAAACCTTGAATGGTAACCACTTCAGTGCTTTCTTCTACAGGAATAAGTCCCTCATTGATTCGCTCTCCAAAAAGATCGCAAATTCTTTTGCGCATTGAAGAGGGCTTGACAGCATACAATGGCCGTCCATCTACAACGTATTCAAAGGATATGTCGGGATGAATGAGGGCCATCCGAAGGAATGCGGTATTGAGGTGTTTCATTTCCACTCCATGACTCTTTAGAAAATTTCTTCGAGCTGGAATATTGGAAAACAAATCGCTGACGGTAAAGGCACTTCCTTCGGCACAAGCGCATTCTTCTTGGGTCAATATAGACCCACCCTCAATCTGTAGGCGATTACCGGTAGCTTCTCCCTGTTGTCGACTTTCCACCACTACATGAGCCACGGAGGCTATGGATGCTAAGGCTTCTCCTCGAAACCCCATGGTTTCTATAGCAAACAAATCACCTGCCTCATGAAGCTTTGAAGTGGCATGTCGTACAAAGCACATGGTTAAATCTTCTGCCGACATCCCCTTCCCATTATCTCTTACCTCAATGCGCTGGCTTCCGGCACCCTCGATAAAAATCTTTATTTCAGTCGCCCCAGCATCGATAGCATTTTCTACCAACTCCTTTAGTACGGAGGCGGGGCGCTGAACGACTTCGCCTGCTGCAATTTGATTGACAAGGTTTTCTGGTAAGGGTTTAATCTGAGACGTCGTCATTAGGCATTTGATTTGCGAAGAAATCTTATGGCAGCAATAAATATCAGCCCAAGAACCATGAATTGACCATTGTGTCCCCATTGGGCTTGAATCCAAGCGCCT
>JAYYPZ010000085.1:0-4575 GCA_036128775.1 Bacteroidota bacterium
TATCGATTCAGCATATTCTCTCAATGTATTTTTCAAAGAAAATTCAGCCCAAAAGTGATCATCCGGTATACTACCAGAACACACTAATAGCTTTCCTATAAAGATATCAGATACGGGGGCTGAGTTGCCATTTTTGTCAACATAGTATTGAACACCATGATTGTTTATAATATGGAAGAGTGCATGCTTTGGCTGAATGGCTACAGAGAGAATTCCCTCATTGTTCAAATAAACTTCCGCATTGTCAATCCACTGGGAATTGGACAATCTTGATTCTATCACCTCTTCCTTAATCACTGCACGCTTGGTTTTACCCACTTGAACATTATATTCCTCGGTTAGAATTGCAAGAACAAAAGCCTCATCAATCATAGCATGATCGCCTTCACTTAATTGTATATCTATTTCATTTACAGCACTTTGCATCCAAAAACGATCCATTTCTGAAAAGGACAATAGCGCTACAATTCCAAGAAGAATAAACGCAGTATTGAGCAATTGCGCTCGAGAAAAAATCTTACGCTTTACCATAGGTCAAATCAAGTTTTCGCTGAATGGAAGGAATCAATGCGGAGATATCGCCAGCTCCCGCAGAGATGACAAAGCCCTTAGGTAAAGTGTCTACAAGAGACAACACTTCCTCTTTATCATGTTGTAGTGTTCTGCAAGAAACCGTAACGTGATCAGCAACTAATGCGCTAGTAACCCCCTCGATAGGTTCTTCACGAGCCGGGTAAATCGGAAGAAGAATCACTTGGTCTGCTGCACTTAGTGCCTCACCAAACTCCTTGGCGAGCATTTGCGTTCGAGTAAACAGATGGGGTTGAAAGATCACAACCACTGGCCAACTAGGTTCCATACTTCGCAGTCCGTGAATTAAGGCTGTAATCTCACTTGGATGATGGGCATAGTCATCTATATACGTCCATCCCCCTCCACCTGTTATAACTTGGAAACGGCGTTTTACGCCGGGGAAAGTTGATAACGCGTCTATAGCACTTTTAATTGAAAGATTATGATTTTGAGCCACCGCAATAGATGCTATGGCATTTTTTACATTATGAATACCTCCGAGTGGAAGTTTACCGCTGTACTCCTTACCTCCTGCGGTAAAGAAATAGGTAAAGGCATCACCATCCCATTGAGCTTTACTCAACCTCCAATCCCCTTGAGAGGAGGATCCATAGGTTGCTCGAGATAGACTGGGATTACACGATCTAGGAATACTGACATCAGGGCCAAGAATTAAATGTCCATCGGAGGCAATGCGACGAATAAAACACTCAAATCCACGTTGAACACCTTGTAAATCACCATAGATTTCTAAATGATCGGCATCGATCGTTGATATAACTGCCGTGTTCGGTCTTAAGTGCAAAAATGAACGATCAAACTCATCGGCTTCGACCAAAAAGATATCTCCGTCTCCTACTAGTCCTCCTTCTTGACCAACAAATTGTCCTCCGATAAATCCTGTGATTGGCTTAGAATTAGCCAAGAATATATGGGCAATCATAGAGGTAATGGTTGTCTTACCATGACTTCCCGCAACAGCTATAGTCGTTCGATTTTGCGTCAATAAACCCAAGCACTCTGAGCGTTTTAACAGGCTTATGGACTTGCGCTGAACGGCTTGTAAAAACACAGGATTATCCTTACTTATAGCAGGAGTGTATACCACTAAATCAACCGATGCAGGAATTACATCATCCAAGGTATATCCAATTCGTGCACCTCTAGCCTCCAAGTGCTGAGTTATAGAGGTAGCCTTGCGATCATATCCAGATACATCAACCCCCTGATTGAGAAAATAGTGGGCAAGCGTATTCATCCCTGCACCACCAATTCCAATAAGATATATGTGACGAACTTGGGTTAAATCATGTTGATGTAAGTAATGTGGAAGGTTGCATTCTTTTACAATGTATTGCACAATATCGTGGGCTGCATAAGGTTTGGCAAATTGCTCAAGCGCAATAGACAGCTCTTCTTGCCGCATCCTGTCTTCTAACAAATGAATCACTTCATGACCCATTTTATCTCGGGCATCCTCATCGGAAATTTTAAGTATGGCCCGAGCATCCACCATAGCTTGTGCATTTTTGTTCTGATGATCTTCAGTAACATTAGGGGATGGGATTAAAACGGAGGGCTTAGCAATTAAGGCTAACTCAGAAATGGTCGAAGCACCTGCTCTAGCAACAATAACATCCGCTGCCAAATAGGCCAAATCCATTCGATCAACATAAGCCATCACCTTAACACCTTCACCATGATGAGCTTTAAACCGCTCATAATAATAGGAACCCGACTGCCATAGCACTTGAATTCCCTTTTCTTGAAACACAGGAAGTGCTAAGGCCATGCTATCATTGAGGGTTTGCGCCCCTAAACTTCCACCCGTCATAAATACTATAGGGCGCGTGGAATCAAGATCGAAGTATTCACATGCTTCTTCTTTCGAAATCGAAGGATCCACCGTGGAACGAATGGGATTTCCCGTAATTTCTAACGATGTCTCTGTAAAGTATTGTTGCATGTTAGGATAGGCCACAAAAGCTGCCTTAACCTTTTTTGCAAGAAGTCTATTGGTCTTACCTGGTGCTGCGTTTTGCTCCTGCAGATACGTTGGAATCCCCATCCATTGAGCCATTTTTAAACAGGGCCCACTAGCAAATCCTCCTAGACCAATGACAGCATCGGGGCTAAAGGATTTCAAAACCTTGTAGACTTTAACGAAGCTTATCAAAAGCCGAAAGGGAAAAAGCAAATTGGCCATGGAAAAACCAGGCTGGATTCCGCGTACAGGAAGACCCACAATAGAATAACCCGCCTCCGGAACCCTTTTCATTTCAACCTTGCCGTTGGCTCCAACAAAAAGAATTTCAACCTCATAGGGCAACTCCTTCAGCGCATCAGCAATAGCAATAGCAGGGTAAACATGACCTCCTGTGCCACCACCACTTAGTATAATGCGTAGAGGAAGTCTTGCAGCCATAATTTATATGCGATTTATATGTTTCACCTGACTGCCCTCCACCTCTTGCTTGTCTTGATTGACCTCCTGACTCACACTAAGAATTATTCCCATGGCAATGCTTGTAAAAATCATAGAGCTGCCCCCCATACTTACCATAGGAAGGGTAAGCCCGGTAACAGGAAAAAGATTTACGGCAACCGCCATATTTGTAAATGCCTGAAATACAATTAAAAGACACAATCCAAACGCAAGAAAAACGGGGTAAGCCTTGGGCGCCTTGAGTACCATGCGAATGGTTCGAAAAAGTATGATAAGATATAGGAGTATAATCACACACCCCCCTAACAGACCATACTCTTCAATGATGATTGCATAGATATAATCTGAGTAGGGATGCGGTAAAAAGTTTTTCTGTTTTGAGTTACCCGGACCGTTGGGAAAAATTCCCCCTCGTGCAATGGCGATTTCGGCCTGTCGGACTTGGTACATATCCATCGCCTTTTCACTGGGATTAGAATATCCTTCGATTCGGTGTTTCCAAGTCAAGAGCCGTCCCGCACTCTCGAGGTTAGTATCGGGTGTATTTTTTAGAAAAAATATAAAAAGAACTGCTACCAAGAGCATGAGTGCCGCAACACTGAAAAGTTGAAGTAAATGGACGCGGCCAATAAATAAGAGGATAAAGGAGGTTGCAAAAAGAATGACTGCCGTAGACAAATCATGGATTGCAATCAGAAAACATATACCAACAATAAAGGCGATTGCTGGCACAAAAGTTTCCTTAAAGGACTTGATCGTATCTTGTTTAAGGGATAAATACCGAGCTAAGTACATCACCAGCGTAATCTTGGCAAAGTCAGACACCTGAAAACTTATGCCAAAAACCCTCACCCACCGGCGGGCATCATTAATATCATTACCCCAGAAAAGAACAAGAATGAGAAGAAAAATACTTAATCCAAAGAATGGGAAAAAGATGTTTTGAGCAAATAATCGATAGGGTAACAGATGAAAAAACCACATCAACAATAGACCAATACCGGCCATTAGAAATTGCTTCCCCAAGTAATGTTCTGTATTGCCATCTTGCAACTTATAGGCTAAGGTCCCTGTGGAAGAATACACCGCAAGCATACCAAAAATGGAAAGCATTATAACGGCAAACCATATTACACGGTCACCTTGTATTAAACGGCTATACCTTGATATCATAACTCACGCACGGCCTGTTTAAATTGATCTCCACGATCTTCATAATTGGAAAATCGATCGAAGGAAGCACATGCAGGAGAGAGAATAACGCTATCCCCCGGATCAGAGAACTGATAAGAGACTTGAACAGCCTCAGCCATCGAGGAAACGTTGATACAGATTCCGACATGCTTGGCAAAAGCCTCATGTAGTTTACGATTGTCCGCGCCAATACAAACAAGAGACTTCACTTTTTGATGAACGAGCCCCTCAAGAATTGAATAGTCATTCCCTTTATCAACTCCTCCAGCAATCCAAACCACGTCAGAAGTCATGGCCTCTAATGCATACCACGTAGAGTTTACATTGGTTGCCTTTGAGTCATTGATAAAACTCCTACCCCC